>DCTI01000035.1 GCA_002329525.1 Negativicutes bacterium UBA1444
CATCGCCATCATCCAGTTCAAGCTGGAGAGCCGGATCATCAAACGACGTCCGCATTACCAAATGAACGACCGCCTGCTGCTGGAAAAGGTCGACTTCGCGGCCGGGACCCTGTCGCTGGCGGGGCGGACATATCCGCTGCTGGACCGGCATTTTCCGACGATTGATCCCGCTAACCCCGATGAATTGACCGACGCCGAGCAACTCGTCATGGAAAAATTGCGGCTTTCGTTCACCAACAGCAAAAAATTGCAGGAACATGTTCGATTCCTTTATTCCCAGGGCAGCATCTATCTGATCCACGATGGGAACTTGTTGTATCACGGTTGCATTGCCATGAATGAGGATGGGTCGTTCCGCTCGTTCAACGTGGATGGGCAGGAGTTTTCCGGCAAAGCTTTTCTGGACCGGGTCGACCGGCTGGNNGGTTATTACGCCACGGACAATCCCGCGCAGAAACAGTACGGCATGGATGCCATGTGGTTCTTGTGGTGCGCCCCGCAGTCGCCTCTGTTCGGCAAGGAAAAAATGGCGACGTTTGAGCGATATTTTCTTGCGGACTCCGCCACGCACGACGCGGATTCCGATCCGCACAAGGAACGCCGCAATGCCTACTATGTCCTGCGGGACCGGGAGGAGACGGCCTGTAAAATTCTTGCTGAGTTTGGTCTGGACTGCAGAACGGGCCATATCATCAACGGCCATGTGCCGGTCAAGGTGGCCAAGGGGGAACGTCCAGTCAAGGCCAAGGGCAAGCTGATCGTCATTGACGGTGGATTCTCCCGGGCTTATCAGAAGGAAACCGGCATCGCCGGCTATACCTTGATTTCCAATTCCCAGGGCTGGCTGCTTGCGGCCCACCAGGCCTTTGAATCCCGGCACAAGGCGGTGGCGGAGGAGCAGGACATCGATTCGGCGACGGAAATCATCGAGAGCCACCCGGTTCGGCTGCGCGTCCGGCACACGGACCAGGGACGACAGATCCAGCAGAAAATCGACCAATTGCAGAGCTTGCTGTCGGCTTATCGGACGGGTCTTTTAAAGGAACAACGCTGATACGGGCAACCTCCTGCCGCTGTCGACCACAGCGGTAGATTTTTTTTGTAATATTGGCACTGAAGATGTGAAAACAGCCGGTTTATTTGCGAAATTATTGCCAAATATAACACCGGGATGTATAATACGACGGAAGTTTTGTGCTTTTGTCCGGGTTTGCCTGGTAATCCGCACCAACGGGGGAAAGAAGAATTTCCGGATTCTATGGCACAAACAGGAGAGGGGTTGGAATCTTGCAAGAATTTCACGACTGGATCAATTGGCTGAATGGCTATCTCTGGGGACCACCCATGTTGGTGTTGTTGTTTGGCACTCATTTATTTCTGACGTTTCGCCTGCGCTTTATTCAAAAACATACCTGGACCGCGATTAAGTTGTCTGTGAGCAAAGATGCCGGCGGCGAAGGGGATGTCAGTCAGTTCGGCGCTTTGACCACGGCATTGGCGGCAACGATCGGCACCGGCAATATTGTCGGCGTCGCCACGGCGGTCGGCTTGGGCGGGCCGGGCGCGGTCTTGTGGTGTTGGTTGACCGGAGTTTTCGGCATGGCGACCAAATATTCGGAAGCGCTGCTCTCAGTCAAATACCGCGTAAAGACCTCTGATGGAACGATGCTTGGCGGGCCGATGTACGCCCTCGAAAACGGCATGAACGTAAAATGGCTGGCGATATTGTTCTGCATTTTCACTTCGATTGCCGCCTTTGGCATCGGTAATACCGTTCAGGCCAATTCCATCGCCGTCATGGTCAAGGAGACCACGGGCGTATCACCGCATATTTCTGGCGGAATTATGGCTGTGTTGACCGCCGTGGTGATTTTGGGCGGCGTAAAATCGATTGCTCGCGTTTGCGAAATGTTGGTCCCGTTTATGGCAATTTTTTATGTTATTGGTTGTGCCGTTATTTTGGCGATCAATGCCGATCTGCTTTTGCCGGCTTTGTCGTTGATCTTTTCCGCGGCGTTTACCCCGCAGGCTGCCGGAGGCGGATTTATCGGCGCCTCGGTGATCATGGCCATGCGCTACGGAGTGGCGCGGGGACTGTTTTCCAATGAATCGGGACTGGGGTCGGCGCCGATCGTGGCAGCAGCGGCTCAGACGAAGAATCCGGTGCGGCAGGCGCTGGTTTCGATGACCGGGACCTTTTGGGATACAGTGGTAGTGTGCGCCATGACCGGCTTGGTTCTGGTCACAGCTGTGTTGAGGAATCCGACCGGGTTGGACAAGTTGTCCGGCGCCGCTCTGACCAAAGCGGCCTTTGCCCAGATTCCGACCATCGGTCCGATTGTGTTGACGGTGGGATTGCTGACGTTTGTGTTTTCCACGATTCTGGGTTGGTCTTATTATGGGGAACGGGCTACGGAATATCTGTTGGGCAAAAAATCGATCCTGCCCTATCGGGTTGCCTGGGTTATTGCCGTTTACGTCGGCTCGGTCACGTCGTTGGCGTTGGTTTGGGATTTGGCCGACGCCATGAATGCATTGATGGCGATCCCCAACCTGGTGGCGCTGCTGTCGCTGAGCGGCGTACTGGTCGCCGATACGCAGAAATACCTGTGGGATGACGGCGGGATTGAAATGGTCAGCGAGGAACCCGCCAAGGAAATGGCCTGATTTGTTGTTTGATAAAAACAAAAGGAGAAGGGGCGCGGTTGGAACCGTGCCCCTTCTCCTTTTGCATTATGTACGGGAAAGCTGGGGTTATAGGTATTCGGCCAGATCCTTGACATAGGTGCGAATATTGTCAACTGATTTGGCGAACCGGCTCGCTTCGTCGGCTGAGATCGGCAGGCTGAGAACCTGCTTGGCGCCAGCCCGGTTTACGATGGTCGGCAGGCTGACGCATACCCCCAAATCCTCCTGGAAGGTGCACACCGGCAATACGGCGTTGCTGTCCCGAACCAGCGCTTCCAGCACGGCGCAGGCGGAGGCGGCGGGAGCGAAGACGGTGCCGCCCTTGAGGGCGATGACCTGGCCGGAGGCTGCGATCACTTCCTTGACGGTCCGCTCGAGAGTTTCCGGACAGAAACCCGGCCATTGTTCCAGTGGAATTCCCCGGACATTGATGCCGGTGGTGACAGGAACCATGGTCTCACCATGCTCGCCGATGACATAGGCGTCAATGTCGCGGGCGTCGGCACCGAAGTCCCGGGCCAAACAGGAACGATAGCGGCTGGTGTCCAGAACCGTGCCCATGCCAATGACCCGCTCGCGGGGGAGGCCGGACACCTTGAACGCCAATTGCGTCATCACATCGAGGGGATTGGTGATCATGAACAGGATGCAATTGGGGCTGTACTGAACGGCTTTGCGGGCAATATCGCCAATCAGTGCGGCGTTTCGCGAAAGAAGCAGTACTCGGGGCTCGTCCGCTTTGCGGGGGATGCCGGCGGTGATTATGACGATATCCGAGCCGGCGGTATCGGGCATTTCGCCCTGGCGGACTTTCGCCTGCGGGGCGAACGCACGGCATTGCAGAATGTCCAGGGCTTCTCCCCGGGCTTTGTCGCAGCTGGCATCCACCAAAACGATGTCATCGGTCAGACCTTTCAACAGGGCGGTATAGGCCACGGCGGATCCAACCTTGCCGCAACCGACTACAGAAATTTTCATGTGATTCATCTCCTTGTTCAATCATGGATTATTACCAACGCATCCCTGGTAGTTAGCGTCATGGTATGTTTTTAAATTATTCGTGGAAAAATCAAAAAATCCTTTTATGATGCACTTTGCTCCAAATGTCCATGAATCGGAATTTGAAAAAGGAAAATTCTCGAACTGCAAGAATAATATAAACAAATAGGCTGCTTGTGTTGCCGCAGGCGGACGGGACCAACAATGATACACCAGTTGAATGGATCGGGTGGCGGAGACGGATTGTGAATAAGCCGATACCAACGCGGATGGTTTTCTGGATTCTCAGCGGGACATTATTAGCTTTCCTTCTGTTCAACCTGGTGAGTTATTACCTGTTGCAGCGGGTCTATTCGGATCGCCTGGCAGCGGATAACCAGATCCATACGCGAAATGTCGCGCTTAGCGTTTCGTCATTTTACGAAACCGTGTACTCAGTGGTCGGCGAGATGGCGCAGGCCGGTGAAATTCGGAGCCTGGATCCCGCTCGGCAGCAGGAGTATATTCTGGAACGGTTCGGACAGTATGATTACTTCAATAATCTGGTCATTCAAAGAATACCGGATGGAACGCAGACTGCCCGGGTACGCGGCGAAAAAGCCATCCGGCCCGGACGCTGGTGGTTTCAGAAATTGTTGTCGGAGAAACGGCCGTTCATCACACCGTCCTTCTATTCCTTCGGACCGGACAGCAATGATCCCACCACTGCGATGGCCGTCGTTTTTCCCGTGTTACGGGAAGGGAAAATGGTCAGCGCGGTGGCGGCCTTTCTGCGTATTGAAGAAATTCAGGAGCGGGTAGGCCGGCATTATCGTGGTGACGACCGCTACACCTATATTCTGGACGAGGAAGGCACTGTAATCGCTCATCCGGAATGGGAAAAAGTCAAGTTGCGGCATAATTACCTACGGGGCAACAAGGCGTTGGTTGTCCGGGACAGTCGGGGCAGATATGTTTTGGACGGTCAGGATTATCGTCAGGAATACCAGCCGATCGATGTGGCGCCAGGTTTGCAGCAGATTGTGGACAAGGTCCTTGCCGGTGAATCGGGAACGTCTGAATATACTGACCGTGATGGCCGATTGATGTTTTGCAGCTACACCCCAGTCACCATTCCTGGCTATGGAGCTTCCTGGGCGGCTATTACCGTCCAGGACAAAGCCTTGGCGATGGGGCCTTTTCAAAGAACCGTCAGCTACAACGCGCTCCTTTCGTTTTTGGTTTTGGCCGGACTGGCGAGCATGATTCTGCGGCAAAGCCGGGAAATGGAACGAAGCGCCCGGCAGCTGGCGCAGGCCAATGCTTCCCTGGAAGAGGAAGTAAGCGAGCGGACCCGGGCGGAAACGGAGCTGACGGCTGCCAACGAAGAGTTGACTGCGATGAACGAAGAAATGATCCACGTCACGGAGGAACTGCAACAGGCCAATCAGCAGATGCTTTTGGAAATTGAAGTTCGTCAGGCGACGGAAAGCAAATTGCTTCTGCGGGAAAAACAGTATCGGGCGATGTTTCGTCTGATTTCCGACACCGAGGCTGGATTTGACGCCCAAATGCAGGGTTTGTTGGCGAGTACACGGGAGTTGGTCAATTCACCCGAGGGATTTGTTATCCTTATGGAAAATAATCGACCCTTCGTTCGTTATGTTCAAGGACGCCAACAGATGTTACTGGGGTACGAAGTGACCCGAAAAACCGGCCTGCTGCCGACCGTGCTGGCGACAGGGAAATTACAGTACCGGGAAGATTATCAAAGCCTGCCGGACCGCTTGAGAGGTCCCTTGTGGGACAATCTGCGCACAGTCGCGATTTTCCCCCTTAAACAGAAGGAGCAGGTTGCCGGGGTCGTGGCGATTACCTGGCATGATGCAATCCGACCATTGTCGGAGGACGAGCTGGCAATGTTGCAGCAGTTCGCCGATCTGGCCGCGCTGGCCCTCCAGGATGCGAAAATCCGGGAAACGTTGCGGAATGAACTGCTGCAGCAGGAACGACTACATGAAAAGATCAGCCATATGGCTTTTCACGATGCCCTGACGGGGCTGCCCAACCGGGCCTGCCTGATGGAGCGCCTGAAAGTGGAGCTGGCGGCGGCCGTGCAGGACGGTGGCGGCGGAGTCATTCTGTTCATCGATCTTGACGATTTGAAAGGCATCAATGATAATTTTGGCCATTCGGCCGGCGACCGTTTGATTATCGCCGCCGGGGAAACCATTCAGAATCTGGCCGGCGAAAAGGCCTTCGTCGCCCGACTGGGCGGCGACGAATTCATCGTTATTCTGTCGGATCGTTTGGAAACGGCGGAAATATCACGACTCGGCGATCGTCTGGTCGAGGGTCTTTGCCAAGATTATCTGTTTGCCGACGAAGCCGCCCGCGTGTCGGCCAGCGTGGGCATTGCCCTGTTTCCGCAAGATGGGGCAACCGTGGAAGAATTGATGAAAAAAGCGGACAATGCCATGTATGCCGCCAAGGCCGCCGGTCGGAACTGTTGGCGGTTCTTTGACCCGGCCCTGCTGCGTGACGCGCAGGAAAAATTGTTGTTGACGAACAGTTTGCGGCATGCGCTGGAGAAACAGGAATTTCAGGTAGTGTATCAGCCCCAGGTGAACCTGCGGAACGGGCAGGTCGTTGGTTTTGAAGCGCTGCTCCGCTGGCACAGCAAAGAGCATGGACCGGTGCCGCCGGGGAAATTTATACCGCTGGCGGAACAAAATCAGTTGATTGTACCGATTGGGATTTGGGTATTGGAGCAAGCCTGTATTTTTGCCAGAAAGGTTGCCCGGCTCGGCTTTCCCGATGTCCGTGTCGCGGTGAATCTTTCGCTGAAGCAGCTGGCGGATGAAAATCTGATTGGTGACGTGGCCCGACTTATTGGATCGAGCGGCATTGAGCCTCACCAACTGGAGCTGGAAATCACGGAGAGTGCGCTGTTGGCTTCGATCGAAGAAAGTAGCCGAAAACTGCATCAACTCGAGACGTTGGGAGTGCGGCTGGCTTTGGACGATTTTGGAACCGGCTATTCCTCGCTGACCTACTTGCGCCTGTTTCCAGTCGAGACGCTGAAAATTGACAAAACCTTTATTGATAACATTCCAGAGCGGGAAACGGTACTTGTACAGTCACTGATCCGGTTTGCCCAGAGTTTGGAGATGAATGTCGTCGCCGAGGGAGTAGAACGGCAGGAACAATGGAACTATCTTCAGGAGTGCGGCTGTGATTTCGGGCAGGGATTCCTGATTTGCCGACCGGCACCGGCAGAAGACGCAATTCGGTTTTTGCTGGTGAAAAACCGCGAAGAAAACGAGTGATGCGCCGCAGCTAACCCCGGGGGTAGCATATGCTGAACGGGACTGTTTGGGCAAGGGGGCATAAAGCGGGTGGGCAGAAGAAAGATCGTCGGGATGTGGGCAGGCTGCCTGATTGCGTCTTTGCTTGTCCTGACAGGATGTTCGGGGATGAAGACCGCCAATGAGAGTGCGTCTGATCGAGTGGTGTTAAGGCTGGGAACGGAAACAGCCAGTCAATCGCCGGAGACCCGCGGTTCGCAGAGACTGGCTGATCTCGTCAGTATAAAATCTGGCGGTACGCTGGTCATCGAAGTCTTTGACAATGCGAAACTGGGGACGATGAAAGAACGGGACGAAGGCATGCGGATGGGAACCATCGACATGGGAACTTCATCGGTCGGTTTTCTTGCCTCCTATTCGCCGATTCTGGGGATTTTTGACTTGCCCTACATGTACAAGGATAAAGCCCATGAGCTGCGAGTGTTTGACGGCGAAATCGGGACAGAGGTCGACAAAAAGCTGCAGGCCGAGGGCCTGCGGGTGATTTGCTATTTTGATGCCGGCACCCGACAGATCACGAACAATCGGCGCCCGATCCACACGACGGCCGATCTCAGGGGGCTGAGAATCCGGGTGCCGCAGACCGACGCCAGCGTTGAGGGGTTCAAGGCGCTGGGCGCTTTGCCGATTGCCTTGTCCTTTGGCGAAGTGTATAAGGCGTTGCAGCAAAATGTGGCGGAGGGACAGGAAAATCCCATTTCACTGGTGCTATATAATCGTTTCCATGAAGTTCAGCGGTATCTGTCGCTTACCAATCACCAGTATTTCATTCAGGTGCTGACGATCAGTGAAAAAACGTGGCGAAAATTATCGCCACGGCATCAGGAAATATTGCTGGAATGTGCAAAAGAGGCGCAGGCTTACCAGCGCGGGATTGTCGCGCTGGAGGAACAGACCTTGCTGAAAGTGCTGCAGGAAAAAGGCATGAAAATCAACGCGGTGAACAATCCGGCGGAGTTTGCGAAACTGGCCAAGCCGCTGCGTGCTCTCTATATCCGGAAACTGGGGCACCCGGCGGCCGAACTGTTTCAGAGAATCGATTCCCTGCGTGATTGACCGCCGCCGCTCCGCTAATCGAGTGGTATTTCCGGACTGTATTCGATTTTTCGGGCCACTTCCCGGGCCATGTCGGGGCCGAACATTTTCTGCAGCAGATAAAAGCCGAGCTCCAGGCCGGAACTCACGCCACCGGCGGTGATGATGCGACCGGCATCGACGACTTTGGCCGTCAGCACTTCCACGCCGTAGCGGGAGAGCTCATCCAGGCACTCATGGTAGGTCGTGGCCTGGCGCCCGGTCAGCAGGCCGGCTTCCGCCAGCAGGAAGGCGCCGGTGCAGACCGAAGTGATGAATCGGGCCTGATTCGCCTGTGCTTGGATGAATTGCCGGAGGTTGGCGTTTTTCATCGCCGCCAGCCGGCCCTTGCCGCCGGGAACCACCAAAATGTCGAGGTCGGGGCAAGCGGCGAGCGTCACGTCCGGCAGGATTCGCAGTCCGTTGAAGGCCCGCAGTTCCGTCGTTTCCTCGGCAACCAGCAACACCTGGGTGCTGGCCGGCGCGAGTTTGTTCACATAGCTCAGGACTTCAAACGGCCCGACGAAATCCAGTTCCTCCACGCCGGGAAACAATAGGATGCCGATTTTCCACATTTCGTCTTCACTCCTTGCTTGATCGAATCGTCATTTTTCAGAACACAATTCGCCATGCCGGCATCAAGTTCCTGTCAGAGGGTATCCGTCGCTTTTTCCGCTGCCGGGGCCAGGAAGGCGTCCGCTTTGATCGGCTTGGAATCCAGAATGTAGACCAGCAGGAAAATGGCGGTGCAGACGACCCATTCCAGGTAGATGACATGCGGCAGGATGCGGACGGCCGGAACGACCTGCCAGAGCACCAGCGTGACCAGGCCGCCGAGAATGGTATAGAACGCCGAGTTTTTGCGGCAAAGTCCCGGCATGAACAGGGTGAACAGCACCACGACGCTGAAGGCGGCGGTCAGACTGAGGCCGATCATAATGGTCTGGATGATGCCGCTGACCGTCATGGCCAGGAACAGTGTAAGCGCTCCCAAAACGAGTACCGACGCTTTGGTGACAAATAGCAGATTTTTCTCGCTGGTTGACGGATGGATCATGCGTTTATAAATGTCCTGCGAAAATAATGTGGCGGAACTCAGCAGCAGGTTGCAGGCGGTGGAGATGTCGGCGGCCCAGAGGGCGGCAAGGGTTACGCCGGACAGCACCGGATTCAGGGACATGATCATCAACGGCAACGCCATCGCGGCACTGACGTTGGGATAGTCGACCCGGGCGATGATTCCCATCAGGGCGCACACAAAGCCGATCGGCAACATGATGGCCCCGCCGATGACGAACCCGCGCTGCGCCGTGGCGACATCCCTGGCGCCCAGTGAGATTTGGATGATGCTCTGCAACGACAGGTTCACGGTGACGAGCACCAGAATCCAGCCAATGATTCCCATGGGGCCAACGCCGTCGATCAAACTGGTGTAAGGGACAGCCGGCGGCAACTTGGCAATGACCGGTGCCAGTCCGCCGTGCTGGAGGACGCTGACGATGGTAGCGGCCACGATGCCGACATAGATCAGCAACACGTTCAGAATGTTTGACAAGCTGGCCGACCACATGCCGCCGATGAAGGTGATGCCAATAAAGACCACGGCGCTGGTGAGCATGCCGGTGGTGAAACTGAAAATTTCCGGCAGCATGGCGTGCAGAATCGTGCCGCCGGCGATATATTGCAGCGAGGTAATGACCAGCTGGATAATGATCTGGCAGAAGACACCAATGACCATGCCCTTTTTATCATAGAAACGTTCCAGCAGTTCGGGGATCGTCGAAATGCAAAGCTGACGATATTTTTTGGCGACCAACAGGCCCATGCAGATGGCGCCGATTCCCCAGGCGGCTGTGTACCAGCCGGCGGAGAGCCCAACTTTGTAGGCTTGCTCGGAAACGCCGATGGTCGAGGCGCCACCGATGGCAAGACCGACAATGGAGACGGTAACCAGGGTTGTGGTTAATTTTCTTCCGGCCAGAACATAATTTTCGACGCCGCCCCGCGCCCTTTTTTCCGCCCAGAAACTGATCAGGAACAGAACTACGATGTACAGCAGAACGATAATCAAGGGAATGTTCATGAGATGAGACCTCCTGACAAAAAATGTTCCGGGAATGGATTTTGGGGCAAAAAAAATCGTCCCCCGGACAGGGACGATTTCATCGCGGTACCACCCAAATAGACCAACGTCCAGAAAATAAAAAAAGATACCGGACAGGGGCGAATTGTCGCGGTACCACCCTTTTAAGGACGCTTGATCCTCTCTTAACCGGTAACGTCGGCGGACGGCGCGGCCTACTGTCAGTTCAGCCTGCTGTTCGGGAAGGAACTTCAGCCTGCTTCCTCAACCGGCTCGCACCAACCGCCGGCTCTCTGATGATTCCCCATGCTTACTTTCTTCCGTCATCACATTTGTTGATTTACAATTATGTATAAAATTATGGCGGAAGAAGTGAGATTTGTCAACGGAAAAAATGAAAAGTTGTGAAAGGAAGGAAAACGATGGCAACAACGTATGAGGTCTCGGCAAATGTCAGGTCGGTCTTTGAAAAACTACAGGCAACGCCAGCGGTACAAAAGGGAATGACTTTTTTGGCGGCTGACCACTCGAACGCCATTGCGGAACAAATTGCGATCAATGAGGTGCCGGCGCCGCCGTTCCAGGAACAGGAACGGGGGCAATTCTACAAGGCGAAGCTGGCGGCGCTGGGGCTTTCGGCAGTGACAGAGGATGCCGAAGGCAACGTATTCGGCGTTTTCAAAGGAACGGGAAATGGCCCCAGGATTTTTGTGTCGGCACACTTGGACACGGTGTTCGCGGCCGGCACGGATGTCAAGGTCCGGGAAAAAGACGGGAAGTTGTATGCGCCGGGAATTGCCGACAATGCGCGGGGCCTGGCGGCTATTCTGTCGGTAATCCGGGCGCTGCGGGAAGCGGGAATTCAAACGGTGGGAGATATCGTGTTCGGCGCCGATGTCGGCGAGGAAGGGCTGGGCGATTTGCGCGGCGTCAAGGCGTTCTTCAGGGACCGCGACGATATCGACGGCTATATTGCCATAGACGGTGTCAAGGAGCAAATCATCACCTATCTGGCGACCGGCAGTCGGCGCTACGAAATCACGTATCGGGGCCCCGGCGGGCATAGCTGGAACGCGTTCGGACTGCCCAGCGCCATCCACGCCTTGGGCCGGGCCATCGCCAAAATCGGCGACGTGGAAACGCCGACCCAGCCGAAAACGACCTTCACCGTAGGCACGATCACCGGCGGGACCTCCGTGAATTCCATCGCTGCGGAAGCCACGATGCTGCTGGATATGCGGTCGGCTGATGAAGGCGAGCTAAAAAAGCTGGAAACCAAGGTACTGGGACTGCTCGAAGAAGCCGCCGCCGAAGAAAATGCCCGCTGGAAAAGAGATGTCATCAAGGTGGAAATCAAATTGGTGGGTGACCGGCCGGCGGGACAGCAGGAACCGACGGCGCCGATCGTGCAGGCAGCCTGGGCGGCTACCGAGGCGGCGGGGATGACGCCGGAGTTCGGACCGGCCAGCAGTACCGACGCCAACCTGCCGATGAGTCTGGGCATTCCGGCAATCCGGCTGTGCGGGGGCGGTGCGGAAGGCAACAACCACTCCCTCGATGAATGGTACGATCCGGCCACTGGCTACCGCGGCCCGCAGAAAATATTCATGACGCTGCTGGGGTTGGTAGGAGTGGCCGGTCTCAGCGAACCGCTGCTGCCAAAACGAAAATAGAAGGAATGACAAAGGCGACTGGCTATTCGGCCAGTCGCCTCAACGTTTCAGCCTGCTCAGTCGGCGTGAGGACGAACAGATAATCGCCGACCATCATCCGGGCATCGCCTTTGGGAACCAAATCGTGGTCCCCCCGGCGGATGCTGACAAGCAAACAATCCGGCGGCCATTCAATATCCCGGATGAATTTTCCTTCCAATTTCGAACCGATACCAACCGGCAGTTCGATAACCAGGCGTTTTTCAGCCGGGGATGACGCGGGAGATTTTCCCTGGCGGCGCAATGAGCGGGCCAGCAGTTCTTCGTAGATGGGAGCGGTTTTGGCCAGGTCCGCAACCAGATAGGCGCTAATGGAAGCGATGATCAAAGGCAGCATATGGTTGAATGATCCGGTCATTTCCATGATCAGAATGCTGCCGGTGATGGGAGATTTGACAACTGCCGAGAAGTAGGCCGCCATGGACAGGATGATGATATTCGTTCGGTAGGCAGCTTCGACGAGTCCGTAACTAATGAACAAATCACCGCAGATTCCACCGGCCAGAGCGCCGATAACCAACATCGGCAAAAATATGCCGCCGGGAACTCCGGAACCGTAGCTGAGCAGCGTGAACAGGAATTTGGCGACCAGGAGCAGGAGCAGCAACGAGAGGCTCATTGGCGCTGCGGCCAATTTATTGACCAGTTCATTGCCGCCGCCCAGTATATCGGGCAGCCAAAAGCCGATGACGCCGGCCGCCAACAGTGGAATCGCCGCTTTGCCCATGCCGGTGACCCAGGGTTGCTTTTCATATAGATTCAGTGCGATGACGATCCCGCGATTGAACGGTACGGCGACAACTCCGGCGATGAGTCCAAGCAAAATGACCACTAAGTAATAGCGGGCCGGCAGTATGGGCAGACCGGCAAATTGAAAAACGGGACTTGGACCGAAAAAATACTGGGAAATCACATCGGCGGTCAAGGCGGCGGCAATGGCCGGCAATAATACCGCCGACGAGAAGTTTTTGTGCAATTCTTCCAGCGAAAAAATCACGCCGGCCAGAGGGGCGTTGAACGCGGCGGCCAAACCGGCGCTGGCGCCGCTGGTAATCAGATATCGTTCTTCCATGCGGGTTCGCCCCGACAGACGGCTCAATCCCTGCCCGATCACAGAGCCCAACTGTACGGAAGGCCCTTCCCTACCCAACGACAGTCCGGCGCCGATCGCCAGAACCCCGCCGATGAATTTACCAAGCAGAATCTTGAGCCAGTTCATTCGCATTATGCCCAGGATCGTGCCTTTGACCTGAGGAATGCCGCTGCCGGCGGACATTGGCTCGATGGCGACAATTCGGTGGAGGACAAAGGCGATAAGAAACAGGACCAGAAACCAGAGGGCGACCGGTAACCACTCGCCTGCGGGAAAGTGCCTATATACGGCGGATCTCAGAGATTCGGCCATTTCCAGTGCGTAGCGGAAAGCAACGATGATCAGGCCGGCGCAAGCGCCAACGACAATGCCTTCCCCAAACAACCGGAACTGGAATTTTCGCCAATTCGCCAAGGTTGCGTAAACTTTGCTGACTCTGCGGATTTTCATGGCAGCCTCCTGAATTTATAACTAAAAGCCTAGGACTTTTCCGCGGGAATGTCAAGGCGCGTGGGAGGTGCCGGACGGCCTGATCTGCCGCCAGCGCCTTTGCGGCAATATTTTGCCGGAAAATTTTCGTGGCGGCAGGGAAAAAGCAGAACAAAGTGGAAGCAGTATGACAAGGAATGAGATTGGAACAAACATTCAACACGGAAGCGAGATGGTAATCATGAAACGAATACGACTGGTTCTTGTGACCCTGGTGCTTTTGCTCATCTGCCCGCTCGGACTGACCGGAGTGCAGGCAGCGCCCGCCAATCCCTATGCGGTGGCGGGAATCGAGAACGCTGCGGAGTTCGAAGCGGCATTTGCCGAGCTGCAGAAAGCCGTCGCGGCGAATGACCGCAGCCGGGTCGCAGACTTTGTGCTGTATCCGCTGCGGGTGAATGGTTGGTGGGATGAACTCAAGGGCAAAGGGACGTTCATGTTTGCGACCAAACCGGAATTTCTCGACAACTACGATGACATCATGACGCCGCAGGTCCGGAAGGCCATTGTTCAACAGAAAGTGGCAAACCTGTTCGTCAACTGGCAGGGGGTCATGGTCGGCAATGGCGAAGCCTGGTTGTCGGTTTCGACAAAAGACCCGAAGCGTTACGGGCTGGTCGCGGTGAACCTGGGACTGGAGAAATGATCGCAGTCAGCGCTTGCCTGGCGGGAATCGCCTGCCGCTATGACGGAACNNTCCGAAGATCGCGGCGATGGTCGGGGCCGGTCAGGCGATTGCGGTTTGTCCGGAAGTACTCGGGGGGCTACCCGTTCCCCGACCGCCGGCGGAACTCCGAGCCGGTCAGGTTTTCACAAACGAAGGCCAGAACGTCACGGACTCCTATCGGCAGGGCGCCTTGGCCGCCTTGGCAACCGTGCTGGAGCATGGCTGCGAATTTGCCGTGTTAAAAGCCCGGTCGCCATCCTGCGGCGTGAGGAAGGTATATGACGGCAGCTTCTCCGGCCGATTGATCGATGGCAATGGACTGTTCGCCGAGTTGCTCCTCCGGGCGGGTATCCCGGTGTATACGGAAGCCGAGGTTGCAGTCATAAAAAAAGAGCCGCAGGAACGACCGTCATGAGAGTCGGCGCGCGCATTCTGAAAACGGGCATCGCCGTGACGATCACGATGGCTCTCTGTCGGTTGCTGAAACTGGAACCGGCGTTCTTTGGCGCTGTTTCCGCCGTGGTCAACATGCAGCCGTCTATTTTATTGACAGTAAAAACGGCGAAAGATCAAATAGTGGTCCATATAATTGGCGTCGCCGCCGGATTGCTGTTTGGCTGGTCGGTGGGCGGCAATCCCCTGACCATGGGCCTTGTCAGTATTTTGCTCATTGGGGTGTACATGCGGCTGGGTCTTCAGGGCGGCATATCCACGGGGATCGTGGCGGCCGTGTTTGTGATGGGCTCCGGGCAGGAATTGTTTTTGCCGCATGCGATCAATCGGACCGGCGTCATTTTTGCCGGATTGACGACCGCCATGCTGGTGAATGTTTTGCTGTGGCCGCCGCGCTACGGCAAACAATTCAAGGCGAAGCTGCAGGAGGAAAACGAAGCGGTTGTGGCATATTTTTGTTGCGCCGTTCAGGAATATGTGCGACTGGAAAATGAAGCGCCGACTGCCGACCCGGCCGTTCGCGCCCGAGTGCGACAGTTGAATGCCGAGACGCATAATTTGGCCGACCTGCTGCTGCGGGAAGGCGAAATGCCGGTCGTGGTTTCGCCGGAACAGAATCAATGGCTGACCATGGCGGAGAAATTTATCGATTATAATTCGGCGTTGGCGGACAAAGCCGACCGTATTATGGATTTATTGCCAGTGCGACTGGAACGGCGGCATCAAGCCGGCGACCCGCCGATCAGCGATGAATTCCGCGCGATTTTGGCAATTCTGGGACAGGGCTGTGCCAGCATCGACCGGATAAACGCGAAATTGCGGGCAGCTCTGATCGATGGCGTGCCAGTGGAAGCAGAAGAAATCAGCGAGGGCTATTGGGAAAAATTGACCGTGGCCATCGAACAATGGCAACCGAAACTGACCAGTAGTTATTATGTCCATGCTTTGATCGAGGCGGCGGTTACCGCCAACGAGATCCGCTGGGCCACCCGGCAGGGAAAACAGCTGTTACGGGAGGTTGTCCATACGCTGGGCAACGAATGAACATCGTCGGTTTGCCAAAAAGGGAGCTTCTCCGAACGAATCATAGCCCGAATCGGAAAGGAAGAAGGGAAATGTTGCAACCCGGCTATTTTATCGACCATTTGGGCCTGAAACCGCACGTGGAGGGCGGGTATTACAAGGAGCTATACAGAAATGACCAGCTTGTTGGCGGCCGGCCCTTGGCATCCACGATTTATTATCTGCTGAAATCCGGGCAGGTTTCCCGGTTTCATCGCTTGAAATCCGATGAAATCTGGGCCTATCATTATGGCTCGCCGTTGCGGATCGTTCAGCTGAACGTCGATGGATCCCTGGGCATGCAAGTCTTGGGGCTGGCGGTGGCACGGGGGGAACGCCCGCAGATCACGGTTCCCGGCGGCACCATTTTCGGGGCGGAAGTCGTGGAGCCGGCTTCGTTTTGCCTGGTGAGCTGCCTGGTTTCGCCGGGCTTTGACGAGCGGGATTTCGAACTGTTTCCGGAGGCGGAGCTGGAACGGGAGTTCCCGCAACACCGGCAGGTAATCCGGCGCTTCAGCGGGACGGAAACCTTCCTGTGATCGTTTGAATCGGCCGGGAAGGAATCGTCAACGCTGCGGCGAACTAGTAAAGGCGAATACAAGTTTCAAAAAAGAGGAAAAGGGGGCGTTCCTATGCTCAAAGAATTCAAAGAGTTTATCATGCGCGGCAACGTTTTGGATTTGGCAGTGGGCATCATCATCGGCGGCGCCTTTGGAAAAATTGTTTCCTCGTTTGTCAGTGACATTTTAATGCCTCCATTGGGGCTCATCATGGGCAAAGTGAATTTTGCCGATATGTTTATCAACCTCTCCGACAAACCGTATCCGACAGTCGCCGCCGCGAAAGCCGCCGGGGCGCCGACTATCAACTACGGGATGTTTATCAACACGGTGATTGATTTTGTCATCGTAGCGTTTGCCATTTACCTGATGATCCAACAGGTCAATCGACTCAAAAAGAAACCGGCGGAAGCGCCGCCGGCGACCAAGGACTGCCCGTTCTGCTGCACCGCGGTTCCCATCAAGGCGATCCGCTGCCCGCATTGCACATCCAGTCTGGAGTCGAACTAATAGGAAGGGGTACTGCTTGCGGCAGTACCCCTTCATTGTTCAGTCGGTATAAACGAAAGTGACGGTTTTCTTCAGATCCGGATGCAGGCTATTGAACACCGGACATTCTTTCGCGGCCAACTCGAGGATTTTTTTATGCTTGGCGCTGTAGTTGTTCGGCGGAAAGGTAAACTGCGTGATCAGTTCGACAATTCGCCGGGGTTCGGTTCCCATGACCTTCGTGGTTTCCACCTTCGCGCCATCGATACTGAACCCGTGGGTTTTGGCGGCGATCCCCATGATGGTGAACACGCAGGCTCCGTACGCGGTCGCCACCAGGTCAGTGGGGGAGAACGCTTCACCTTTTCCCTGATTGTCGGTGGGGGCATCGGTGATCAGCTTACTGCCGGACTGCAGATGAACGGATTCGGTGCGCAAGTCGCCGAGATACGTGGTATGTACGGTTGCCAAAATCAGAACACTCCTCTGCCGATAATATTGCCCTGACCACTATTTCAACAGACGGGACCGATCTTCCTGCCATTAACATTGACGCGTCCAACCGCCGGTTGCTATAATGGCAATAGCTGAATAGACCACACTTGGATTGGGGTGCCCCGCAATGCGCGGGGAGAATAGGGAAGTCTGAGCATGTTACATGCGTAGGCGCGGGCCCACCACTGTACCGGGGAGATTTTGCACGGCCACTCGCGAGGGGAAGGCGCAAACCGTCGAAGAACCGGGAGCCAGGAGACCTGCCGCAATCCTGATGAATCCTTCGTGGAGAAGAAGGCTTCTTTTGGAGTTAAATCCAAAGTGAGGTCTTCTTATTTTTTTGGAATACACCGGCCAGGGGGAGGATGTCATGGGGATTTTACTGGAACAGACCCTGAAAAGAATAACACCGCCGGATCCGCGCGTCAGCCACATCGTCCGGCAGAACTTGACAGCGATTGTTCCGGAACAGCGCAGTCTGGGACGTCTGGATGAAATGCTCCGAAAATATGCGTCGATCCGGGGGACCAGTGTTCCGGACGCCCCCCAGCCCTGTATGGTGGTCGCCTGCGCGGATCACGGCGTGGCCCGTAACGGAGTCAGCGCCTATCCGCCGGACACGACACGGCAGATGACCGTCAATTATGTTCTGCCCAAGGGAGCCAGCGCCAACGCGTTCGCGAATTATTCCGGGTCGGACATGGTGGTGGCTGATGTCGGCGTGGCCGGAGATTTGTCGGGCGTGCCGGGGCTGTGGCATCGCAAAGTCGCCGAGGGAACCCGGGATTTTACCCGGGGCGCGGCGATGACCGGCGAGCAGGCAATTCAAGCGGTTGAAGCCGGGATTGAAATTGTCGCCGACCGGGTCCGTCATGGTTATAATTGTTTTACGCTCGGCGAAATGGGGATCGGCAACACGACGGCCAGCGCCGTGATCGTGGCGGCGTTTACCGGATTGTCGCCGGCCGAGGTGACTGGCCGGGGAACCGGCATTTCCGATGCAAAATTGAAGATGAAAACCGAAATTGTGCGGCGGGCTCTCGAAATCAACCAACCGGACCGGACCGACGGGCTGGATGTGCTGACCAAGGTCGGCGGGTTTGAAATCGGCGCCTTGGCTGGCGTGGTCCTGGGGGCGGCGGCGCATCGCTGCGCGGTTGTCGTGGATGGCCTGAACACGACGGCGGCGGCGATGATTGCGGCGGCGATCCATCCCCTGAGCCGGCAATATCTGCTGGCCTCGCACCTGTCAGGCGAACCGGCCCATATTACCGCCCTGGGCTATCTCGATCTCGAACCTTGCCTGGACATGGGGGTGCGGCTGGGTGAGGCTGTGGGCGCCTCCGTGGTGGTCGAATTTTTAAAAATGTCGGTTCAGTTGCTGCGGGCGAATGATCTGGCTGATGCCGCAGGAGGACAATGCAATGCCTGCTGAATGCATACCGGTGATCAGACCGTTGGACGCAGTCGCCATGAGCCGCTGCCAGACCCGTCTCGACAACCTGACCAAGCCTTTGGGCAGCTTGGGGTCGTTTGAGGAATTGGCCCGAAAGATGGCGGGAATTACCGGACAAGCACGCCTCCGGGCGCTGCAGCCGCAAATCATTCTGGTCAATGGCAACCGGCGCAGCCCCGGCCTTTTGGATATGTTCGCCGGCCATGTGGGTGCCGGGATCGAGGAATTCAACATTCCCGGCGAGGCTGTCGCCGATCCGGCCGAACTGCGATACATTTTGCATCGGGGGATTGCCGTCGGCAAGGCCGCCGCTGCCGCTGGCGCGCGAGCGGTGGGTCTGGGGGCGACAGGGGAAATCGATTTCGCCACGGCGAGTATGATTATCGAGTGGTCCTGCTCCGGCGCCGAAGAACCGGTTGACTTATTGGCAAAAATCGGGAATGTTGAGCTGGCCGCGCTGACCGGACTTGTTCTGGGACTGGCCGCAGGCGGCGCGGCGGTGGTGCTGGACGGTCTGGTCACCAGTCTGGCGGCGCTGATTGCGGTTCGGCTGGCGCCACTGTCGCGGGAATATCTGATCGGCTCGCATTTCCCCGCCGAATCCGGCCATGCCGAAGCGCTGAGACTGCTCGATGTACCGGCATATCTCTTTCTGGAAATGAATATCGGCGAGGGAGTGGGAGCCGCGCTGGGGTTGTCGTTGCTGCAGGCATCGCTGCATATGCTGAACGATATGAAAACTTTCGGTGAAGCGCAGGTACATGTCGCGGAGGACGGTCCCGGCGCGCTGGTGCAAACCAGTGAAGTGCGGGACTAGTCCAGGATTTTTTGGCAGACAATGACGTCGAGCCACTGGCCAAATTTCCGGCCTACTTCCCGAAAATGGGCGCACTGGCTGAACCCATTGCGGGCAAACAATTGCAGACTGGCTTCGTTCTGACCGCAAATGGTCGCCAACAGCACGTGAAATCCGTGTGCTATGGCGTGCTCTTCCAGGTGGCGCAGCGCCATACTCCCCAAGCCTTTGCTCTCATAACCGGGTTTCAGATAGACGCTCACCTCGCCGGTAAAATCATAAGCTTCCCGAGGTTTATGCCGGGCGATGAACGCATAGCCGCAGACAGTCTCGCCGTCGAGAATTACGAAGGCCCGGTGGCGGGGGTCCGGGAAAAAGACCAGTTCAGCCATTTCTTCATGAGTCAGCGGCCGGGCATGAAACGTGGCGGTGCTGTTCAGAATATAATGGTTGTATATCTGGCGGACCGCCTCCAGATGAGCTTCGGCCAGATTTTCCAATCGATAGGCAGCCATTGTTGAACCTCCTTATTGTGATGTTTGCAATTATTTTCCTACTTTCCCGGGAAAATATCCAGTGGATGGACTGGGCAGCAAAGGAGTTGTCGCCGCCGACAGCGAAAATACAAGTATTGAACGTCTGACGGGATTGCTCGCCTGGAACCGGCAATTGCAGCAGGAGGAACGACGGTGTCTGCCCGTTGGCTGAAACGGCTCATTCAAGTCTTTCATAACTTCAGTTTGCGCCAGAAATTGAGTCTGGCGTTTCTCGTCATGACTTTGGCGCCGCTGCTGTTCGCCACTTCACTCGCCGAACGGCGGGCGGANNCACCATTCTGTCTTCGAACGGAACAAGGCCTTGGCGGAGGATATCGCCCACGATCTGGACGAACTGTTTCTGAATAAAATCCGGTTGCTGAAAATCATGGCGGCCAGCCCGGAAGTTCGCTCCCTGGATTCCACCCGGATGACTCCACTGTTGGAACGGGTCGCCGGACAATATCCCGAGTTCCAGGTGGTGGTGGCAGCGGACGCGAATGGGCGTCAGATTGCCCGCTCCGATGGAGTTCCGGCCGATGGCGCGATAAATTATCAGGACCGGGATTATTTTCAGCAGGCGGTGCAGACCGGGACGACGGCAATTTCCGATGTCCTGACTTCCAAAAGCGCCGGCATGCTGGGCGTTGTTCTCGCCGAACCGATTCGCGACAGTTCAGGGACTATCTCAGGCTTGTTGATTTTCAATCTGGGATTGGACAATTTGCGCTGGTTCACCACACATGTACATCTGGGCGACCAGGCCTACGCTTATGCGATCAATCGGAACGGCCGCGTTATCCTCCACCCGAATCCGGACTATATGGAGAGTATGGCCGATTTCTCGGACCGGGGGCCGGTAAGGCAGGCGGCGGCCGGGTTTACCGGCTGGCTGGAATACACGCACGACGGGCAGAAGTTTTTAACGGGTTACAGCCATGTTCCCAGCGTTTCCTGGGGTTTGATCGTGGAACAGCCGATGCATTTTGCGATGGCGGCGGTGGCTGGCTTCCAGAAAGTCAATCTCCTGGTTCTCTTGACCGCGACGGTGCTGGCGATTCTGCTGAGCCTGGCGATTGCCAAGTATATTGCGGCGGCGATCGCCAAACTGTCGGCGGCGACGGTGCGGATGGCGGCCGGAGATTTGCAAACGCGTCTGCAGATGAATCGAACGGATGAACTCGGCCAGTTGGCGGCCAATTTTAACCGGATGGCGGCGCAGCTGGCTCAAAACGATGAAGCTTTGCGGCAAGCCAAAGCAGAACTGGAGCGGCAAGTGGCCGAGCGAACCCGGGACCTGACGACGGCCAATCTGGAGCTGCAGCGATTGTCACTGTCGGACGAGTTGACCTGCATCGGCAACCGTCGTTATCTGGACGAGTTCCTGGAACAAGAGTGGCGGCGGGCCTTGCGTGACCGAACTCCTTTGGCGGTGCTGATGCTGGATATCGACCATTTCAAATTGTACAATGACGCTTACGGCCATTTGGCCGGCGATGAATGCCTGAAACGGGTCGCCGGCGTATTGCGGGATTCGATTCAGCGGACGGCGGACTTTGTATCCCGCTATGGCGGTGAGGAATTTGTCGTGGTGTTGCCGGCCTCCAACGAACACGGCGCGTTGACGGTCGCGGAAAAAATTCGGCGCGGTGTGGCTGACTGGCGATACCGCATGGTCAGTCACCTTTGGACGGCATTGTCACCGTCAGCATTGGCGTTTCCGCCATCGTGCCGACGCCGGAAACCACCGCCGCTACTTTGTTGGCGAGTGCGGATCGGGCCTTGTATCAANNACCGGGTTAGTGCGCTCGGGGACTTTTGAATGGAAGGGAAGCCGGGGTCATTATGATATCGGATGAGATTTTGTTTAAAATGGCGGTGCGGTCGCGCCAGGCCTATGCGGAGAAAATGGCAGAGGACCGGGAGAAAGCCGAGGTTCCGCTGGTGCGGGCGGAAGCGGTACAACTGGACACTTCCGCCGGGAAAACACCGGTCATTTTATATCGGCCAGTTCACTCGGACGTGACGGAACCTTTACCGGTGTTTGTCGACATTCACGGCGGCGGCTTCATTCAGGGCAGCCCGGCCGATGATGATCCCTGGTGCCGGCGCATCGTCAGCGCGGTCGGCTGCGCCGTGGTAAGCATTGATTATCATCTGGCGCCGGAGTATCGATTTCCAGTCGCTCTCTATGAATGTTACGACGTTGTGAAATGGGTGTATGATCAAGCCAACATACAGGGCTTCGATTCCCGGCGGATTGCCATCGGCGGGCATAGCGCCGGCGGCAATCTGACGGCGGCAATCACCTTGCTGGCCCGGGAGCGCCGGGAATTTTCACTGATTTTTCAGGTCTTGAACTATCCGGTGCTGGATTTTGTGACGGACCCGTATCAAAAGACGACCCAGGACACGTTGCTGACTGCGAAGGCGCAGAGCTTTTTTTCCGCCTGCTATCTCGGCGACGCGGCGGCAAGAAACAACCCGCTGGCGTCGCCGCTGTTGACGGACTCGTTTGCCGGTTTGCCGCCGGCGTTGGTGATTGCGGCGGAGTACGACCCGCTCCAGACCGAAAACCGGCGTTACGCCGAAGCTTTGGCAAGGGCCGGCGTCCCGGTCACTTACCGGATGTTTGCCGGTTGCATGCATGCTTTTACGCATTTCGGCCCGGCTGCGGCGGCCAACGAAGCCTGGGGTCTGATTCAGGCGCAGTTGCGGCAGACATTTTGGGGAAAGGGGGAGAACCCGGATGGAAGTCGTTGAGATTACAGATTTTCCGGACGTCCGGCTGGGCAGCGCCCAAGACCTTCAGGCGGCCACGGGTTGTACGGTGATTTTGTGTCCGGATGGAGCGGTAACCGGCGTGGATGTGCGGGGTGGCGCGCCCGGCACCCGGGAAACGGACCTGCTGCGGCCGGAAAATTACGTGGGAAAAATACATGGGGTTCTGTTGGCAGGCGGCAGCGCTTTCGGGTTGGATGCCGCCGGCGGCGTCATGCAGTACCTCGAAGAACGGGGAATCGGTTTTGATGTCGGGGTTGCCAAAGTACCGATCGTCGCGGCGGCGGTATTGTTTGACCTGCCCTGCGGCGATGCCAAGGTGCGCCCGGATCGCAACATGGGTTACCGGGCCTGCCTGGCGACGGAAACCGAAAAATTTCGTACCGGTTCGGTCGGCGCCGGCGCCGGCGCGACCGTCGGCAAGGTGTTCGGCATGGAACGGGCCATGAAGGGTGGACTCGGCGCCTATTGTCTCAAACTGGGGAACCTGATGGTAGGGGCCGTGGTGGCGGTCAATTGCCTCGGTGATGTGGTGGATCCGGCAACGGGCGATATTTTGGCCGGTGCCTATTGCGAGGAACCGTTCCGGTTCCTGAACAGCGAGGCGGAATTGCTGCAACAGTGCGGCCGGACGGGAAACCGCTTCGCCGGCAACACCACGATCGGCGTTATCCTGACCAATGCGCAGCTGACCAAAGCCCAGGCCACCAAGGTTTCCTCCATGGCGCACGATGGTTATGCCCGAACGATGCGGCCGGCGCATACCATGCTCGATGGCGACACGATTTTCACGATGTCGGCGGGCGGGGNNCCTTGGCGGCCGAGGTCATGGCCCGGGCGGTTCTGTCCGCCGTCAGGGATGCCGCTTCCTTGGCTGGATTTAAAGCAATGGTTGACCTGAATCCGAAAAAATGAATGTACTTCTCCGAACAAATTAAAAAAACAGAACCGATCCGGCAGGAAGGTCCGGACGGTTCTGTTTTTTAGTTCCTGAACACCGATTATTTTTTCGACAATGATTCTTTCAAGACTTCAACGGCTTTGTCGAGCTGCGGGTCTTGCTTCGATTCTTTGTCAAAATCCTTGGGGATTTCCGCGATCACGTCGGGAACGATTCCCTTGCCGTGAATGGAGCGGTCGCTGGGCGTGTGGTATTCGGCGATGGTGATTTTCAGCGCGGAATCCTTATCGAGGGGAACCAAACGCTGCACGGACCCCTTGCCGAAAGTTTTAACCCCGACCAGCTTGCCGACGCCGCGATCCTGGATGGCTCCGGCAACAATTTCTGAAGCGCTGGCGCTGCCGCCGTTGACCAGCACGACCAGCGGCAACGGCGCCGATTTCAGGGAGGATTTGTAGGTCTCGCGCCCGCCGTCCTTACCGATCACCGACACGATCGGGCCCTGCGGAACCAATACTTCCGCCACTTTGACGCATTGGTCGATCAAACCGCCGGGATTGTTGCGCAGATCCAGAACCAGCGAAGTCATTCCCTGCTCTTTCAACTCGTCCAGCTTCTGGACAAAATCTTTGCTGGTGGTTTCGCTGAACATCGAAATTCGGACGTAACCCATCTGCTTGTCCAGCATTTTGCCACTGACAGATCTGATCACGATCGTAGCCCGGGTAAGGTGGAACTCCTGCGGTTCTTTGCCGGTACGCTCAATGGTCAGGGTCACTTTGCTGCCTTCCGGCCCGCGGATTTTTCCCACGGCCTCGTCCAGAGTCATGTCTTTGGTGTCGGCGGCGTCAATGCGGACGATCTGGTCGCCGCTCAGAATTCCGGCCGCTTCCGCCGGCGTTCCCTCGATGGGGGCCACGACGGTCAGTTTTTTGTCCTTCACGCCGAGCACGATGCCAACGCCGCCGAATGAGCCTTTGGTTTCCAGCATCAGTTCGCTGAACATTTTGGGGTCCATATAGACGGAGTAAGGATCGCCGAGTGAGTTTACCATTCCCTTGACCGAGCCGGTCAGCAGGTTGACGCCGTCGACACTTCCAACATAGTGCGTCTTGACGGCCTGAACGGCCCGGAACAGTTTCAGCGTGGCGGCCAGTTCCTCCGGATTCATTTTGGAAAGATAATAGTTGATTTCCATGGCGGCGATTTTTTCCGTCAGGGACATGGTCGGGGAAGCCTCTATGGCCTGCGCCGCCCGGCCGGTTACCGGCAGAACCGCCAGCTGAATCATTATCAAGGCGGCAATGACCTGGCAAAGCAGGGCTTTCTTCTTAATCGGTAGCATGCTGTTTCCTCCTATATCGTGCGATTGCCTTGAAAATGCAGGCGGCCGCAGTGAATCATGCAGTCTATTTTCCATTATAACTCATTTTTTCACCGGTGCGGGGATTTTTTTTGCAGATGCTGGAGAGTAATTTCAAAGTGTGCTAAGGTATAGGTAGGTTTTTGACAGTGCGGCCCGAGTCCTGTTCGGGCGGATCGGGGCGAAGCGGGCTTAAAACAATTGTGAGCGGGAGGAACCCATGCCGCATACCCAACGAAAAAATATTGCGCCGGGATTACCGGTTCAAGTGGTGCAAAAGCAGCACCAGCGCACCGGCCAGCTGACAGCGGGNNGCGTTGTGAAGGACATTCTGACATCCAGTCCGGTTCATTCCCGGGGGATCAAAGTTCGCCTGGAATCCGGCATTGTGGGCCGGGTGCAGCGGATTTTGCCACCAGCGCAAGGAGGCTGAAGCCTGACCATGGGAATGATGATCGGCCTGATCGCCCCCTATGCGGAACTGGCCGGGGTCGCTTCGGAAGTGCGCGACTCGATGGGGCTGGATTTTCCGATTGCCGTGGGGATTTTGGAAAGCGCGGTCGGGGTTGCTGAAACCCTGATCCGTCAGGGCGCGGAGGTCATTATCAGCCGCGGCGGTACGGCGGCTTTATTGCGCAACGTACTGCCCGTGCCGGTTGTCGAAATCAAGGTGACCGGCTATGATGTGATGCGGGCACTGCATCCCTATATTGGCCAGGAGCGCAAGATTGCCATTGTCGGTTACCAAAACGTGGTGCAAGGCTGCCGGATTTTTGGCGATTTGTTCGGTCTGTCCACCCGGGAACTTGACCATTCCGGCCGATGAGATCAATAAGGACTGGGATGCGGCGCAGCAGGAAGTGCGGCGCCTGGTGGCGGAAAACGGGATCGACGTGGTCATCGGCGACTCCCTGGTCCGGGGGCGGCTGAAAGTCGAGAACACCGCCATTCAAATGGTGGAATCCGGCAAAGAGGCGATCGCCCAGGCGATCGAAGAGGCGAAACACATTGCCCTGGTGCGGGAAAATGAGCGCCGGGCCTATGAACGCCTGCGGACCATCATCCATTCCGTGCACGACGGTGTAGTGGCCACCGACGAGAACGGACGCATTACGGCGGTGAACCTGGTGGCGGAGGAAATCTTCGGGTTTCAGGAAAAAGAGGTCTTGGGGATGCCCATTGGGCAGGCGATTCCCAATACCCGCATCGATAAGGTGCTGCAGACCGGCCAGGCCGAACTGGAACAATTGCAGCAAACGCCCAAGGGGTATATTGTCACCAACCGGGTGCCGATTAAACTCGCAGGCCAGGTTCAGGGCGTTGTGGCAACCTTTCAGGAAGTCGCCAAAATCCAGAGCGTCGAGCAAAAAATACGCCAGACGCTCTTTAACCGGGGCTTGTTCGCCAGATACCGGTTTGAGGACGTTCTGACGGAAGATCCCCATTTGAAAAAAATCGTCGCCATCGCCAAGAAATATGCGCAGACGGACGCCACCATGCTGATCCTGGGCGAGAGCGGCACCGGCAAGGAGCTGTTCGCCCAGAGCATTCACAACTACAGCTCGCGTCGCCAGGAAGCCTTTGTGGCGATTAATTGCTCGGCATTGCCGGGACAATTGCTGGAAAGCGAACTGTTCGGCTATGTTGGCGGTGCATTCACCGGCGCCCGCAAAGAGGGGAAACGGGGTCTGTTCGAGCTGGCCCACAACGGCACCATCTTTCTGGATGAAATCGGCGATATGGACAAGGAACTGCAGTCGCGGCTGCTGCGCGTCCTGGAAGAAAAACAGATCCGCCGCATCGGCTCGGACAGCATCATTCCGGTGAATGTCCGGGTGATTGCAGCCACCAACACGGATTTATGGAACGAAAGCACGAAGGGGAATTTTCGACTGGACCTGTATTACCGGCTGAATGTGCTGACACTCAAACTGCCGCCGCTGCGGGAACGCCGTCCGGATATCGCCGTCCTGGCCCGCTGGCTGATGCGCCGCTATGGCGAGCAGTACGGCAAGGCTCCGGTCGAACTGCCGGAAACCGTTATGGTCAGGCTGCAGGAACATCCGTGGCCGGGGAACATCCGGGAATTGAAAAATGTCATGGAACGGATTGTTCTCTCCAGCGAAAATGGTATCATCGACCCGGATACGGTGGATCTGATGCTGGAGAAACAGGTGACGAACCCGTTGCCCAATCCGGCGGCAGACAGCGAGGCCTTCAATTTGTCGGGGTCTCTCGACGCGATCAAGCAGAGGGCGGCGACGGCCGTTCTGGCCCAGGAGGGAAACAACATCGCCCGGGCTGCCCGACGGTTGCAAATTGATCGGAATACTTTAAAAAAGATACTCCGACAATAAAATATCATGAAAAATTCAGCATGTGGTTATTTTTTCACCACATGCTGAATTTTTTGTGCCCGAAATCTGGGGGAAACTTCGGGCTTTTTAGTGGCATGGAATTTGCATTACTTAAGAAATGCATTGTTGCTATCAAAAAAGTGTCACAAATATGGCTGGAGGATGCGGCTACGTGAAAAAACGAATTGATATTCCCTACGGCAAAGAAACGCTGGCGTTTGAAATCAATGAGCAAAATTTGGTGGGTGTATATTCCCCGAAAAACATTCATGGCGTTTCGGATGTTGCGGCGGCCATTCACCGCGCGTTGGCAACCCCCATCGGGACAAAACCGTTGCGGGAACTGGCCCGGGGTGCACAAAAAGTGGTGTTGGTCGCGGATGACAATACCCGGTTGACGCCGGCTGACAAGATCATTCCGATTCTGCTGGACGAACTGAATGCCGCTGGAATCCGGGACGAGCAAGTTACAGTGATTATCGCGCTCGGTACCCATCGACCGATGACGCAGGAAGAGATTCTGGCCAAATACGGTCCGGAAGTGGTGCGGCGGGTTCAGGTCAAGAACCATAATTTCCGGGATCCTGGCCTGATGGTGGATTTGGGGACTACGCCCAACGGTACGCATATCAGAGTGAATCGGGAGGCCTACGAAGCCGATTTCAAAATTGGCATTGGCAGCATCGTACCCCATTACATTCCGGGATTCGCCGGTGGGGCAAAAATCGTCCAGCCGGGGATTTCCGCCGAACAGACGACGGCGGAAACCCACCTGCTCAGTACCTGTGAGCCGCGTTCCTTCCTCGGCATTCGCGACAATCCGGTGCGGATTGAGCTGAATAGCATTGCCCGGGCCGTCAAGCTGAATACCATCGTAAATACGGTCCTCAATTGCCATGGCGAGGTCGTGGGCGTTTTCTACGGCGATGTGGTGGAAGCGTTCAATGCCGGCGTGGAACTTTCCCGGGAGGTTTATTCCGTAGAGATGCCGGAGGTCGCCGATATCGTGGTGGCCAGCTCCTATCCTTGCGACATTGAGTTTTGGCAGGCTCACAAGGCGCTGTATCCGGCGGATCTGGCGGTAAAAGCCAATGGCGTGATTGTGCTGGCAACTCCCTGTTATGAGGGCGTTTCCGTGACTCATGCCGATATTCTGGAAATTACCGGCGAAACGATGCAGGGCTTGAAAGACCGGGTAGCGCGCAAGGAAGTTCACGATGAAGTCGCAGCCTCGCTGGCGATTGGCTGGGCGCAGGTAAAAGAGCGGGAATCGGTCTACATGGTATCGTCGGGCATCGCTGATGAAGCGGCGCGCCGATTGGGGTTCACCCCGTTTCCGACCATTCAGGCGGCGCTGGACGCTGCGCTGGAACGCACAGGCCCAGCGGCCCGGATCGCGGTTTTGACGCATGCGCCGGATATGCTGCCGGTGATCGGGAAATAGACACTAATCATTGCATCAGAGAAGGAGATGTATCCATGCAGTTCAAAGGCTACAGACGGCCCGACGGCAAAGTGGGGATTCGCAATCATGTGTTGGTATTGCCGAGCGTGGTGTGCGCCAATCGGGCCGCACGGGGCATTTCACAGGCGGTGGCGGGGACGACCTGGGTCGAGCATCAGCACGGTTGTACACAGTTGGGAGCGGATGCGGAACTGACGGCCCGAGTGCTGGTTGCCCATGGAACCCATCCCAATGTGGCCGGCGTCATCGTGGTCGGGCTTGGCTGTGAAACGATCCGGGCTCAGGATATTGCGGCGGAGATCAAAAAACAGTGCCCGTATAAAAATGTGGCGACCGTCATCATTCAGGACGAAGGCGGTTCGGTGAAAGCCATTGCCGCCGGCGCCGGCTTTGCCCGAAAGTTTGTCGGCGAAGCTTCGGCGATGGAACGCGAGTGGATTGATGCTGCCGAACTGATTTTGGGCACGGAATGCGGCGGTTCGGACGCCTGTTCCGGAATTTCCGCCAATCCCGCGCTAGGCGTCACCAGCGACCTGCTCATCGATGCCGGCGGCAGCGTGATTCTGGCCGAAACGACGGAGATCATCGGCGCCGAGCATTTGATCGCGGCGCGGGCGGTCAACCCGCAGGTGGCCCGCAAGTGTTTCGACGTAATTAACGCCTGTGAGGCCTCGGCCAACAAGATGGGCGTCGACATGCGCGGCGGGCAGCCGACTCCCGGCAACATCGCCGGCGGGCTGTCCTCCATCGAGGAAAAGTCACTGGGCTGCATTTACAAGGCAGGCAGCCGGCCACTGCAGGATGTGATCGACTACGCCGCGCCGGTTACGCAAAAAGGACTGGTCTGGATGGATACGCCGGGCCAGGATATCGAGCAGCTGACGGGCATGGTGGCCGGCGGCTGCCATCTGGTGGTCTTCACTACCGGTCGCGGAACCTGTTGCGGATCGCCGATTGCCCCCACCATCAAAGTGTCGACCAATACTGCGCTGTTTGAAAAAATGAATGACAACATCGACATCAATGCCGGCACGGTGATTACCGGCGAGGAAAATGTGGAGCAAGTCGGCAGCCGCATCTTCGCCGAGATGCTGGAAGTCGCGTCCGGCAAACTGGCCAAGGCGGAAATCCTCGGCTTCAACGATTTCGCCATTCGGCGGATCGGTCCGACGATGTAACGGAACCGGATTCAAAGACAGGGGTGGTTGTAAAAATGGCCAGACTTCAGGCAATCGTAATGAAACCGAAAGACAATGTATGTACCGTGGTCGAGGCGATCCCGGCCGGCGTGGAAGTGGGAATGGAAGTTGGCGGCGAAGTCATCCGGATAAAATCCGCGGAAGCGATTCCCGTCGGCCATAAGTTGGCGATCCGCGATATCGGCCAGGGCGAAATTATCATGAAATACGGCGAGGTGATCGGTCGCGCCACGAAAAACATCAGCGTCGGGCAGCATGTCCATGTTCACAACCTGGAGAGCTGCCGCGGCCGTGGCGACCGGTAGGAAAAAGAACGGGAGGTTTTTGAGCATGGGGAAGCAATGGAATGTGTATGTTACCCGGATGATTCCACAGGAAGTGATCGACGAACTGGCGCAGCACTGTGATGTGGAAGTGAATCCGGAGAACCGGCCGCTGACGAAGGCGGAGCTGATGGAGAAGGTGCAAGGGCGGGATGCGGTTTTGACGCAAGCCGGCGATATCGTCGACGATGCGGTATTGGCCGCAGCAGGGCCACAGTGCAAAATTTTCGCCAATTATGCTGTCGGCTACAACAATTTCGATTTGGCGGCGGCAGCGCGCCATAAGGTGATGTTGTCCAACACCCCGGACGTGGTGACCGACTCGACCGTGGAAATGGCCTGGGCGTTGTTGTTCGCCGTTGCCCGCCGGCTGGTCGAGGCCGATGCCTATGTCCGGACCGGGAAGTTCAAGGGCCTGGACCCGATGCTGTTGCTCGGCACCGGGCTGACCGGCAAGACCCTCGGCGTGATCGGCGCCGGCCGGATCGGCAGCAAGTTTGCCCAGAAAGGCCGGGCCTTCGACATGAAGATCATTTATAATGACGTAGCCCCCAATGCCCGGTTTGAAGAGGAAACCGGCGCCACTTACGTGGATAAGGACACCCTGTTGGCGCAGGCGGACTTTTTGTCGCTGCATGTGCCGTTGCTGCCGGCTACCCGGCATTTGATCGGCGCCCGGGAACTGAAGCTGATGAAAAAAACGGCGATTCTGATCAACTCCTCCCGCGGCCCGGTCGTCAACGAAACGGACCTGGTCCAGGCGTTGCAAGACGGCGAAATTCGGGGCGCGGGACTGGACGTATTTGAAAATGAGCCGGCATTGGCACCGGGGTTGAGTGATCTGCCCAATGTCGTGCTGGCGCCGCACTTGGGTACGGCAACCCATGAAACCCGCCTGGGCATGGGCCGAGTGGCGATTGCCAACATCCTGGCCGCTTTGCGGGGCGAAACCCCGCCCAACAAATTGTAAACATTTTCACGGCTGTGACTTGGAGAGGAGGGACGCGGCTTCATTCTATTTTGGGACCCGGAAGAATACCAGAACAAAAAGTGTAAGGGGGAGAATTATGTCAAAATTATCAATTCGGATTATTGCACTTGGAGTCGCCGTATTTATGATGTCCATGCTGCTCGTCGGCTGCGGCGGCGGTAACAAGAACGCCGGCGGTGACAAGGCGGCGCCGCAGAAAGTCGTCCTGAAACTGGGCACCGAAACCGCTACATCCCATCCGGAAACCAAAGGCTCGCAGAAACTCGCGGACCTGGTTAAGGAAAAATCCAAGGGCACTCTGGAAATTCAGGTGTTTGACAGCGCCAAGATCGGCAGCATGAAGGAACGGACCGAAGGCATGCGTCTCGGCACCGTCGATATCTCCACTTCGTCCGTTGGCTTCCTTGCTTCGTACATCCCGGTTCTCGGCGTCTTTGACCTTCCCTACATTTATAAGGACAAAGCCCATGAGTTCCGTGTGTTTGACGGCGACATCGGCAAAGAGATCGACAAAAAGATGCAGGAAAAAGGCTTCCGCGTCGTCTGCTATTTTGATATGGGGTCCCGGCAGATCACCAACAACCAAAAACCGATTAACACCGTGGCCGACCTGAAAGGCATGAAGATCCGCGTGCCGCAGACCGAAGCCAGCATCGAAGGGTTCAAGGCTTTGGGCGCCGCCCCGACACCAATGGCATTCAGCGAAGTATACATGGCGTTGCAGCAAAAAGTCGTCGACGGCCAGGAAAATCCGTTGTCGGTCATCGTGTCCGCCAAGTTCAACGAAGTGCAGAAATATCTGTCTCTGACCAATCACCAGCTGTTCATCCAGGTGCTGTCCATCAGCGAAAAAACCTGGAAGAAACTTTCGCCCGAACATCAGAAGATCCTGATGGAAGCCGCCAAGGAAGCGCAGGCTTACGAACGGGAAATCGCCGCCAAGGAAGAGACGGAACTGATCAAGACCCTCAAGGATAAAGGCATGACGATCAATGAAGTCAAGGATGTCACTCCGTTCGCCGAAGCGGCCAAACCGCTGCGGGACATCTACATCAAGAAACTGGGCAAGGATGCGCAGGATATGTTCGGCAAAATCGACTCAGTCCGGAATAAATAATATGGCTCCGGTTGTGCTCCAGGCTTGACAAAACCGGCCTGGAGCACAATCCCACCCGAGCCCTGTGGGAGAAATAGTTCTGAAGGAGCATGGACGGAATGAAGATTAACAGATTGTTGGACGGCGTGTCGGTTCTGTGTATGGGGCTGATTCTCATATTGGTCATTGCGCAGGTTGCCATGCGATATCTTTTCAATTCGCCGTTGGTTTGGTCAGAAGAACTGGCGGTGTATGTCATGGTGTGGATGACATTTATCGGCTCGGTAATTTGTATGCGGGACAATGAGCACATTGAAGTGACGATTCTGACCGATTATCTGCCGCAGGGCCTGAAACGGGCAATATTTGTTTTCAGCCGCTTGGCGAGCGCCATCTTTTTACTGATTGTGGCTTACTATGGATTCGAGTTGGTACAGGAAAACCTCGTGGTGACATCGGCGGCGAACCAAATCAACATGGGCCTGGTTTATTCGATTCTTCCCCTTTGTTCGCTCGGGATGCTGTTCTACATAATCCGATCCATCGTGAAAGGGGAATAGAGCACTATGGAAGCAGCAATTATCATGGTGGTCATGATGGGACTCATGTTCCTGCGGGTCCCGGTGGCCTTTGCAATGGCGCTGTCGGCGGTGGTCGCGCTGATCATCGGCGATATTCCGCTGACTCTTGTTCCCCAGCGGATGTTTAATTCTCTGGATTCGTTTCCGTTATTGGCGATCCCGTTGTTTGTGTTCGTCGGCGAAGCTATGAACACCGGCGGCATTACCAACCGGATCTTCAATTTTGCCCGGGAGTATGTGAAACATATCACTGGCAGTCTGGGGCATGTGAATGTAATCTCCAACGTTATTGTCGCCGGCATGTCCGGTTCGGCAGTGGCGGATGCCTCGGCGATCGGCGTCGTGGAAATCAAGGCGATGGAGAAAGATGGATTCGACCGCGACTGGTCGGCTGCGCTGACGGCCGCCTCCTCGACGATCGGACCGATCATTCCGCCCAGTATTCCGTTTGTCATGTACGCCATCATCACGGAAACATCCATAGGCAGGCTGTTTCTCGGCGGATTGATTCCCGGACTGATGATGGGGATTTCGCTGATGATCCTGGTCTATATCATGTCCAAGCAACGTGGTTATAAAGTGGAACCGAAAGCAACCTGGGGCGAGCGTCTGGATGCCACCTGGAAAGCGATTCCGTCCCTCATGACACCCGTCATCATGTTTTCCGGCATCGTGTTCGGCATTGTCACGCCGACCGAAGGCGCCGGCATTGCCGCCGCTTACGCAATTTTCCTGGGGTTCGTGGTTCACCGGGAAATGACATTGCCGGAACTTTATCATATTATGTTGCGCACCGTGCATTGCACGGCGGTTATTCTGCTGATCATCTGCAGTTCGTCGGCCATCACCTGGGTGGTGCAGACGTCCGGTTTACCGAATCAGGTGGCGGCCTGGCTGCTGTCGGTCAGCGACAGCAAGACATTGCTGCTGATATTTATCAATGTGGTGCTGTTGATTATGGGTTGCCTGCTGGAAAGCAACTCGATCATCATGATCATGGTGCCGGTGCTGATGCCGCTGATCAAGGCTTTGGGCGTCGATCCAATCCATTTCGGCGTGTTCTTTATCCTGAACGTCATGATCGGCCTGATTACGCCGCCGGTGGGCATGTGCCTGTATGTCATCTGCAACATTGCCGAGGTTTCGTTCGATCGACTATCGCGGGCCATTGTCCCGTTTATTATTCCCCTGGTGGTCGTGTTGTTCCTGATCACCTTCATCCCGGATCTGGTAATGTGGCTGCCGAACCATGTGATGGGGATAGCGAAATAGGCAGCAAAGAACTGCAGTCTTTACTGTAATATGAAGTGAAAGAAGGGGTACTCATGAAAACTGTAGTGGCGGTTTATACGGCCATGGCCATTGGCTTGATGAATGACATCAAGCAACTGGTCGCCGAAGAAATTCCGGATTGCCGTCTCATCAATATCGCCGATGATTGCCTGATCCAGGACGTGATCAAGGCCGGCGGACCGACCGTAGGCGTGACTCGGCGCCTGCTCGCCTATTATCACGCGGCGGAAGACGCCGGCGCCGATGTCATCCTCAATACTTGCTCGTCGATCGGTGAAGTTGCCGATATCGGCAAAAAATGCGCCAAGGTCCCTCTTGTTAAAATCGACGACGCCATGGCGCTCAAGGGCGTGCAAATGGGCGACCGGGTCGGTGTAATCGCCACTTTGCCAACTACGCTGGGACCGACGGTTCGTCTCGTCCAGCGCAAGGCCGACGAAATCGGCAAGAAGGTCGTGGTGGTCGAAGGGCTGGCCAAAGGCGCGTTTGAGGCCCTGATGTCGGGCAAGGCCGACGAACATGACGCGTTGATTCTGCAGACGGCCAAAGCCATCGCTGCGCAGGTTGACGTGATCGTTCTAGCGCAGGGTTCGATGGCCAAGATGCAGGATAAGCTGGCCGAAGCAACCGGCAAGCCGGTGCTGTCCAGCCCGAAACTGGGCGTGCAGGAAGTGCGGGACATCCTCTTGAAGGGGGTGGCGAAATGAGTTCTGACGTGGCCTATCTGAACAACCAGGCGCGATTGTTACGCCGAGATGTGGTCAATACCGTATATCTGGCGAAGGACGGACATCCGAGCCCGGCCCTGTCGTGTGCCGATATCGTGGCCGCCCTGTTCTTCAAGGTGTTGAATATCGATCCGGCCAATCCCAAATGGCCGCAACGCGACCGGTTCGTATTGTCCAAAGGGCATGCCTGCCCCGTGTTGTATGCGGCGCTGGCGCGGCGGGGCTATTTCTCCCGGGACGAGTTGCCCGGACTGCGCAGCCTTGGCTCCAAATTGCAGGGACATCCCTGCATGCGCAAGACCGTAGGCATTGATATGACCTCCGGTTCGCTGGGCAACGGCGTTTCGATCGGCGTTGGGATGGCGATTGCCGGCAAATACCAGAAACAGGACTATTATACTTATGTCATTTNNCGGCGAACTGGGCGAAGGCATCGTCTGGGAAGGGGCCATGTCCGCTGCCAAGCACAAGTTGGGCAAACTGATCGTATTTGTCGATAACAATGGCCTGCAGAGCGGCGGCCGCGTCGAAGAGGTCGGCGGCGTGACGCCGATTCTCGAAAAATGGCAGGCATTCCGGTGGCATTGCCAGGAGATTGACGGACACAACATGGAGCAGATCTTGGCCGCCATTGACGCCGCAAAACTGGAAACCGAACGTCCTTCGATGATTTTGGCGCATACCGTCAAGGGCAAGGGCATTCCCTACATGGAAAAGGACAACGCCTGGCACAAGAAGGTGCCGACGGATGCGGAATGGCGCGAGGCCATGGAATTGTTGGGAGGGATTGACGGTGAGTAACTATACGGGTTCCCGGGAAGCGTTCGCTGCCGCAATGATGCAGCTGGCGGCGGAAGACAGCCGCTACATGATCATATCGCCGGACTCGATGAAAGCCATGCGGGTGGTCGGGTTCGCCGAAAAATATCCGGACCGGTTGATTGAACTGGGGATTGCCGAACAGAACGCCGTGGCCTGTGCGGCCGGCATGGCCACCTGCGGGCTGGTTCCCTTTGTGGCGACCTACTCCGGGTTCATCACTATGCGGGCCTGCGAACAGGTCCGTACCTTCGTGGCCTATCCCAAGGTCAACGTCAAACTGGTCGGCGCGAATGGCGGCCTGTTCGGCGGCGAGCGGGAAGGCGTCACGCACCAGTTCTTCGAAGATTTGGGCATTCTGCGCTGCATTCCCGATATGACGATCGTCGTCCCCTCGGATCCGTCCCAGGTGTTCGCCGCCACCCTGGCCATCGCCAAGTATGACGGGCCGGCATTCCTGCGGGTTTCCAGCGGTCGTGAACATGTGATCTTTGATCACGAGATTCCGTTTGAGCTGGGCAAGGCCAGAACTCTGGTCGACAACGGCAAGGATGTTGCGCTGATGGGGTGCGGCTTCATCCTGAGCCGGG
>DCTI01000229.1 GCA_002329525.1 Negativicutes bacterium UBA1444
ATGGGCGGCATGGGTGGCATGGGCGGTATGGACATGTAAGTTCGGGAAACCGGACAAACGAAACCCCGGGCGGATGAAATCCGCCCGGGGTTTTCTAAATTGTTGGGTTGGGGGATAACAGAATGAACTGTATCTTTTTGGATTCGATTGTACCGGAAATGAAGACGTTGTTGCTGTCGCAAAAACCGATGGATATTGATTTGTTTTTCTGGGATGAACTGGGCCCGAATGAAAAGTATGAGAAATTGGCGGTGGCGGATGCTCTAATGACCGCAACCTATAAAGTGGACGATGCACTGCTCAATCAGGCTCCCCATGTGAAAATTGTGCAGAAAGTAGGCGTGGGAACTGACAATATTGATCCTGCGGCTGCTGCAAAATACGGGATCGAAGTCAGTAACGTGCCGGGCGGAAATGCGAACGGGGTGGCGGAGCTGACCATCGGACTGGTTTTGGACCTATACCATAAAATCAGTCTGCTGGACAGGGAAACCAGAGCTGGCAGCTGGGGCATGTGGAAGTATCGTAACTGTTCCTGGGAAATGAAAAACCGGGTGCATGGGATTGTGGGGTTTGGCCATATTGGCAAAAGAGTCGCCGAGTTATCCAAGGCGTTCGGGACAAAACTGGTGTATTACAACCGCACGAAAATGCCGGCCGCGGTGGAAAAACAATATGACGTCGTCTACAGGGAATTGGCTGATTTATTGGGGGAAGCGGATATTGTGAGCATTCATTTGCCGCTCAGCTCCGAAACGAGAAATTTGTTCGACGCTGAAAAACTGGCTTTAATGAAGCCGTCCGCGGTTCTGATTAATGTTGGCCGTGGCAATGTTGTTAACGAGCAGGCGTTGTATAAAGCCTTGACCGATGGGAAATTGTACGGTGCGGGAATCGATGTCTGGGCCGACGAGCCGGTTTCTCCAGACAATCCGCTGCTGTCGTTGAGTAACGTGGTTGCCACGCCGCATGTCGGCGGCGGTACAGTGGATGCCGTTCTCAATAATTTTCAATTATCCTTTCGAAAGATCAGGGAAAAGCTGNNCTGATGGCTGAAGTCCGAGCCGACTAAAAGGCTGGCTGGAAATAGGATGTGGGTTGAATGAATGGAGAAAATTTGCCGTTGCTGTTAATTCTGGTTCTGGCTGTCATCGGCGACAATACTTCAGTTTCCGTTGCCGTGCTGGTACTGCTGTTGATTAAGTTTCTGGGATTGGGAAGCTGGTTGCCTGTTATTCAGAACCATGGGCTGAATTTGGGAATTATCATACTGACGGTTGGCGTTTTAGCGCCGCTTGCGCAAGGCGGCGTCAGTATCCGGGAGATGTTGGCGGCATTCAAAGGATCTACCGGGTTCATTTCTATAGCCGTTGGCATTTTTGTGTCTTGGATGGCCGGCCGCGGTGTGCCATTTATGCAAGGGACTCCGGAAGTGGTCACTTCCTTGATCGTAGGAACCATTATCGGCGTTTGCTTTTTTCACGGATTGGCGATCGGACCCTTAATTGCCGGCGGACTGGTCTCTTTGATCGTAAGCATGGTGCAACAGTTCCATTCCTGACAGAACCCAATCAGGAATTTATGGGCATAAGTAAGGTGCAATGGGCGTTTCGAACGATAGCCCCGGCAATTCGCATAATGGTTCTGAAAGCGAATTTTTTGTGCTATAATTGAGCAAATACAGAACATGGCAGGAGGCATCAAGTCGCGCATGACAGGCAAACATGAAGAATTGGTTCTAGTGGTCGATTTTGGAGCGCAGTATAGCCAGCTGATCGCCCGGCGGATCCGGGAATGCGGGGTGTACAGCGAAATCATTCCCTACCACGCGCCGTTGACGGATATTGCGGCAAAAAAACCAAAGGGAATTGTTTTTTCGGGCGGCCCCAACAGCGTGTATGGCGAAAAGGCCCCCCGCAGCGATGCCGAGATATATTCGTTGGGCGTGCCGGTTCTGGGGATTTGTTATGGTATGCAGCTGATGGCCCTGCAATTGGGCGGGGAGGTCGCCCGGGCCGAAGCGCGCGAATATGGGCATGCCGATTTGAATATTGATGTCGAATCGCCTTTGTTCCGGGGGATCGCGTCGCCTACCCCAGTCTGGATGAGCCATGGCGATTCGATCATGCGACCGCCGGCCGGATTCGACGTGATTGCCAATACATCCAACACGCCGACCGCCGCCATGGCTAACGACGGTAAGCGTCTGTACGGCGTTCAGTTTCATCCGGAAGTCGTGCATACCCGGGAAGGCACTGCGCTGTTAAAGAACTTTTTGTTTGGCATTTGCGGCTGCCGGGGCGACTGGAACATGGGCTCGTTTGTCGATAGCTCGGTGGCGAAAATCCGGCAGCAGGTCGGCGATAAAAAAGTCCTGTGCGGCCTGTCGGGCGGCGTTGATTCTTCGGTGGCGGCCGTGCTCGTGCATCGGGCCATCGGTGACCAACTGACCTGTGTGTTCGTGGATCACGGGTTCATGCGCAAAAATGAAGCGGAACAGGTGGTACGGACTTTCCGCGACGAGTTTCATATCAATCTGGTCCATGTCGATGCGTCCGAACGTTTTCTGAAACGGGTGGCCGGGGTCACCGAGCCGGAAAGCAAACGGAAAATCATTGGCGAGGAGTTTATCCGCGTGTTTGAGTCGGAAGCGGAAAAAATCGGCGCCATCGATTTCCTGGTGCAGGGAACCCTGTATCCTGACGTCATCGAGAGCGGCACTTCCACGGCGGCGGTGATCAAGAGCCATCACAACGTCGGCGGACTGCCGGAGGACATGAAGTTTGAATTGGTGGAGCCCTTGCGTGATTTGTTCAAGGATGAAGTCCGTGCGTTGGGCGCCGAATTGGGTCTGTCGGAAGCCATTGTACACCGGCAGCCGTTTCCCGGACCTGGGCTGGCCATTCGGATCATTGGCGAAATCACCGAGGAACGTTTGCATATTTTGCGGGAAGCGGACGCCATCGTGGTCGAGGAGATTCGTAACGCCGGCTTGTATCGTAAGATATGGCAATCGTTCGCCGTCTTGCCGGCGCTCAAGAGTGTCGGCGTGATGGGCGATGAGCGCACCTACGCCTATACCGTCGGCATCCGGGCTGTGGAGAGCGAAGACGGCATGACGGCCGACTGGTCGCGGTTGCCTTATGAACTGCTGGACAAGATTTCCCGACGGATTGTCAATGAAGTAAAAGGCGTGAACAGGATTGTTTATGATGTGACATCCAAGCCGCCGTCGACGATTGAGTGGGAATAGACAAAACAACCGAACGTTTTTTATAAAAATTTAATTAAAGTTCATTTTTCGGGTTGACATGATTTTCGGCTCGCTGGTAAAATGGTGGTGCAATAAAAAAAGCCGCCGTATATTTTTGAGCCGTCTCAAAAGTCTTACGTGCGAAAGTGTGCCTAGGGTTCCGCACGGCCGATGTTGCTCGTACCGTTCTGTGAAGGAACGGACAATGCCGGTGTGGCTGCGACCAAGTGGCGCAGGCGCTTTTGCGCTACACCGAGGGGAAAAAAGCCCGGGCGGGGAGGTTTCGCTGCTATGAAGTTCGCGAAGCTCCCCGCCCGGATTTTTTTATCGCAACAAAATGTGTCATCAGAGGAGGATGGGCAGTGAAGGTCGCCATTATCATGGGCAGTGATTCGGACTGGGATGTCATGTCTCCCGCAGTGGATGTCCTCAAGGAAATGGGAATCGAAACGGAAGTCATGGTGGCGTCGGCGCACCGCACCCCGGCAAAGGTGCATGAATTTGCCGAAGGAGCGGCCGGCCGGGGCGTTGGCGTGATCATCGCGGCGGCGGGCGCAGCGGCGCATTTGCCCGGAGTGGTGGCGGCGTATACAACTCTGCCGGTCATTGGTGTGCCGGTCAATAGCACATCACTGGGCGGCATGGACGCGCTTCTGAGCATCGTGCAGATGCCGGCGGGGATTCCCGTCGCCTGTATGGCGATCAACGGCGCCAAAAACGCCGGCCTGTTCGCTGCGCAGATTTTGTCGACAGCCTCACCGACCCTGCAGCGAAAGCTGCGAACCTATCGCAAAACGCTGGCTGACCAGGTAGAGAAAAAAGCGCAGAAACTGGCTGCGAAACTCGAAGGATAATAACAGTTTTTGGAGGTTATCAACGTGGAAGAAACGCAATTGTATGAAGGAAAAGCCAAAAAAGTATTTGCCACCGTCAACCCCGACGAATACCGCGTATACTACAAAGATGACGCTACCGCCTTCGACGGCGCCAAACGCGGCACTATCATCAATAAAGGAATCATCAACAACAAGGTTTCTGCCTTTTTCTTCAACTTGCTGGGCGAGCAGGGGATTCCTCATCATTTTGTGAAACTGCTCAGCGACCGCGAGATGATTGTCAAGACACTGGATATCCTGAAGGTGGAAGTTGTGGTCCGCAACGTGGCGGCCGGCAGCCTGGCCAAGCGGATTGGTTGGGAAGAGGGGACCAAGATGCCGTCGCCGGTGCTAGAGTATTATTACAAAAATGACGATCTGCATGATCCGATGATCAATGATTATCACATCAAGGCGATGGGATTGGCGACGCCGGAACAGATGAAGCAGATCGAAACCTACGGCCTGAAAATCAATGAGATTCTGTCGGCCTACCTGCAGACCAAGAAGATCGAACTGATTGACTTCAAACTGGAGTTTGGTGTCCACAAGGGGCAGGTCATCCTGGGCGACGAGATATCGCCGGACACCTGCCGGCTCTGGGACAGCGAAACCAAGCAGAAGCTGGACAAAGACCGTTTCCGTCGCGACTTGGGCAACGTAGAGGATGCCTACCGCGAAATTCTGAAACGTCTGACTGGAGAAATCATCTGATGTGTGACAGCCTAAGCCTCGACAAACTGCATGAAGAATGCGGGATTTTCGGAATTTACGCGCCGGACGCCGATGTGGCGCTGAATACTTATTGGGGGTTATACGCCCTGCAGCACCGCGGCCAGGAAAGCGCCGGAATTTGCGTGGCCAATGGCTACGCCATGGATATCCGACGCGGGATGGGCCTGGTTAACGAGGTGTTCCGTGATTCGTTGCCGGAGATGCCCGGGCATATCGCTATCGGCCATGTCCGCTATTCCACCACCGGTTCCAGTCTGGCATCCAATGTCCAGCCACTGCTGGTTTCCTATGCCGGCGGCCGGATCAGTATGGCGCACAACGGCAATCTGACCAATGCTCCGGCGCTGCGCAAAAAACTGGAGTTGGGCGGCAGCGTGTTTCAGACGACCATGGACAGCGAAGTGATCGTCAATCTCATCGCCCGGTCCAAAAAGAAAAAGATCGAGGAGCGGGTGATCGAGAGTCTGGCTCAGGTGGGCGGCGCCTATTGCCTGGTCATCATGACTGAGGACAAGCTGATCGGCGTGCGCGATCCGAACGGATTCCGGCCGCTGTGCCTCGGGCATTTGCCGGAAGGCGGCTGGGTGATCGCCTCGGAATCCTGTGCTCTTGATGCGGTCAACGCCAAGCTGGTGCGGGAC
>DCTI01000034.1 GCA_002329525.1 Negativicutes bacterium UBA1444
ACATACACGGCGAATTCATCGCCGCCGATGCGAGCCGGAATCGAATCCGGCGAAATGCACCGGACCAGAATCCCCGCTGTGTCGATCAGCGACTGGTCGCCGATCTTATGACCGAATGTATCGTTGATGACCTTCAGTCCATCCATGTCGGCCATAATGACGCCGGCNNNNGTTGTAGATCCCTGTCAACGCATCGTGATAGCTGGAAAACGTCAATTCCCGTTCCCGGTCCAGCAGCGTTCGCTCGGTCCGGTACTGCCGACGTAATTGCAGCCAAATTAGTAAACCGGACACCAGCACAAAGAAAGAAAACCCGACTGCCGTATTTTGATAAAGCCGTCGTCGTTCCAGTACCCGTGACAACGCCGCTTCTTTTTGGGTCGTCGCCAGGGCCACGATCGGATACACGTTTAGTTTGCGAAAGGACCCCAGCCGGGGAATGCCATCCGCGCCGGGCACCTCATATTCGCCGGTCATTTCCCCCGCTTTCACGCGTGTCAGCGATGGGTGGCTCCGAAATACAGCGGCAAAGGCCTGCCGGTCGTATTCGCCGGGAAGCCGGGCCAGGAGTTTTCCATCCGTATGCAAGAGGCTTAGTGAATTCTGATTTCCCAGGTCCAGCTCGCGAAACGCCCGCAGCAGATACTCCTGCCGGATTCCTACGGAAGCCACGCCACCGAACGAGCCGTCCCGCCGATTCAGCCGGCGGCTGACCACCAGCATTGGCGGCCCGTGCCCTTCCATGAGCCAAACGACATCGAGCAGAACTTCGCCGACATCCTCCGCCTTATGTTGCTGAAAATAATTGCAGGAAGCGATATTGGACGCATCAGCCAGATTCATCGCGTTAAATGTGACCTTGCCCAAGTCGTCAGCGATGCAGATGCGGGCGACCATGCCCGCGTTGATAATTTCCGGCAACTTGGCCTTTAGGGTCTCCGTCAACGCGCCGTTGGTTTCCCAATCCCCTTTGAAAATTCGCAGCAAAATATCCGCATTTCGGATCGCACTGCTGACGCTTTCCGTCAGAATCATTGCCAAGTTGCGGTTGGCGACGTCAGTGCGGACTTTTTGATCGGCCAGTTCCCGATCGGACAGATAACCCGCCAGGCGGAAAGCCCCGATCATGCAAAACATTACGAACCCAACAATCAGCAGGGTAGTTCTCCGATAACTGTCCAGGCCGGTTGCTATCCCAAGACGCAAACTAACCCCATCCCCCAACAGAACGATTTGTTGGCCGTTTTTTCGCAATTTTGATTATTATTTCGCTTCTAATGTGTTTTTTTCCTGCCTTCCGATAATCTGCACAAAAACGGCAAGCGCGAATGTGCACGCTTGCCTGACTGCGCTTCTTATTTCTTCCATCATCTCGGCCAGTTCTGTCGGCGTCGGCATCTTGTTGCCGAAGCGACCACCGCGATGCGGACCCCTCCCAGTGCCCGCGTCGATGCTGATTCCGACAATGCCAGATGGCTAGGCCGCTCCGAACCATCGGCAACTTTTCCATTCACGCTCTTCAAATCGAACAGCTAACATCGATCAGCTTCTGGTATTCCGTGTTCAACCGGGTAAAGATCTCGCCGACCCCGTCGCCGACGGGTTTATCATCGATCCAGCCGACCGGCACCACGCCGCTGGCAGCCGATACGANNGAACACTTCATCCGCCTGCGCGAAAAACTCCGGCGTGCAAAATTCCTCCACGATAGGAATACCCAGCCGCTGGGCAATCTTCAGAACCACACCGCGAGTGATACCCGGCAAAATCAGCTTGCCGAGCGGCGCGGTATGAATCACGCCGTCCTTCACCGCATAGCAGTTGCTATGGGCACTTTCGGTGACGAACTTTTTGCCGCCGTCTTCCCGAACGAAAATAACTTCATAACAGCCGGCCTTGGCCGCCGCGTTGCTGGCCATCACGCTGCCGAGCAGGTTCAGTGTCTTGATATGGCAGAAATGCTGCCGCTCATCCGGATAAAAAATAGTCTTGCTGCCTTTGGTATAAAACTCGGTCGGTTTGGGCGGCACCGGAATGATCGAACCCGACAGAATCGGCCGCAGGTTCGGCGTATACACGTGTCCGCGCGGTGACTGCCAGCCACGAGTCCACTGAAAATAAAACATCCCGCGCTCGATCCCCGATTCCCTCAGCAGTAAGTCGCTGAATCCTTCGACTTCCGCACGGGTATAGCAAGGAACGATATCCAGCAGGCTGCAGCTGCGCTCGAACCGGTCCAGATGCTCCTGCCGCAGAAAATGTTTGCCGTTGAACACCATCCAGGCATCGTATACCCCGTCGCCAAACTGATAGCCCCGGTCTTCCATGCAGACAACCGGCTGATCCCGATCCACGATCTTTCCGTCATAAAACGCCAATGATTTCATACTATCCCGCCTTTCTGTTTTAAAACAAAAAGCCGCGACAATACGCAAAAATCGTACCGTCGCGGCTTCATCGCCACAAGCGCAGAGGCTTTAACTCATTTTAAAATACACCCTGGCCTATGTTTTGTCAAGTTTCCCGATCAGGGATTGATCTTTTCCTTGAAAGTCTGCTTGCCGTCCTTCATCTCGATGACCACTGCACTCTTGATCGGATTGTGGTTGCTGTCCATCGTGACGATGCCGGTGCTGACCTGCAGGTTCTTTGTCTGTTCCATCGCTTCTTTCACCTTGGCTGCATCGGTGGTATTCGCGCGCTTGATCGCATCGATGACGATCATCGCGGCGTCATAACCAAGTGCCGCCATGGAACTGGGTTCTTCCTTGTATTCGGCTTTGTAGGCATCAATGAATTTTTTCACATTGGGATCGCTGTCCTGCGAGGAATAGTGGTTGCTGAAGAACGTGTTGTTCAGAGCTGCCGCGCCGGCGATCTCCACGACCTTGGGATTATCCCAGCCGTCGGTGCCGAGCAGGGGTTGATTGATACCCAGTTCACGCGCCTGCTTGACGATCTTGCCGACTTCCTCGTAATAGGCGGGAATGAATACGATATCGGCGTTCATGGCTTTGATCTTGGTCAGCGTCGCCTTGAAGTCCTGGTCCTTTTGCAGGAAGGCTTCCTTGCCGGCGACCTTGCCGCCGTTCTTCACGAAGGTTTCTTCGAAGGCAGCCGCCACGCCTTTGGAGTAATCGGAGCTGCTGTCAATATAGATGACCGCGGTTTTCGCTTTCAGGGACTTGGTCGCGTAGTTGGCCATGACCCGGCCCTGGAAGGGATCGATAAAGCAGGCCCGGAACGCGAACGGACGAACCTTGCCGTTGTCCACCGTGATCTTCTCGTTCGTGCCGGTCGGCGTCATCACCACAACCTTGTTGTCTTCGGCGATTTTCACCGTGGCCAGCACGTTGGAGCTGACGATCGGTCCCATGACGATCGACACCTTGTCCTGTGTAATCAATTTGGTCGTCGCATTGGCGGCTTCCGCCGGTTCCGATTTGTTGTCCGCCAGAATCAGATTGATTTTCTTGCCGAGTACCCCACCGGATTCATTGACCTGCTTGAATGCCAGCTTCATGCCGCTGAGAGCCTGGTTGCCGTAGTTGGCGACGCCCCCCGTCATTTCGACATTGCCGCCGATCTTGATCTCATTGGTTTGCGCAGCCGGCTTGGCTTTTTCGCCGCCGCCGCAGCCCGTGAGCGCAACGCTCATGGCGATGGCCAGCACCCCCAGAACGGTCCACCGTTTTTTCATCGTGCCTTCCCCCTCAAGTGTTATGCATTTAGTATACATTTTACATCCGCACTAAATTTTCGTCAATTATTGTTTCATGTTTACATTTTTCCATTGTGCACGGACTTTTCTCGGTTTTTCTCCTTTTGAAAGGCGCTCTGGTTTACACAAGGACTTTTCCCGCTCCCATCGAACTTCTTTATTGAATAGAGCGACGATTTCATCCTTTGTATTAGCATTATAGGCATTACCCGATCACAAATGCAATACGGAAATGACGGAAGGAGCCACCTGAATGAGTCAAACGTTACAAGTGCAATTTTGCGGTATTTTGTTAGAAAATCCCTGTCTTTTGTCGTCCGCATCGCCGACGCAAAGTTACGAAGGGATTGCCAAGGCCTTAAAGCTGGGCTGGGCCGGCGTGGTAACCAAAACCTGCGCCCCCGACCACTTGATCACCGCCGATGTCGCCAACCGGTTCACCGTCCTGCGCGATAATGCCGGCAACATTACCGGATTTGAAAACATCGAGGGACTTACGCAGAAGCCGGTAGCCTACTGGGAAACCACGATCCGGGATCTGAAACGGGATTTTCCCGGCAAATGCATCATCGCCAGCATCATGGCGGATGAAGATCGTGAGTCCTGGCAGGATCTGGCCCGTCGAATGGAAAAAGCCGGCGCCGATGCACTCGAGTTGAACCTCTCGTGCCCGCATTTCCGGCTGGAAGACAATATGGGGGCGGCCATCGGCAAAGACGAAACCTTGGCGGCGGCCATCACTGCCTGCGTGAAGTCAGCCGTCCGCATCCCGGTCGTGGTCAAACTGACACCGAACGCCAGCAACATTCAAGATATCGCCCGGGCTGTCGTCGCGGCCGGCGCCGACGCGATCGCAGCGATCAACACCGTTCAGATACTGATGGGCGTGGACATCGACACCTTCGCACCGCTGCCGGCAGTAAACGGCCATACCTCATTCGGCGGTTACTCTGGGGTGGCGGTCAAGCCGATCGGCCTGCGCTGCGTGGCCCAGATCGCCCAGGCGACCGACGTGCCGGTTTCGGGAATCGGCGGCATCGCCCAATGGCAGGATATCGTCGAATATTTTGCAGTCGGCGCCAGCTGCGTCCAGATCTGCACCGCCGTCATGCTGAACGGCTACCAAATCATCACGCCGCTGCTCGCCGGGCTGGAAGAATACATGAATCGCAAGGGACTGCGGAACCTGGGAGAAATCACCGGCGCGGCATTGTCCAAGATCGAAGCCCGGGAGCGTCTGAGCATGGACTGGCGCCGGCGGTCCACTGTCGTCGCCCCGGAGAAATGCGTTCGTTGCGCCAAATGCTATGTTTCCTGCCAGGAAAGCGGCAAGGGTGCCATCCGCTTCATCGAGCAACGAATCAGCGTGGATGCGTCCCGCTGCGACGGCTGTTCCCTCTGCACCCATGTCTGCCCGCAGGGAGTACTGGCACTATCTTAATTGTTTAGCCAAACTCACTAAGATTCACAGGCAAAAAGACAATTGCGGCCATTTTCCTTTGCCCGGTACATGGCCTTATCGGTTCGCTGCAACCAATCGTCCAGCGATTCATTCGATTTTCGCTCAGTAATGCCAATGCTTATCGTCATTTTAAGCATCGATGGCATTGGTTGGTTTTCGACGACATGACGAATTTTTTCCGCCGCCCCGCAAGCTGCAGCCAGCGATACGCCGGGCATCAATACAACAAACTCCTCGCCGCCGTATCTGGCAAAGACGTCGGATTTCCTGAGTTTGGCGGATATGGTGCTCGCTACGTTTTTTAAGACTTCATCGCCAACCAGATGTCCATAGCGATCATTGACCTGTTTAAAAAAATCTAAATCCACAAACATCATCGCCAACGGTTGCTGGTCACGGTCCGCCCGAGCAATTTCAGCAGTCGCCCGCTCGAAAAAATAGGCACGGTTGTGGGCCGCAGTCAGATAATCGTGCGTGCTGAAATAATAGATTTCCTGTTCTTTGCGTTTACGTTCCTCAATGTTGCGGCTGATCCCTACCGCTTCGATTTCGCCGTTCTCATTGAAGCGATATTTCACAGTATATTCAACCCAAACGACACTGCCATCAACGCACAGTTGCTGTATTTCACTTTGGGAGACCGGTTCCGAGGCCGGATTTTTTCGCAGTTGTCGGATCGCTGCCTGTATTCGCTGCTGGATGCCGTCTTGATATTCGGGCAGCACCGCACCCTGAATCCCCTGTGCTAATATTGCCTCGCCGCTATAGCCGCAGAGTTTCTCAACCCCGGGACTGGCGTAAACAAACTTTTCCTGGTCGACATTGTAAACCCAGATGAAATCCAGGGTGTTATCGGTGATAAACCTATATTTGCCCTCGCTTTGCTTCAATGCATAATTGAGCTTTTCCAACTGACTGTTTTTTTCGCGAATTTCCGCCACTTGCCTTACATTTTGTTTCAGCAAGTCATTCATTTTCAGTTGGCCTTCAATCAACGCATGCATTTTCTCTACAAGCGCAACAATATCCGCTGAAAAATCATTTTCTTTGCAATCGAGCAGGCAAATCGTACCAAAGGGCTTGCCATCCGGCAGACGAATCGGAAAACCCAGGTAGGCAATCAGGTTGTGCTTTAAGTCCGGATTGTTGTTCCACTGCACGGATTGCAGGGCATTGGGCACCAACAGTTTTTCTTGCGACTCGATGACTCGTTCGCAATAAAGCCCCGAACCGAATAAAGTATCTTTCTCGCCCACATGATAAGGATTGCCTTCGGTTGTGCTGGATACCAAAACCTCTAACTCCTGGCCGCACAAATGCATGATCAATCCGACAGGGACGCCCGCAATCCGCGCCACGAGATCCACTATTCTTTGCCATTCCGACAAAAGCTCTTCGGGCATCGTGCGATCCACATCATCACTCCTAATCATTATGGCCGTAAAGAATTCAGCGCAAATACGACAAATTATTACTTTTTATTATGCTACACTTAAGTATAATTGTCCATTGCAAAAGACCTGAACTCGCCACAGGCACGTCAACCGCACGAGGATAGTCTCACTACGCTAACTGAGCGATCCAATCCGCCGTTGTCATCACTTTCGAAAAGCGCATGGCCTGGGTGATCAGGATCGCCTGGTGCAGGTCCGCCGCCTTGATTTTTCCGGCGTAGTTGGCGATATCCAGCGTGCCGGTGGCGTCTGACAGGAACTCCACGGCAAAGCCCAGATGCAGCGCCTGCCGCGCCGTCGTGTCACAGCACATCTGCGTCATGTAGCCGCTGATGACCACCGTGTCGACACCGAGCGACCGCAGGCATTCCTCCAGGTCGGTCCCGGTGAAGCTCCCCGGCAGCGTCTTGTCGATAATCCGCAGATGCGGCCGACACAGCACCCCGCCATGAATTTCCCACTCCCGGCTGCCTTTGACAAATGCGGCCGCATCCGGCTGCGGCGAGCCATGCCGGATCAGGATCACCGGAATGTCCCCCCGATTGGCGGCATCCATCGCCCGCAAAATATTGGAGAAACTGCCGGTCGGATAGGTCACCGGCAATTTGCCCNNAGTAGTGCCCGTTTCATCATGCATTCCTCCATTTATTCCAACTCGAACGTCTCACCGTCCGCCGCGCATTCCCAGCCCATCCCGCCGGATTTTTGCAGAATCTCCCGGCTCATGTGCGTCAATACCAGTCGCTTGCCCGCCATGGCCGGCCAATGTTCGAAGAAAATCCGCAGGTTCATGTGATTCTTGATCGACCGCTCCTCGGAATAGCCTTCGACAATGACCAAATCAGCCTGCCGGCACAGCGGGATCAAATCGTCCGTCCACTCCCCGTCCCCGGTATAAGCGATGCTCTTTGCGTTAAGCTCCACCCGCAGGGCCAGTGCATCGCCGACGGGAATATGCGGGACCCGACAGGCTGTGATCGTCAAACCTTCCAGCTGTTGCGGCCGGTCCGGCGTCAGTTCGACAAACTCCACCGCGAATTTTCGCTGCACAGTCGAAGATCCGGGGAACATGACCTCCATCAGTGCCAGGACCCGTTCCTGCGTTCCGACTGGGCCGACGATGGTCAGCGGCTGGGTCCGTTTGCTGATCAGTTGGGCATCCAGAATGAAAAACGGAATGCCGCCGAAATGATCGCCGTGCAGATGAGACAACAGAATCCGCTCCACCGAATTGGGATCGATGCCGTAGCGGCGCAGGGAGGTCATGACGGTCGCGCCGCAGTCCATCAAAAAGGATTCTGTCGGCGACTTCACCAGAATACAGGCCTGCAGGCGGCCGCCGGTGCCGAAGGCATCGCCGCTGCCCAAAAAAGTCACGGCTAGTTTTCCAAACCCCTCTCCCCCTTAAAAAAATTTTGCCGAATCGCAGCTGCGACAGCTAATCAGCCGGGGCTTTGGACAAGACCCGGCCTTCTCATTTTTCCTGCAGCTAATCTGCCTTGAACGCGGTTCCGATGGCGTCCGCCGCGACGATGGCCGCGGCCACCGCCTCTTGGGAAACCGGGAACGGCTCGTTATGGATCGATTCGCCGGCGGCGCAGGCCGCCTCGGCCACCAGCCGGAGTTTCGCGTCCGTCACCTCGACCACGCCAATATCGGCCAACGTGGTCGGCAACCCGACTTCCCCGCAGAAAGACAATACTTCTTCCAGTTCGGCGCGTGGGCGGTTTTCCAGTACCAGCTGCACCAGCGTGCCGAAAGCCACTTTTTCCCCATGGTAGCAACAATGGGTTTCCGGCAGGGCCGTGAATCCGTTGTGAATCGCATGAGCTGCCGCCAGCCCGGCGCTTTCGAAACCGAGCCCGCTGAGCAGAGTGTTCGCCTCGACGATCCGCTCGACCGCCTCGGTCACGACTCCTTTTTCTACGGCCAGTTTCGCCAAAGGCCCGTATTCGAGCAAGGTATCGTAGCAAAGCCGGGCCAGCGTGAGCGAAGCCGCCGTCGCCGCGCCACCGGGAACATTGGCGGCAAACGCCCGGGTGCAGGCATCCGCTTCGAACCAGGTCGCCAGGGCGTCCCCCATTCCGGACACCAGCAAACGAACCGGCGCTTTGGCGACGATCGCGGTATCCACCAGCACCAGGTCCGGATTCTTCGGCAGCACCAGAACGGATTCGAATACGCTGTCCGGAGTGTAAATGATGGCCACGGCGCTACACGGAGCATCGGTTGCGGCAATCGTCGGTACGATCACTACCGGCAATTTGGCTACATATGCGACAGTTTTGGCGGTGTCCAGGGTTTTGCCTCCACCCACGCCGACCATCACATCAATACCTTTTGCCTGGACAATGGCGCCAATCCGGTCAATCTCGGCCCGACAGCATTCACCGCCGAACTCTTCGAAACAGGCGGTCAGCCCCGCTGCAGCAAAGCCGTCCTCGATTTCCGCACGCACGCCGCCCAGACCGTGCCGGCCGCCAATCACCAGCGGATTCGCGCCCAGTCCTTTCACATAGCCGCCGAGATCCTTAATGGTCCCGGCTCCCTGCACATACCGGCTCGGCGAAATCATCACTTTTTTCATGTTAACACCCTCTATCTGCTTTTTTTATGGAACCTCTCCTACAAATTGAATTATAGTCACAATCTGAACGAAGGGAAAGTCTCGGGTTCGCCTCACTTCTGAACCAACAAATTCTTTTTCTCATGCAAATGTTGGTGAATTCTTTAACCGATCCTATTCCACAACCGCGTCACCGGCACTGCTTCCTGCTCCAGTGTTCGACCCTCTTGCAGCATAATTCCCAACAGCTCATGAAAAATGGCTAAAGTGTCGTCCAGCAGCAACGTCTGAAGTTTGACCCGGTAGGTTTCGTCGTACTCTTCGCCGAGATGAGAAAATTCCCGGTATATCGACGCCTCCATGAGCAACGGCTGGAGGTCGGGGATGCAGGTCCGCCGGAGATGCTGAAAAATCCGTATCCCGCCATAATCCATATCGCCCCAGTGGTAACAGGAAACGCCGCCGTCAAGGAAATGTTTGAGCTTACCCATAAACCGTCGCTTCACCGGCCCGGCAAAGCCGCCGAGACAAATCAAAAATACGCCGGCTGGAAGACCGGCGCGAGCCAGTTCGCGAAACGTCGCTTTGTTTTCCACCGAAACCACGGTTGAGCAATCACACGATGCAATTTCCAAAGATTCCAAGGTATCCGTGCCAATACCGATCCCAAATGCAAACGGTGTCAAATCGGCTAGTTTCCCTTGAATGGTTAGCTTTAATGGCCCACAGATCAAGAGTTCACTGGACGACCGCACCAGCCCGGCCTCGGCGAGAAGATCCTCCTCTTCCAACGTCGGTTCTTCCCCATACCGCCGTAAAACTCCGGTTAGGCGCCGACGCACCTGTTGCTCGAAAATTTTACTGTTTCCCAGATACCGCTTGCTGAAAATACGCTCCAGCATTTCCTCTGGCCCCTTGTCATCCAGCCCCGCCAATACCCGCAGCAGCCAGTCCAGCTTCTGCGGTTCACGTGGCAGTTGGGCGGGATATTTTTGTTTTTCCTGAATCTCCTTCAGGCAATCCTGTACAAACGCCCGCCCCCAAGGCAACTGCAACGCCAGATTCGCCAATCGCTTTCCCAAATCTTCCCGAGCGTCGGCGGACGGTTTTTCGCCGGCAATCCGGTAGGCCTCCGCCACCTTCTCCAGTGTCAAGTGCAGCGCCTGAATCAGGTTCCCTGTTTCGCCCGGCACCCACTCGATCGCCAGCACGCCTGCCTGCTCCAGATGCAGCGCCGCCCGATGCAGGGACTTGCGGTATTCGATGTCACGCTGATGATAACCGGACAGTTCTGAGGTTTTGACCGTTACCCGACGCCGGATCCGCGCCTCGCCAGTCGCATGCCGGCTTTTTTCATATTTGTCCAGCAGTAATTTCAGCAGTTCCTTCTCCATCATGGCATCATTCCATTTCTCGCGGATCAAACGCTTTCACCACCGTTTGCTGACGAATCCGTGTAACGCACAGATTTCGCTCCACCAATGGCGCAATGTCGGCAATGTTATCCGTTGGCGCGGCAATGATGACTTGCAACCCGATATCAGCCAGCAATCGGATACTCTCCTGAATGCGCTGGTGGTCCATTTTACTGAATGCCTCGTCGAAAACGATCAATCGCAGCGTATTGTTATGATTCTGTTGATTCACCCTGTACGTCTGCAAAAAAGAAGCCAATACCGCGATATAAAACGGTGTCTGGGTTTCACCGCCGGATTTCTTGCTGATGGTTTTCGAGAGGCGTGACTCCCGTCCATCCTCGTCTATGTCCAGCAGATCAAAATCCAGATACGTTCGATAATCCGTGAATTTCAACAGATTTCTTTCCATCTCCTCACGTTGTTCCGACGACAACTCCGCCCCAGCTGTGGCCACGATCCGATGGAACAGCTGCTCCACGACCGGCTGGTAGCGGTCCTGAAACTCGTTGGAAAAGAGCGTGAATCCTTCCATCAGCATCTCGTCCATAATCATATCGTAATACTCTTTGTAAGCGGCGTTCGCCGCCACCCGGAACCGATACTTGCTGCGGCCGAACGGCACATCTTTCAGGGCAGTATTCAATTCGTCGATCTGAGTCTTGACCTGTTCGATGTTTTGGCGCAGCTTGCTGATGAAATCTTCCTGAAATTCCTTCTGCGCTTTGTCTTTGGCGCTCCGGATCTTTTCCGCATACTCCGGCAGACAGGTTTGCTCGAGGCGGTTCAATTCACCCGTCCACGTCGCATTCACGGTCGCCGTGACCTCCAAAGCCGCCCGGAAATCGCGGTTGAAATCGCTGCGCAGCCGCATCAGTTCCTTCCACTTCTCTTCCCGCTGACTCTCGGTCCGGGAAAGTTGCGACAAGAAGTTTCCCCGAACCTTCTCGGGATTGCCCAGACGGGACAGTTCGGCCAAAAACCGCATTTCGCCGACTTGATTCCGCCACTCTTCCGGAAAAGTCTCCCGCATCCTTCCCTGCAGAGCGAGCAGGGTTTGCTGCAACGCCGGAATCTGTTCCTGCCCCAACGTCTGGATATTGTTTCCCAGCACGGCATATTGCCCATCCAACTCCCGGATGCGGCGCGTCAGGCTCTCTTTCTGTTTTTCCAGTTCCCGGATGGTTTCGTCCAACTCGTAGACCTTCGTCAAATCAAGCCGCCCCAATTCCTCGGTCAATTGCCGAATTTGCCGCTCAAGGGCCGTCAACTCGCTCCGCTCGGCGATATAACGGCCAATGCGCTCCCGATCGTCGTCACGCAACGCTTCGATTCCCGCCAGTATTTCGAACGTCGCGAAGCGGGACGACAGCAAGGTACACTCCTGCTGCTCCCGCTGCAAAGATCCTTCCTTAATCCGAATCTGATCCTCCACCGCCTTCTTGCCGATATAGGGGACCGCATAGCGATCCGGATGAAGCTGCCGGGCCACGAACCCCCGGTACAACATGCAGGTCGGCGTGATGGCCGTCGGATAATTCCGCAGGTCCGCCGCGCGTTCCACCTTCATGACTCCGCCCAAAAGATAATCGGCATAAACGCGGGCATTCGGATCGTCGGTAACGATCTCCTCCGCCAGACTCCCCGGTCGGGGCGGCCGGACTCGCTCCTTCAATTTTCCCACATCCACCAAGCCGATGTCATAAAAATGCCGCTCGAATTTCAGCCGGTCATACACCTGCAACGCTTGAACAAAGTATTGCGGTTCGATCAGCAAATTAAACTTCTGAGTATGCAGATACCCCTCCACCGCATTGCGCCACCGGGGATCCCTGATTTCCAGCACATCGGCGAAAATCCGGGGACAAACGGCGCGGCCGGCGCCAGACAATTCCGCTTCTATGGCCGCCGCCAGATCCAAAAGATTTTTGTCATAACTTTTGACTCCCTGCCGCAACCGGGCGATGTCCGCCCGCAACTCTTCCATCCGTTTCCGCCCCTGCTCCAGCAGAGTTTTCAGCCGAAACGACTCTTCCCGCGCCTGCGTCAGCGCCTGCTGGAATTCCCGCTGAAATCCCCGCCAGAAATCCTCATCCAGACTGTCCGCCGCATCGGCGCGCAACCGCTCGCCATAAGCCCCCATCCCGTCCGCCATCTCCCGCAGCTTTTCACACGCCGCCGCGTACTGGCGCAACAGACTATGCAGCCGACCCTGATTGTCACGCAACACCTCCAGCTTTTCCCGAAACTGCCGCAGCTTTTCCTCCAGAAACTCTTTTTGCCGCTGGGCCTCGCACCGGGCTTTCTCGTTGACGGCTTCCTGATAACGGCGGTCCAGCGTGACGCGCTGTTCTTCCAGGGAATGCAGCTGCTGTTCCATGGCTGCCAGATCCAGTTTCCACGCCCGATGCCGCTCCCCTGCGCCCGTCAGCTCAACATCGGCCTCCGCCAGCTCAGCCCGGACGACCAAAAACCGATGCATCAATAGGCGGGTATTCTCGTCATCATACTGTGTGAACTTCGCGGCAATCCCCCGCAAAGACTCGATTCGCCGTGTGACCTGTTCCATTTCGCCTTCCAGCTGTTTGTAGTGGCGAATATTCTCCCGCATATCTTCGATTTCCACTTTGCCGGATACATTGCAGACAAAATTGGCGATGAAATCCTTGATATCCATAATCGGCGAAAAGGGCACCGCCTTGCGGAACAAGGGAAAAAACTTCTCGCCCAGCCCGCCCATCAAGTGACGGAAATTCTCGCGGTACGTGGCGTTCGAATCGAAATAGCGGAAATTGTTGCGCCCCGCTTTGGCAACGGCCCACTCGCGCAGGCTTCGAATATCCAACGGGGTTTTGTTCATAATGAAATGATGTTCGGGAAGCTCCCCGTTCAAATAAAAAAATCGGTGTTCTTCCTTGCCGCCGTCGGCGTAACTGTCAAACACGACCCCCAGACAGAAGCCTTTCTTCTCCTTGGTATCCCAAAACTCACCCACAATATAACTGGAAAAATTCTTACTCTGACGGAGGTACACCACCCCCTCCGCCTCGTTCTCAGCGACTTCTCCCTGCAAATAGCCCCTCAGACTGCGGCGTGACTGCTCATTGGCCGCCTTGTTGAAATATAGGCCGGAGGTATCTCCCAGCACCAACACCTGTAAAGCATCGATGATGGTGGATTTTCCCGATCCGGTCTTGCCGGTAAGAAAATTCAGCCGTTTCAGCTCGATGGTCTCATGAACAATCAAATGCCAGTTAATCAGCAAGAGTCGCTGCAGAATCTTCATCGAAAGCGATGGCCTCCTCCCGCGGATTGCCCCAGTCCCGGGACCTTTCGTACAACTGTTGGATTTGTGCATCGCTGACTGCGAGTAGCACCGACGGATAAATCACCAGTTTCGTCTCCGGATCCGTCCATTCGCCGCCTACTCTATCGAGCAGATTAAACTCCCGCAGAGTACTAAGCCCTTCCGCGAGATTCTTGTCCGCCAGCTTCTTCTCCAGCAGGTTGAGCAACGACATTTTTTCCAGCAGATCGCGCACGGTGCTGACCACATCCCGCCGCAACGTCATCTTTTCGCTTTCCTCTAGATAGATCAGCCGCAACACCAGCAAAAAATAGCTCTCATATTTATTCAGCCTGTAACGGTTGGTTCCGTAAAGGTTCGACAGCGCCGCCACGCCCAGTTGACCATCTAGGTTCAATTCCCAGCCCGCCAAAGCAAGATAACCCTGAAACACGGAAAAACAGCGTTCCAGAAAACGGTAATCCCGGTCGATGATCAATGTTTTTTCCCGCGGGTCCACCCGTTCCCGCAACAAAAAGGTTTTGTCCAGCAGGAGATTGACCAGGCGGGTGAATTGTTCCTTGTCGCGGTCGCTGAACTTTTGGTAATCATCCATCCACATGTTTTTTCCCTTCCCTGCGCTCAATCCTCATCTCCGGAATCCGGAACCCGTTGATCAGCAGATGCCCTTCCTCAAACGCAATGCGGTACGGGATTCCCTTCTCGTCCGACTTGATCACGCCGAGAATGAGCTTGATAAAATCCTCGGTTACCGCCAATTCAATCTGTCGGGCCGTGATCGCCGGCCTGCCGGCCAACAGCCGCTGCATGAACTCCAGCACTTTCTTGTCACTCATGCTGTCGCGGACCCGCTTCTTCAACTGATCGAACTCCGCCTCAAATTCCTCACGGTCCGTCCTGTCTGTGGCTCGAAGCGGTTCCGCCTGGGCGAATTGCCGTTTTTTCGGTTCCCGGTACAACGAATCGGAATCCAGCCAGCGTTGCTCAAACAGGCCGGTCGCCGCTTGCAAATCTTCCCCGACAGCTGCCGGCAAGGCTCGGTTAACGCGCGGCAACGCCTTGATAATCTCGATCAGCTGGCCTTTCGCGTCCCTGTTGGTGTTGAGCAAATACTGCGTCCGTTCGACGGAAGCCCGGGTATAGGCTGCGTTCTTACGGTCGATCTCTTGCAGCAACCGGTCCATCTTTTCATATTGATCGATTATGAACGTGACCATTTTCAACGTTTCGTCATACGCCGTTGCGGCATCGGCGAACCGTCCCTTGCGCACCAACTGATTCCGAATCTTTTCAATGGTCCGGCCATCGGCCAGCCAATCGCGCAAAATCGTCAGAATCCGGGTGCGGAATCGGGGAACGCTGTCGAACGTTTTCAACGGATGATAAATTTTATCCGAAATCAGCACCTGATAACGGTCGAAGTGTTCCCGCAGCACTTCCCGCACTTCCGCCTGCTCCTGCAGCATCAGATAATAACTGCGCATATTGTTCAGCAGACTCTTCAAACTGTCCACCAAGCGATCGGTCATGCTGTAGGAGGCTAGCAGCGCTTCAGCCAGGAACTCGCCCTGTTCCTCCTGCGCCTTGCTCAAGTTCGAATACGTCGAGTACACCAGCGAATTATATTCCTTCGGCTGATCCTCGCTGATTTCATATAACACCTGAAGGATCTTCACGCTATAGTCGGGAACTGCCACATACTCATCCACCGTATGCGCCAATGGGTCCAACTCGATCCAGCCGGTCTTCAGCAACCGGCGAACCAGCCAGTGGGCCCGGCCGGACAAGGAAACGTCTTCTATCTCCTCCCCCTCCTCCGCGGCCAACTCGAACATCCGGTTCTCCAGCGTGGCAACCATCCGGTTGACCAGGTCATCGCGTTGGATCAAAAACTCCTGTTTGTAACATCGGTACACGACAAACAGAGCCTCCGCATAGATCTCCCGGTTGGGCGAAGATAACAGCGAAAAAAATTGCGGGTTGCGAATGATCCCGTATAATTGCATAATCGCCTGCTCCCAAATCATTGAAAATGAGTCCGGATGTGCGTTTCAAAGTATGATCCCGTACACTCATTCGTTTTCCATACGCCAATATCCTGCCCATGACTGGGAGCAAGAACTCTGATCATCCCTGCACACGATAGAAAAATGAGCTGCGCTGAAACGATTTTCAACACAGCTCATTTTTCAATGCAGTCTTCCTTATCAGCGCGAAGCTGAACCCCGTACATAACAAGTTGCCTTGCCAATACCTCGCTTGGCCAAAATACCGGCTTGCACCATTCCGCTCAATAATTCTGACGTTCGCGACTTGCCCAGTCCTAACAACTCCATTCCCTGAGCCACCGTAATCTCTCCCTGAGCCAAAACAAACGCAACTATATTATTTTGCGCCTCCACCGTTTTTCTGTTTGCGTCCGGCTTTTGCGTCCGACTTTTGCGTCC
>DCTI01000061.1 GCA_002329525.1 Negativicutes bacterium UBA1444
ATTGGGGCCCAGAAGGCCAAAGATGCCGAAACGGGGAATGGTCAGCGTCAAATCATTGATCACTGTTTGCCCATTGTATTGTTTGACCAGATTCTCGATCGTTACCGCCGAAACCGTCAATCCTCAACTCTCTCCATTTCTTGCATCATTCTTTCCGAAAACGATCCGGATAGGCCGCCGCCGCAAGCGCCCGCACACCATCGGCAATGTAATGGGACGAACAATACATATACTGATCGGAAACCGAAAGCAGACGTTGATTCCGGATCGCTTTCAGCGTCTGCAAAGCCGGATCGTCGGCCACTTCCGCACGGAATTTGCCAAGATCCACTTTGCCCTCATAACTCCAGGTCGGCATCAGAAGTATGTCCGGATTAATCCGAATGATATTTTCCTTGGACAATACATCATTTTTCCCCAACCCGATAGCCGCCGCACCGTTGATGACCCCTGCCCGTTCGCACATGCTGTCGAACAAGCCGCCCTTGCCTCCCTGCATTCCCATGGCGGACAGCCATACCACGGTTTGCCGCTGTGAGGACGGGATCGGCGTGACCCGCTGCCGGACCGCCGCCAAAGTCGCATCCATTTTTCGGACGAGAATATCCGCCGCGGCCGCCTCGTCCACGGCCCGCCCCACCGATTCGATGCCTTGACGAATATCGTCGACCGAACGGATATTGTTATAGACATAAATCGGAACGCCCATATCCCGCAATGTTCGATACACATCCTGATACATGACGTCGGCGGCAATCACCAAATCCGGCTGATGGCTCAATACAGCCTCTACATTGACATCGACGATCTTTCCCCGGACCTTCGCCGCCTTCGCCACCACGTTGGATATGCCGGGATCATGGGCGAATTTGGTCAATGCAACAATTCGTTCCGGTCCGATCATATCCAGCAGAATTTCATCCGTGCCCAATGTCAGCGATACAATCCGGCGGGGTTTTCCATTCAGCCGCAAGGTATGCCCAGTGGCGTCAACCACTGTATACGCGGTTTCCGGCTTTGCATCCGTCGGCGGCGACGAGGACGCCCTGCCGCCACAGCCTGTCGCGGCAGCGGCCAACATGAGCAGCAAAAAACCTGACAACCATTTCCGCCAATGATTAATCATCACTGCGGCCTTCCAACTCTCCCTCGATTTCCAGATACAGTTTTTGCAACTCCGCCTTCGTTTCCGGCTTGGCCCTCCACAGTCCTCGCTGATCCGCCTCCAGCAAGGTTTCGGCGATCCGATGCAAAGCCCAGGGATTCACTTCCTTCATCCATTCCTGCATGGCCGGATCAAACGCGTATTTTTCAGCGTACTTTTCATACATCCAGTCTTCCATGATATCGCTGGTGGCGTCCCATTGGTAACTCACCGCCACATAAGTCGCCAAATCACCGGCGCCCTTATACCCGTGCTTCTTCATTCCCTCAATATATTTGGGATTGACCGCCTCGCCCCGGAACCAGCGTTTCAATTCTTCGTCCAGGCTGCGCAACAATACCTTGCTGCGATCCGAACTGTCACTGACATAATTTCGCGGCATCGAACCCTTGATACTGCGAACCGCCGCCACCATTCCGCCCCGGTAGGAATTGTAGTCGTCGCCGCTGAGCATCGAGGATTCCCGGTGATCGACGTTCTGCAGCGTAATGTCCATGGTTTGCATCCGCCGGCTGAACCGCTCCGGCATATACGTCCCCTCGGACCCTGCCCCGTAGGCATGTCCGCCCCATCGGACGTATACTTTGGCGATGTCATCGATGTTATCCCAGTTTTTCGCTTCCATCAAGGCCCCCACTCCGGCGCCGTGCGCTCCCGGCGGATCGCCGAACAGCCGGTACGATGCCTGCCGCCACGCCTCCGTGGCCTCCATGCCGTTTTCTGCAAGCTCCTGCGATTCCTGCAGCACATGTTTACGGATATAGTTTTCCTCCGGGCTCTCCTCCAGCGCCGCAATCATGCCGACCGCCTTATCCAGCCAAGTGACCGACGCCGGCATGCTGTCCCGGAACAACCCGCTGATCCGACCGGTAACGTCCACCCGTGGGCGCTTCAACTCCGCGAGCGGAATCACTTCGATGTCGACCACCCGCAAACTGACTTTCTGCCAAACCGGGCGCAACCCCATCAAATAAAGGAACTCCGCCACACACTGCCCATGATTCCGCAAATTGCTGGTCGCCCATAATATAATGCCAACGCTTTCCGGGTATTTCCCTTCTTCGGCGATATAGCGTGCAATGACATCCTCCGCCATCTGCTTGCCGATTTCCCAGGCCGCCGGCGTGGGCAGGCATTGCGGATCAATACTGTAAAAATTCCGGCCGGTCGGNNAATCGGCACCGCCGCTGGTGGGCGCTCCGGAGGGACCCGGTTCGACGTACGCCCCTGACATGGCGGCCGTCAGATTGGTCATTTCCAGCGTTGTATTAAACAGCGCCGGCGCCATATGCGTGCAAATGCGCCCGCACACTTGCAGGAAGCGCTCCCGGATTTCGCCGGTCAAGCGTTCCGTCCAGGGAATTGACCACACTTCGTCAACCCGCGAGGCGTCAAAATCGTTTTCCGTCAGTAGGAGTATGACTTCCCGGCACTTTTCACGGATTTCGTCAATCAACATCCCGTAGGTTTTGCTGCCGTCAGGCAACATCTTGCCGCTGTTTTCCAACAACTCGTAGTATTCGAAACCAAACATCCCGGCAATCGTTTGGGTAAGCGAAGGAGTATCGCCGTTGTCCAGTTTGGTCAAGGCCAGCAAAAACTCCGTCAACTGTTCGCCTTCCGGCGGGCAGCCCAGCGTATGCAGGCCGATTTTCATCTGCATGTTTTTGATGTCGGTCAAAAATACGTGCAGGTTGCCGACATACTCGTCAAAATCCTTCGCGGCCGCTTCCGGCACATCTTCTTCCAGGTTCGCCTCCTTCACCTTACTGCGAATCAATTCTTCGAGCTGCCCCATCGGCGTGTTTTCCGCATCTTGTTTGAAGTGGCAGTATTCTTCCAGAAGTTTTTCCAGTTCGGCCAATTCCTCATAAGTGCCAGCCACGCTCATCGGCGAAGAAAGGTAACTGATCAGGCAGGCAGCGCTGCGCCGTTTGGCCTGGATTCCCTCCCCCACGCACGTGATCCAGTAGGGATAAATATTGGGCAAATCACCCAGGGCAACTTCCGGATAGCAGCCATTCGACATGGCGACCCCTTTGCCAGGCAGCCATTCCAGCGAACCATGCGTTCCCACGTGAATGACCACATCGGCTTGCCATACATCCCGGATCCANNGGATATAGTGGTGCGTCGGCGCACAGTCCGGCGAATGATATATCTTGCCGGGATCCTCCCCAAAACCGCGTGGCGGCTGAACGGTAATGAAAACATTGCCATTCAACATCCCGGGAATCAGCAAAGCCCCGTCATAGTTGAATACCTGCCCCGGCGCCTCGCCCCAATCGCGCGTCAGCTGTTCCCGTGTCTCCACCGGCAGTCCATCAAAATACCGGCGATATTGCGCCGCCGTCAATTTGCCGTCCGCCTCGCGAATCTGCTTCTCCGTAATGAACCGTCGGTCATTCGTCGCGTGGGCGATCAGTTCTTCCATGAACACCTGACTGTTCTCCGGCACATGATCCACCGAATACCCTTGCCGAATCATCTCCGCCAGCAACAGCCGGACGCTCTCCGGCGAATCGAGGCAGGAAGCGCTGCCGATATTGGAATTGGTCGGCGGATAGTTGTGGAACACAATTCCGACCTTTTTCGCCGCGTTTGGTTTATGCCGCAAAATCGCCCATTTCTTCGCCTTGCGCACCAACATATCGATCCGCTCCGGCAACGGCTGCCGTTCATGCGAACCGTTTTCCGTCTCTTCCCGCGTCGACATCGGCACAGAGTGAAGGATGCCGTCAAATTCGGGCATGGCGATTCCATAAGATATTTCGGAGGCGCTCATCCCGGCAAAACCGTTTTGCCACCATTCCCGCGAATTATACAGATTATAGGCCTGCAACATCGGCACGCCGACTCTCAGTAACATTTC
>DCTI01000166.1 GCA_002329525.1 Negativicutes bacterium UBA1444
CCCGCCGCAACATCGGCTATGTACCGCAATTTTCCCGGTTTGACCGCCGTTTTCCGATCAGTGTGGGCGAAGTGGTACTGATGGGGCGGCTGGCTGGCCGAAGTCCCTGGTGCGTCCGTTATACCGCGGCGGATTATGCGGTGGTGGATTCGGTGCTGCAGCGTCTGGAGATTGCCGACCTTAAGCAGCGNNATGGTGCACCAGCATTTCAAGCTGATCAGCGTCTTTACCGCAGCGGAAAACATCGTGCTCGGCCTGAAGAGCAAAGGCGATCTCAACCGGAACGCCGTCGCGGAGGATATCCGGAAGATCTGCGACAAATACGGCTTTGAGATCGACCCAAACAAGAAGATTTACGACATGTCCGTCTCCGAAAAGCAGACCGTCGAGATCGTCAAAGTGCTCTACCGCGGCGCGGATATCCTGATTCTGGACGAGCCGACCGCCAGCGTGGATTCGGCCTCCAAGACTAGGATTTATGAGGTTTTGAAGGACCTGAACCGGGACATGACGATCCTGATTGTGACGCACGACCTGAGCGCCGTGTCCTCAAACATCGATAAAATCGCCTGCCTGAACCAGCAACTATACTATCATGGCCGGACCGAGCTGGAACCCGGTCTGGTGGAAAAAGTCTACGGCTGTCCGGTGGATCTCATCGCGCACGGCGTGCCGCACCGGGTGTTGCGCGGGCATGAGGAGGGCACGCTGTGATCGAAGCAATCTTTAAGTACAATTTTTTGCAGAATGCCATTATGGCGGCTGTTTTGGCGAGTATCGCCTGCGGGATCATCGGGACCTTCATCATGGAAAAAAAACTGGTGATGATGAGCGGCGGCATCGCTCATACCGCCTTTGGCGGCATCGGCCTGGGCTACTTTCTGAAGGTGGAGCCGATCCTGACCGCCCTGGGGGTATCCGTCGTTGCCGCTGTCGCGGTGGCGGCGGTGAAGCGCCGGGCCATGACCGATTCGGACTTGCTGATCGGTATGTTCTGGTCATTGGGAATGGCCATGGGCGTTGTGTTTATTGCCCTGACGCCGGGATACCCGCCGGATACGGCTTCCTATCTGTTCGGCAATATTCTGGCGGTATCCCGGGCCGACCTGAAATTGATTCTGGGTCTGGATGTTTTGGTGGTCCTGACAGTCTGCAGCCTGTTTCAGGCATTCAAAGCCTATATCTTTGACGAGGAGTTTTCCAGCGTGGCCGGCGTACCGGTGCGTCTGCTGGAATATCTGCTGTTTGTGCTCGTCGCGGTCACTGTCGTGATTCTGATCCGCGTGGTGGGAATCATTCTGGTCATTGCCCTGCTGACGGCGCCGCCAGCGATCGCCAAACAGTTTTCCTATGATATGAAAAGAATCATGGCGATTTCAGTTTTACTGGGGATTGTGTTCTGTCTCAGCGGCCTTTGGTTTTCCTACACGGTGCGATTGGCTTCGGGCGCCTCGATTGTTTTGGTTGCCGTGGGAACGTATGCCTTGACTTCGTTGCTGAAAGTCGGTTCGCACAAACAAGGAGGAACTCAGGGATGAACAGCGGGCAGAAACCATCAGGAACCCGTCTGACTTTACAAAAACAGGCAATCCTCGACGCGCTGCAGGCCTGCCGGAAGCTGATGACTGCTGAGGAAGTCTATGGCAGGGTTCGGGAAAAATATCCGAATGTCAGCTTGGGCACGGTCTACCGAAACCTGCAGAACTATTCTCAGCAGGGCCTGGTACGAAGAACCCTGCTGGCCGATGGCAAGGCGAGATTTGAGCTGGCCGGCCACATCCATCACCATCACCTGATTTGCCTGACTTGCGGCAAAACGACGGAAGTCCCCTGGTGCCCGGTGGGACCCGAAATTTCTTCCTTCATGGCGGAACAGAGTTTTACCCCGGTCAGCCACCAATTCGAAGTCTACGGTTATTGCCGACAGTGCCGGAGTAAGCCGGAACCGGGCCAATGAGAATGGATCTGCGCGATATTACGGAACCAGCCGGGAGCGCAGCCCGGACAGTGGGATGGGAGAACGCTTCGACGCTTCGCTTAACCTCCGCTTATCTCCATTCCCACAGTCCGGGTTTCAAAACTCAAGTGATAAATACTTGGCGGGCATTCGGATATGGAAAGGGACGGTTTCCGCGGAAACCGTCCCTTTTATATTTATATTTTGTTGTCGTCGGAGTCAGGGTCGCAACCACTGAACTCCTCGCGGTACAAACTCGTTTTGTACCCTACAGTGCCTCACTGCACTGTCTGAACCGTTTATTCTGTTGTGGTTCGGTCTCCATTGATCCTTTCAATGGAATCACCCCTTCCGGACTGGGCCGGTTTTCAGGTAGTTGTTACGGGACTACCTTTTTGCTTTTCATCCCCCGCCTACCCTTTGGTTACAGTATAACGGAGAAATTAAATTTTTGCAATATTCTTTGCAAAATATTACAGTTACCAGGCGACGATGACCGATCCCTTGAACTGTTCGGTGACAAACTTTTTGACTTCTTCGGATTGATAGGCCTTGAGGAATTTCTTGTACAACGGATTATCCTTGTCCTTGCCCCGGACGGCCAGGATGTTGGCGTACGGTGAGCTGGAATCTTCCAGGATCAGGGCGTCTTTAGCGGGGACCAGGCCGGCCGACATGGCATAGTTGGTGTTGATGGCGGCGATTTCCATGTCTTCCAGGGTCCGGGGAATCTGAGCGGCCTCCAGTTCCCGGATTTTGAATTTGCGGGGATTCTCTACAATGTCGACCACGGAGGCTTTGTGGCCGAGGCCGGGTTTGAGCTTAATCAGGCCGGCTTTTTCGAATAGTAACAGCGCACGGCCGCCGTTGGTGGGATCGTTGGGCATGGCGATAACGGCGCCGTCTTTGAGGTCTTTAATGTTTTTGATTTTTTTGGAGTAGATGCCCATGGGGAAAGTGAAGGTCTTGGCCAGCATGACGAGGTCGTACTTGCGGTCTTTCACCATATTTTCGAGGAAGGGAAGGTGCTGGAAGCTGTTGATGTCGATATCTCCCTGGTTCAGGGCGACGTTCGGCTGGACATAGTCGCTGAATTCGACGATTTGGATCTTCAGGCCGTCTTTTTCGGCCACTTTCTTGACCACTTCCATGATTTGCGCATGCGGGCCAGGGGTTACCCCGACTTTCAGAGGTTTGTCCGCAGCCGGCGCCGCCGCGGGCTTGGCCGGTTCGGTTTTGCCGCCGCATCCCGCCGTCAGAGCGATCACGAACAGGAGGCAAAGAATGAGGGCCAACGGTTTTTTGGCAATGTGCATGAATGATCTCCCCTTGCTTTATTTTTTATTCAATCGGTGTGAGACAAAGTCACCCGCGGATTGAACCAACTGGACCAGCGCAATCAGAATGACCACCGTGGCGATCATGATATCGACGCGGAACCGCTGATAACCGAACCGGATCGCGAGGTCGCCCAGCCCGCCGCCGCCGATGGCGCCGGCCATGGCGGAGTAACCGATGAGGCTGATTACCGACAGGGTAATTCCCAGCACAATTGACGGCATGGCTTCCGGCAGCAGGACCAGGCGGATGATTTGAAACGGGGAAGCGCCCATCGCTTGGGCCGCTTCAATTAATCCGTAATCGACTTCCCGCAACGACGATTCCACGACCCGGCCGACAAAGGGAATCGCGGCAATGGACAGCGGAACGATCGCGGCGTTCGTGCCGATTGAAGTTCCCGCCAGAATGCGGGTCAACGGGATGATGGCCACCATGAGGATGATGAACGGCGTGGAACGGGTGGCGTTGGCAATTGCCCCGAGAACTCGGTTGATCAGGGGGTTTTCGAGAATATGGCCCCGGCTGGTGGTGACCAGGACCACCCCGAGCGGAACACCGAACAGTGTGGAAATTGCGGCGGAAACCCCTACCATATAGAGGGTTTCCCCCAAGGACTCAGCCAGCAGCGCGAGCATTTCTGGCGACATAGCCAATCACCTCGATTCCCAGTTCTTTGGCGTTCAGATAGTTCAAGGCCGCCTGAATGGCGCCGTCTTCACCCGACAGTTCGATCGTCAGGGTGCCGAACGGTGTGTTTTTCAGATGGTCGATATTGCCGAACAGGATGTTCACGTCAATGTTGAACCGCCGGATCAGGCCGGCGATGATCGGCTCGTTGGCGCTGTCGCCGATAAAAGAGAGGCGCAACATCAGGCTGCTGCCGGGCAGCGGGACCGGCGAAAACTGGATTTCCGAGAAAACGTCCGGCATGTCATGATTGACGATGGTGCGGATAAATTCTTTCGTCGTCGGCGCCTGCGGCCGCACGAACAGGTCCACCACCGAACCTTCCTCGATGATGAGGCCGTTTTCGATGACGGCCACCCGGTCGCAGATTTCCTTGATGACCTGCATCTCATGGGTAATGATGACGATGGTGAGGCCGAACCGCTGATTGATGTCTTTCAGCAAAGCCAGAATGGAATGGGTCGTTTGCGGATCCAGCGCCGATGTGGCTTCAACAGCACTTTCGGGTTGTTGGCGAGGGCACGGGCAATGCCGACGCGCTGCTTTTGTCCGCCGGACAGTTGCGCCGGATACTGGTTTTTTTTGTCGGCCAAACCGACCAATTCCAGCAGTGGGTTCACCGCAGCCGCTATTTCGGCGGCGGATTTTCCCGCCAGTTCCAACGGAAAAGCGACGTTGTCAAAAACGGTCCGTGACGACAGCAGATTGAAATGTTGGAAGATCATGCCGATTTTTTTGCGGGACTCCCGCAACTGCCGCTCGGGCATGGACGTCAGTTCCTCACCGTCGACAACCACGGAGCCGCGGGTGGGGCGTTCCAGCATGTTGATGCAGCGGATCAGGGTGCTTTTCCCGGCACCGCTTTTGCCGATGACGCCGAATATTTCGCCTTCCCGGACGTGGACGCTGACACCGCGCAGTGCTTCCAGCGATCCGGTTTCGCCCTGGTAGGTTTTATGGATATCGTTGAGTTGAATCACAAAATCCTGCTCCTTTCGCACAAAAAATAAACGCCTCTTCACAGATGAAAGAGGCGTTGCATTCAAGACAAGCCGTTCTTCATCTGCCGGGATGACTCCCTGCAGGAATTGGCACCGTTTCGCATCATGCGATGGTTGCCGCGGCATCATTGGGCCAGTCCCTCCGCCAACTCTGGATGAAAAACACTTCAGTGTTTTATTCTGTTGTACCGTATGCTAACACAACAGGGCGGGCAGTGTCAAGAAAAAACTGTCATCTTTTGGTCGCACCATTTTCGTGATATAAAGAGATGTAGAAATAAAGCAGGAACTGTCGGCGGAAATGCCGAATTCTTCATCAACGCAACAGGGAGGGCGAAAGCATGCCGACAAATCCGAAACTCAAGGAACCGCTGACGGATCAGCTGTTTCGGGCGATTCTGTCTCTGAAGAATGAAGAGGAATGTTATCAGTTCTTTGAAGATATCTGCACGATCGGCGAACTCAAGGCGATGGCGCAGCGGCTGGAGGTGGCCCGGATGGTTCAGGCCGGCCACATCTATGATGACATTGTGGAGCGAACCGGTGCCAGCACGGCGACGATCAGCCGGGTAAAACGCTGTCTGCTGTATGGCGCGGATGGTTATAAAATCGTTCTGGAACGCTTCGGCGACAACGAACCGGTTGCCAAAAAAGAAAAGGCGAAGGCAGGAAAATGAATATGTCACGACATGATTATATTCCCCAGGTTCCATACGGAACCAAAGATATTTTGCCGCTGGACGCGGCCCGCAAGCGCGATGTGGAGAATGACCTGGCCCGGCTGTTTTTGGCGTGGGGGTACCAGGAAGTGATCACGCCGACCTTCGAGTATTATGAAACGCTGCGAGCCAGTGCGCCAGAGGCGGCGGACGATTCGTCGTTCCGGTTCTTTGACCGGAGCGGCAGGATGCTGGCCCTGCGGCCGGACATGACGACGCCGATCGCCCGGGTGGCCGTGATGCGGCTGAAAGAGTCCCCCCTGCCCTTGCGGCTGTTTTATCTGGCCAATGTTTTCCGGCAGGAGGAGGCGCAAGCCGGCCGGCAATGCGAATTTTACCAGGCGGGCGTGGAATTGCTCGGCGCCGGTGGCATCGCCGCCGATGCGGAGGTGGTGGCGCTGGCGGTCGAATCGTTGCTGGCGGCGGGGTTGGTCGATTTCCAGGTTTGCCTGGGGCAGGTTGACTTCATCAGCGGTATCATGGCGGAAGCCGAACTGGATGCGGTGTTGGGCCATAAGGTGAAACGGGCCCTGGTGGAACGCAATATGGTCGGGTTGGGTGAACTATTGGCGGAATGCCGGGTGGAGCCAGGCAGCCGCGATCTGTTGCAGCAACTGCCGATGCTGCATGGGAAACTGGACATGTTGCAAAGTGTGCGCCGCCGGGTGAAAAACGAAACCAGCCAGGCGGCGTTGGACAACCTGGCTGATATCTACCAGCTGCTGGAGAAGTACGGAATTGATCGCCATGTCATGTTTGACCTGGGGATCATCCGCGATTTTGATTATTACACCGGGATGGTGTTCGAGACGTATACCGCCGGCCTGGGTTACCCGATCTGCGGCGGCGGCCGGTATGACCGAATGGCGGGATTCTTTGGCCGGGAACAGCCGGCAACCGGTTTTGCCCTCGGCATCGAACGGGTTCTGCTCGCCCTGGAGCGGCAAGGACTGGACACGGTCCGCTCTGCCCGGGGCGTATATGTCGGTTGGGCAGAAGGAAAACTGCCCCAGGCCATCGCCGCCGTCAAACGGTTGCGGGACGAAGGTGAAACCGCCGAACTGGGCCTGCAGGAGCAAAGCCGCGCGACGGCGGAACGGGAGAGCAAACTTCGCGGCTGCGAACGCTGTCTGTATATCGATTAGTAGCCCCGCTGCTTGTCGATGAGCGTAGGCAGCGGACGCCCGGCCATAAATGCGGCCAGATTCTCAGCAAACAACTGCAGGGCCCGGTCCAGATAAACCGGCGAAATGGCGGCAAGATGCGGGGTAATCAGAACGTTGGGCAGATCCCAGAGCGGACTGGTTTCCGGCAACGGTTCCTCGACAAACACGTCCAGGCCGGCTCCGGCCAGACGATTTTCCTGCAGAGCGGCAATGAGCTGATCCTCCTGGACCACGCCGCCGCGGGAGACGTTGATGAAGAACGCGGTTGGTTTCATGGCGGCGAACTGTTCGCGGCCGAACAGATTCTGGGTGGCGTCGGTGAGTGGCAGGGTGACGACCACAAAATCAGCCTCAGACAACATTTCCAGGAGCTGTTCAGGCCGATACAGGCGGTCAACGAACGGCTCCTGCGTCATTTCCCGCTTGGCGGCGATGACGCGCATGTCCATGGCTTTGGCCTTTTTGGCGATTTCATGGCCGATGGCGCCCAGCCCGACAATGGCCATGGTTTTGCCGTTGATTTCCTGCAATTCGCCGAGCGGCGGCCGCTTCCACTGATGTTGAAGTTGCTGGCGGTAGAGTTGGGGCAGGCGGCGTGTGAAACTCAGCATCAGTCCGAGAACATGCTCGGCCATGGGGACACCGTGGATTCCCTTGGAGTTGCTGATCAAAACCGGATCTTGCTGCGTTTCAGGGAAAATCAGGGCCTCCACGCCGGCCGTCAGGGCATGGATCCAGCGAAGCGATTTCGCCTGTCCGTAAAACGGCCGAATGTTGTTGAACCCCCAGGCGACCAAAATGTCGGAATTGACCATGGGGCCGGCGGCATCCCTGAGTTCCGCGGTGATGATGTCCGCGGCAGGGGCGACCCGGGTGATGAACGACTTCTGGCGGTCGGAAATGGGATTGAGGATAAGAATTTTCGGTGCAGCGATCATGATCTTCCTCCTGTCCGTCAAATCGGTTTTGGCGATCTGACCTCCATCTTTGTTCCGTTATTACTTATTCTTTGCCGTTTGTCAAAATCCTACCGCGGTTTTTATCAGGGAGATGGATTNNAAAGTATGGTAGGATAATTAACATGTTAACGCTTTAAATAACTAAAGAATTAAGTTGACTGACACAGGAGGAATGAATGTGACGTCTCCCGATAAAGACATGCTGACCATTGCCCTGCCCAAGGGAAAATTATTTCAGCCGGCGGCGGACCGCTTGGCCCGTTTCGGTTATACGGCCGAGGGATTGTCCGAAAATTCCCGGAAACTGGTGATCGTCAACGAAACGAAAAAAATCCAGTTCATCATCACCAAGCCGATGGACTTGCCGACTTATGTCGAATATGGCGCAGCGGACATCGGGATTATCGGCAAGGATGTGTTACTGGAGGAAAGCAAGGATGTCTACGAGCTTCTGGACATGAAATTCGGCCTGTGCCGTCTGATGCTGGCCGTGCCGGCGGCGTTGCGGCGGGAGAAACTCAGCGACTATGCCCATCTGCGGGTGGCTACGAAATATCCGCGGGTGGCGGAGCAGTTTTTCCTCAACAACGGCATCCAGATGGAGATCATCAAATTGAACGGGTCCATTGAATTGGCGCCGATGGTGGGCTTGGCCGAGATGATCGTCGATATCGTGGAGACGGGGCGGACTCTGAAAGAGAATCATCTGCTGGAGGTGGCGCATTTGCATCGGGCGACGGCCCGGTTCATCGCCAACCGGGTCAGCTTTAAAATGAAGTTCGAACGGATCCACCAAATGGTGGAGGAACTCCGGACACTGCAGGAGGAGGAATCGCAAAGTTGAAAAGAGTGGATCTGCGCGGCGCCGATACCGCCGATATTGTTCGGTTGTTGATGAAGCCGGCGTTTGACGAAATTGTGATCAGTGAAAAGGTGCAAGCCCGGATCGAAAGGACGTTTGGCGAGGCGCTGTCGCCGCAGCAACTGGTCGATCGCATTGTCGGCGATATCCGGCGCCGGGGCGACGACGCCGTTCTGGAATATACGGTGAAAATTGATGGAGTGACACTGACCGCGGCAGGGATGGAAGTGACGGCCGCCGAAAAGAAACAGGCAATGGCGGCGTTGCCGGCGGAGCTGGCCGATGTGTTGCAACAGGCCGCCGCCAATATTCGGCGCTTTTATGAGGAACAGCTGGAAAATGACCGACCCTGGACCAGTTCCCGCGGAACGGGTTCCTGGGTAGGCCAGCGGCGAACTCCGCTGGATCGGGTGGGAATTTATGTGCCGGGCGGAACCGCCGCATATCCTTCCTCGGTGCTGATGACAGCGATTCCGGCGGTAGTGGCCGGAGTGCGGGAAGTGACGATGATGGTGCCGCCTTCCCCGGACGGGTCGGTGAATCCGTTGGTGCTGGCGGCGGCCGAAATTGCGGGTGTGAATAGAATCTTCCGGATTGGCGGCGCGCAGGCGATTGCTGCCCTGGCGTTCGGCACGGCAACAGTACCCAAGGTGGATAAGATCGTCGGACCGGGCAACATCTTTGTGACTTTGGCCAAAAAAGCCGTCTACGGCTATTGCGACATCGATATGCTGGCCGGGCCGAGTGAGATCATGATCGTGGCCGACGGCAGCGCCGACGCCGCTTATGTGGCGGCGGACATGCTGAGCCAGGCGGAACATGACGAGCTGGCCTCCAGCATTCTGGTCACGGACAGTGAAACTGTGGCGGCGCAGGTCGAACAGGAACTGCAGGTGCAACTGGCGACGCTACCGCGGGCAGCGACCGCGCAAACGGCGCTGGAGCGCCAGGGCCTGATTTTGCTGGTTCGCGATCTTGACCAGGCGGCGGAATGCGTGAATGCCGCCGCGCCGGAACATCTGGAAATCCTGACGGAGACGCCGGAGGCCCTGTTGCCGGGCATACGGCATGCCGGCGCCATATTCCTCGGGGCTTATTCGCCGGAGCCACTCGGCGACTATTTCGCCGGTCCGAGCCATGTGCTGCCGACCGGCGGGACAGCGCGCTACGCATCGGTTTTGAATGCGGACACCTTCCGGAAAACCACCAGCCTGATTGCGTACGCCCCGGCGGATCTGTCGGCGGTTGGCGCCGCTGTCGTGCGGTTGGCGGAGGCGGAAGGTTTGTCGGCGCATGCCCGGGCGATCGCCCTGCGAAGAAATAAAAATGTTTAGACCGGGGACGGATCGGTTGCCGCAATATTTTATGGGTGAGGCTATGGGGGCGGACCCGGTCTGCTTCTATAAGCTGGACGCCAATGAGCGGCCCGGGCAACTGCCGGCACCGGTTCGCCGGGAGATCCTGGCCCGGCTCAAACAGGTTGAATCAACCCGCTATCCTGATTCGAGCGAAGCCAATCTGCGCAAGTTGCTGGCGGATGCGTACCAGGTGGCGGCGAACCAGGTGCTGGTCGGTAACGGTTCGAGCGAACTGATTGCCGCCGTTTGCGCCACGTTTGGCGGATCCGGGCGACCGGTGGTTTATCAGTGGCCTTCTTTTTCGATGTATCCGGTATACGCGGCGATGGCCGATTCACCGGCGGTTGCGGCGCCATTGACCAAATACTTCGAACTGCTGCCGAAGGCGATTCTGGCCAGGGTACGACAAGTCCGGGCCAAACTGCTGATTTTATGCAACCCCAACAATCCGACCGGGACGGTGATTCCGCCGGCGTCGTTGCGGAATATTCTCGAGCAATGTCCTTGTCCGGTACTCGTGGATGAAGCGTATATGGAGTTTTACGGAACCTCTTGCACATCCTGGTTGGCGGAATTCCCGCAACTGATGGTGGTCCGTACTTTTTCCAAAGCGTACGGACTGGCGGCGGCCCGTGCCGGCTATCTGCTGGCGTCGCCGGAGATATGCGCGGCAATCGGCAAACGGCTTCTGCCATACCACAACAATGCCTTTTCGTTGACTGCGGCGGAGGTCTGTTTTCGCCAGCGGGATCTGGTACTGAAAGCGATTCCCGGTCTGGTCGGCCGCCGGGAAGAGATGGCCCGCGCCATTGATAAATTGCCAGCCGTCGAAGTATTTCCATCGGCGGCCAATTTCCTGCTAATCCGGGTTGAGAAGCCGGAGCTGCTTCAAGAAATTTTGACGTTTAACCACATCGGCGTGCGCGACTTTTCGTCCGTTCCTGAGCTGAAGGGGTGTCTGCGCATCACCGTCGGCGCCCGGAGCGAACAGACCAGAGTTTTGCAGAGCCTGCGAGTATATAATGAAAGAGTGACAGGGAGGGAGCACGAACCATGTGCGACAAGAAGCCGGAGGTTGTCAGGGAAGGATTTGTAAGCCGCCAGACCCAGGAAACCAGGGTGAATGTATCAGTGGCCCTGGATGGGACCGGTGAGTCCCGCATCGCTACGGGAATCGGCTTTTTTGACCACATGTTGACACTGTTTGCCAAGCATGGTCTGTTTACGCTGGAAATCCAGGCAACCGGCGACTTGGCGGTGGATTGCCATCACACGGTGGAGGATGTCGGAATCGTGCTGGGGCAGGCGTTGCAGCAGGCGGCGGGCGACAAACGGGGCATTCGCCGTTACGGCCAGTTCCTGGTTCCGATGGATGAAGCCCTGGCTCAGGTCATTCTGGATTTCAGCGGCCGCCCATTTCTGGTGTTTGATGCCGAACTGGGGCAGGGTCGCGTGGGCGAACTGGATGTGGAAATGGTGGAGGAGTTTTTGCGGGCGTTGGCCGTGAATGCCGGCATTACGCTGCACGTGCGGGTACTGTACGGGAAAAACCGTCACCACATGATCGAAGCGATTTTCAAGGCGCTGGGCCGGGCGTTGGCTCAATCGCTGGAAATCGATCCGCGGGTCCAGGGAGTTCCGTCCAGCAAGGGGATGCTATAAAGGATGGGCAATATGAGAAAAATCGCCATCATTGATTATGGAATGGGCAATCTGCACAGCGCCGCCAAAGCGCTCGAACAGGTCGGGGCGAGCGTGACGGTGACCCGCGACCCGGAAGAGGTCCGCAGCGCCGATCAGGTTGTGCTGCCGGGGGTTGGCGCCTTTGGCGACTGTATGATAAATTTGCGGCAGCGGGGACTGGAGCCGGTCGTTCACGAAGTGATCGCCGCCGGTAAGCCGTTTCTGGGGATTTGCGTGGGCCTGCAAATGCTGTTCGAAGGCAGTGAGGAGGATCCCGGAGTGGCTGGCCTGGGTGTGTTCAGGGGCTTGGTGCGCAAAATTGTCGCGCCGGCTTTGAAAATTCCGCACATGGGTTGGAACAACCTGGAGTTTCGGGCGGCAAGTCCATTGTTCGCCGATCTTCCGCAGCCGGCCTATGTGTATTTTGTCCACAGTTATCATGCGGTTCCGGCGGACGAATCCATTCTGACCGCGGTGACGGATTACGGCGGGACGGTTACGGCGGCGGTGGGCCGGGGCAAGGTGCAGGC
>DCTI01000117.1:0-2679 GCA_002329525.1 Negativicutes bacterium UBA1444
AACCGGCCGATGCCAAAATTGCCGCGGAAATTCTGATTCCCAAAAAATTCTCCGCCGGCGCTCGTGCCAACGATCAAGTCATTGTCGAAATCACCCGCTGGCCAAAAGCAGGTTCGCCCGCCGAAGGAAGAATCATCGAAATTCTCGGCCATGCCGGCGAACCGGGTGTGGATGTGCTGACAGTCATAGCCGCCCATCAGTTGCCCCGTGACTTCCCGCCCAACGTGGCCCGGGCCGCCGACCGCGTTCCGGAACNNGAATTGCGCGGGCGGCGGGATTTGCGGGAATTGTCGATCGTCACCATCGATTCTGAAGACGCCAAAGACCTCGATGATGCCGTGCATGTCGAGCAACTGGCGAATGGCCAGTTCCGCCTGGGAGTTCATATCGCCGACGTCAGCCATTATGTAACCGAAAACAGTCCGTTGGACCTGGAAGCCCGTCAGCGCGGCACCAGTGTCTATCTCGTGGACCGGGTCATCCCGATGCTCCCGCATCGTCTTTCCAACGGGATCTGCAGCCTGAACCAGGGCGAAGACCGCCTAACGCTTTCGGTCTCCATGGATATCGATCAGGACGGACGGGTCAAGCGATACGAAATATATTCCAGCGTCATCCGGGTGCGCACCCGCCTCAGCTATCGCATTGTCCGACGCATTCTCGCCGAAGCTGACGCCGAGCTGCGCGAACAATATGCGCCGTTGGTGCCCATGCTGGAGTCCATGGAACAACTTGCCGCCATCCTGCGCCAAAAGCGGCAGCGGCGCGGCGCCATCGATTTTGACCTGCCCGAAATCAAAGTCCTTCTCGATGAGCAGGGTCGCACTATCGGCATTGAAAAACGACTGCGAACCATCGCCGAATCGATCATCGAAGAGTTCATGCTGGCCGCCAACGAAACGGTCGCCGAACACATGGACCGGCGCAACGTGCCGTTAGTCTATCGTGTCCACGCCGATCCTGATCCGGAAAAAATGGTGAAGCTGGCCGATCTGCTCCGCAGTTTTGGGCAACATATCGGCGCCTGGACGGAAGTCCGACCTATGGACCTGCAGAAGGCTCTGGCCTGGATGGCGGGCCGACCGGAGGAAAAAATGGTCTCCACCCTCATGCTCCGCTCTTTGAAACAGGCCCGCTACGAAGCTGAAAACGCTGGTCATTTCGGTCTGGCTGCGAAATATTACACCCACTTTACCTCTCCCATCCGTCGCTACCCCGATTTAATCGTCCATCGGCTGTTGAACGAAACCTTCCGCGGTCCATTGTCACCCGAGCGGCGGGAACTGCTCCTGAAACTGCTGCCCCAGATCGCCGCCGACTCTTCCGATCGCGAACGGGCCGCTACGGAAGCCGAACGCGAATCCGTCGATATGAAAACCACGGAATATATGGTACAGTATATCGGTGAGGAATTCCCGGCCATCATCGCCGGGGTCACCGCCTTTGGGTTCTTCGTCGAACTGGAAAACGGCGTCGAAGGCCTGGTTCATATTACGGCGCTGGAAGACGATTACTACCGTTACGTGGAAGATCAGCACTGCCTGCTTGGCGAGCGCCTGAAAAAGCGCTACCGGCTCGGCGACGCCGTGACGGTGCGCCTCATGCGCGCCAACCCGGCGGAACGGACGCTGGATTTTTCCCTGGTTCCCGGCCCAGGCCAGGCGAAGCCAACCCAAAAATCGTCCAGCGGCAAAGCAAAATCCACTCAAAAGCGTTCACAGCCACAGGCTCCCCCGGAACAAAAATCCCGCAGAAAAAAGACAGAGGTGAAACCCAGTGCCGGCAAAAAATCAAAGCATAAAGATCGTCGCCGAAAATCGTAGGGCGCGGCACGACTATCATATTCACGAAACCTTCGAGGCCGGCATCGTATTGACCGGTACGGAAATCAAATCGCTCCGGGGCGGCCGGGCCAACCTGACCGATTCTTACGCCCGGATCGAGAATGGCGAACTCTTTCTCATCAGCGCCCACATCAGCCCCTATGACCAAGGGAACCGGTTCAACCATGAGCCCCGCCGCAATCGCAAACTGCTGATGCACAAATCGGAAATCCTGCGTCTGCTGGGTAAAACCCGGGAAAAAGGCTACACTTTGGTGCCATTGAAAATTTACCTGTCGCACGGCCTGGCCAAAGTCGAACTGGCGCTGGCCAGCGGCAAAGACCTGTATGACAAACGACAGTCTGCCGCGGAAAAGGACGCCAAACGCGAAGTCGAGCGGACGCTGCGGGACCGGCAACGGCAATAGGCAGCTGATCCCCCTCCCCTTCTCCTTCAACATCAGCTATGTTATAATAATAGTGTGAACATGTTGCGATTCGTTTTTGCCAACCGACGACCCTATACGGGGGCGTACTGGTTTCGACAGGGGCAGTTGTGGCATGGTAAGCGAGCCGGGATCCCACCAGCCCGAAATACGGTGGAAACAGCTAACTGCAAACAACGAATACGCTTTAGCAGCTTAACCTGCTAACGTTCTGCCCCCGCCCTTCCCGCGGCAGGGGACCAGGGCGTCACAATGCGGGATACCTTAAAGCCTGACTCCCAGAGGGCTGATAGGGAAACTTTTCTGGGATAGTGGGACCGGAGCCTGTCAGTGGGCGCTGGAACTGCAAAATTTAAATCACTGACTGCGCTCGGAGAAAGCCATGTGGCGATGCTTTTGGACAGGGGTTCG
>DCTI01000117.1:2740-3139 GCA_002329525.1 Negativicutes bacterium UBA1444
TTCTGCCGTTTGTAGAGTGCAAAGGAAAAGCCCCGTCTGGGGGCATATAGGAGTATTACGCTTTGCACTCGGTAAACGGTAACTTTGGGGTGTGCATAGGGTGTGCACACGGCAAACGGGAATATTGAGATTTCTATCAGTAATTCCCTAATGTCGTAGCACAGCTTTATGTAAATGCGAATTTTGATACAATTTAAGAAACACCTTCTTAAACTCTTGTTCATGGAGCTTCATTTTCGCAACAAATTCAGTATAATCCGATACATCCACAGGGATTTTTAAGCCATGCTTGGTTATGCTTATGTCGTCACGCGCCATGACATTCGCTTCATAAGTCAAGCCGCGATTCATCCATAATTTAAAACTACCCAATCCTTCAGCTTCTGGGTAAAGATAATA
>DCTI01000114.1 GCA_002329525.1 Negativicutes bacterium UBA1444
CCAATTCTCCGGCGGCAATGGTCTGGCAGTTGGGCACGCTGCTGTTCTTTGGTTTTTTTGTGGGACTGACACCCCTTGGTTTCATGACCTATCCCATACGGCTTTCCTCCCGCGGCATCTATCCGCTGGGCATTTCCTTCATGAATTCCGGCGGCAATATCGGCGGTTTTTTGGCGCCGCTCCTGGCTGGCATGTTGCTGGACCGGTTCGGCGATTATTCGGTCCTGTTCACGTATTTCATAGCCTGCGCGATCATGGCCGGCGCGCTGGCCATGCTGCTGCGAACGCCGGTAAAATCGGCGGAACAGGATTCCTGATGCGCGCCATTGCCGGCAATGCTTCTCTGACCGGGATTCCCCGGTCTTTTTTATATCCGTTTTTGGCTAATTTTCATTTGTCGACGCAGGAAACCGGATGGAATTTATGGAATATTGCCTATATAGCAAGCTGCGAACGAAAGGGGAAGCCACGTGCCACGGATTGTTTTTATCGCCCCGAACCAAAAACTGTGCGAGAATGGCCGACGGATCATCACCGATCTCGGGATGGAACAGCGAGTTGAAATTTATCAGGCCAGCCTGAGCGATGGTGTAGCCATTGCCCGCCGTTGTGAGGGTGAAGGGATCGATGCCATTGTATCTCGCGGCGGCACAGCCGCCATGATAAAAAAATCGGGAATTCGGACGCCGGTTATCGAAATTCCGATTACCGGGCCGGATCTGGCGCAGGCACTGATTGACGCCAAACGGATCACCGGCCAGGAGAATCCGCGAATTGCCGTTCTGGCGTTTGAAAATATGATGTATGATATTGAGCTTTTCTCCCGATTGCTTGATTTACATCTTTTGATCTATGGACTGGGAACCGGCGAAGATATACCGGCGGCGGTGCGACGGGCGGCGGCGGACAAGGTGGACATTGTCATCGGCGGGAACATGACGGCGCGCCTGGCCGCTGCGAACGGGTTGCATACCCTCATTTTGACCTCCGGCGACCCGGCGTTGCGCACTGCGTTTCAGGAGGCGGAAAAGGTGGCCGCCGCCCGGATGCTGGAGAAGGAAAAAACCCAGCAGTTTCAGGTGCTGGTTGATTATTCGATGGAAGGAATCATCAGCGTGGATCGCGACAACATCGTGAGGGTGTTTAACCCGGCGGCGGCGAAAATTTTGCGCATGTCGGCCGCCACGACGATTGGTCGCGATATCCGCGAGATTTTGCCGTCGCACTATGTGGATGGCTGCCTGCAGCAGGGAAAGGAATACCGGGGAGATATTCTGCTGCTGAACCAGATCAATGTGCTGCTGAACATTGCCCCGATTAAGGTTGCCGATAAAATCACCGGCGCCATCATTACCTTTCAGGAAGCGGCGCATATCGTCGAACTGGAGGAAAAAATCCGCAAAGAGCTGTATACGAAGGGATTGGTCGCCCAATACCGTTTTGACAGCATTCTGGGCGTTTCGCAGGAAATGGCCGAAATCAAGCGCATTGCCCGGGAATTCTCGCAAATTGACGCCACTGTCCTGATCAGCGGCGCTTCCGGCACCGGCAAGGAACTGTTCGCGCAGAGCATGCATAATAGCAGCCTGCGCCAAAAAGGACCCTTCGTGGCGGTGAACTGCGCGTCCCTGCCGGCCAATCTCATGGAAAGCGAGCTGTTCGGCTATGTGGAGGGCGCCTTCACCGGCGCGAACCGGAAGGGAAAACCCGGACTGTTTGAATTGGCGCACAAGGGAACGATTTTTCTGGATGAAATTTCCGAGATGGACAAGTACGGCCAGAGCCGTTTGCTGCGAGTATTGCAGGAACGACAGGTCCGCCGACTCGGCGACGACAAGAATATTCCCGTCGATGTGCGGATTATCGCGGCCTCGAACCGGAATCTGTCGCGACTGGTCCGGGAAGGAAGCTTTCGCGAAGATTTGTTTTACCGTCTGAATGTCCTGACCTTGAACTTGCCGATTTTGCAGGAACGTCAGGGGGATATCCGGCATTTGGCGGAATATTTTCTGGCGGAGATGTGTAAAAAAATTGGCCGAAATCTCGTTCTTGACGAAGATGCGCTACGGTTGCTGGAAGAATACAGCTGGCCCGGCAATGTGCGGGAACTGAGAAATTTCGTGGAACGGCTGGCGATCATGGGGCGGGGGCCATTCATTACGCCTCAGGCGATATCGGCGATGTTTCAGAACCGGGAGTTTGAGATGGGCCGCCAAGCGCCGGCGACGGAACCGGTTTTTCCGTCGGAAGAACGCAAGACAATTCTGGCGGTGCTGCGATCGGTGAATTTCAATCAGACCAAAGCAGCAGCGGCGATGGGAATTGATCGGAGTACTCTATATCGTAAAATGAAACGATATGCGATTGGAATCGGCGCTGAAAAATATTAATCGGCTATACAGCTTACTCAAGTATGTGAAATGCGCAACGATCGGTGCAAAATAGCTGCGAAAACACAACAGTGTTGCGCATCGATTGTTGCGATATTTTTTTATTATTGCCGTATTATCAGTCTTTTCACAATTGGCACAAAAAATGCATAGGATAATTAGGCAGAAAGAATGAGTTAGGTAATCCGGTGCTAACGAAATGCCTGATTGTGAAGGAGTGATTGTCGAAATGAATGAGTCCATCCGGAAATACATGAAAGTCGGCCTGATCCATTTTATGGCGTACCCGGCCGTGATAAAAGGCGAAGGCCCGATTGAAGAAACGCTCCGCAAAATTGCCCTGGATGATTACTTTGAAGCGGTGGAAGTGACCTGGATCAAAGACGCGTCAGTTCGCAGCCGGGTCCAAAAAATGCTCGAAACGGCACATCTCGATGTCGCCTACGGCGGCCAGCCCCGCCTGCTGACCACGGCCCTCAACATCAATGACTTGGATCCGGTCGGTCGGGAAAGTGCTCTGACAACGCTCAAGGCCGGGATTGATGAAGCCTATGAGTTGGGAGCATTGGGCTTCGCCTTTCTGAGCGGAAAATACCAGGAGGACAGGAAAGAAGAGGCATACCAGGCGCTGGTGGCGTCGACCCGCGAGCTCTGCGCCTATGCCAAAAGCAAAGGGAATATGAAGGTTGCGTTGGAAGTGTTTGATTACGATGTGGACAAGAAATCATTGATCGGGCCGGTGGACCTGGCGAAGCGCTTTGCCGCCGAGATCAGTGCCCAGTTTGATAATTTTGGCCTGATGGTGGACTTGAGCCATTTGCCGCTGCTGCACGAAACCCCGGCTGAATCGTTAATCCCGGTCAAANNAGCCCCGTCATTGCCGGCCTATGGCGACGCGCATCCACGTTTCGGCTTTCCCGGTGGGGAAAACGATGTCGACGAATTGGTCGAGTACTTGCGGGTTTTGCTGGATATTGGGTTCCTTCGAAAGGATCGGCGCCCGATCGTGAGCTTTGAAGTCAAACCGTTCGGCGACGAAGATCCGGATCTGGTGGTCGCCAATGCGAAGCGGGTTTTGAACCGGGCCTGGGAACTGGTTTGAAAGGACAACAAATAGGATGGGAAGGGGTTGCGCGGAATCAATGGAAAGTATGGCAAGACTAAGGGAAATTTGTAAAGACGTGAGGGCCGATATCGTCCGGATGACGGCAGCGGCCGGGTCGGGACATCCTGGCGGCAGCTTGTCGGCAGTTGAGGCCATGACGGTCCTGTATTTCAATGTGATGAATCACCGGCCAGCCGAGCCCGAGTGGCCGGATCGCGACCGTTTTTTCCTCTCGAAAGGGCACGCCTGTCCGGTGCTGTATTCGGTGATGGCCCGTTCCGGCTATTTTCCGGTCGAGGAACTGCTGACGCTGCGCAAGTGCGGGACGCGCCTGCAGGGACATCCCTCCTGCAAGACTTTGCCGGGCATCGAAGTGTCGAGCGGTTCACTGGGTCAGGGGCTGTCCATCGCCAACGGATTCGCCCTGTCGGCCAAGATTAACCGCAAAGATTACCGGGCGTACTGTCTGATGGGGGACGGTGAATTACAGGAAGGACAGATTTGGGAAGCCATTATGACGGCTGCCCATTACAAACTCGATAACGTCTGCGCAATTGTCGACTATAACGGGCTGCAGATCGACGGCGACGTGGAAAAAGTGATGGGACTGGCGCCGATCCAGCAAAAATGGGAGTCCTTCAACTGGAACGTCATCGAGGCGGACGGGCATGATCTGACCGCTCTGCAGGCGGCGTATGAGAGCGCTGCCCGCACCAAGGGCAAACCCTCTGTGATTATCATGAAAACAATCAAGGGCAAAGGAATATCCTTTATGGAAAACGTAGCCGGCTGGCATGGCAAGGCGCCGAACAGCGAGGAACTCCGGCAGGCCCTGGCCGAAATATACGGGAAGGAGAATTGATCATGGACGTGAAGATGTTGCCGACGCGGGATGGCTATGGACATGGTCTGCTGGAACTGGGCGCCACCAATCCGGATGTGTTGGTTTTGGACGCCGACCTGGCCAAGTCTACCCGCTCCGACTGGTTTGCCGCCAAGTATCCCGACCGGTTCTTCGATATTGGGATTGCCGAGCAGGATATGATCGGCACGGCGGCCGGACTGTCGTTGGGAGGAAAGATTCCCTTCGCGACCACCTACGGGGTGTTTGTGGCCGGCCGGGCCTGGGATCAAATTCGAACCACGGTGTGCTATTCCAATCTGAATGTGAAGATCGCCGGCGCGCATGGCGGCATTTCCGCCGGCGGCGATGGGGCAACGCACCAGGCGCTGGAGGATATTGCCCTGATGCGGGTGCTGCCTAACATGAGGGTCATCGTGCCCTGTGACGCCATTGAAGCCCGCAAGGCGACGGTGGCGGCCGGCAACATCCAGGGGCCTTGTTTTCTGCGGTTTGCCCGGGAAGCGACGCCGGTATTCACCACGGAGGGAGATTTCTTCGCCATCGGCAAAGCCAATGTTCTGAGGAATGGAAATGATGCGACGATCATCGCCGCCGGTCCCATCGTTTACGAAGCTCTGCAGGCATTTGACCTGCTGGCGGCGGAAGGGATTTCCGTCCGGGTGATCAACATGCACACCATCAAACCGTTGGATGAGGATGCGGTATTGGCGGCCGCGCGCGAGACCGGCGCGATTGTCACCGCCGAAGAAGCCCAGATCAACGGCGGACTTGGCGGAGCGGTGTCGGAAATTCTGGCTCGCCACCAACCGACGCCCGTCGAAATGGTGGGCATTGCCGACACTTTCCTCGAGTGCGGAACGCCGGAAGAATTAGCGGAAAAATACGGACTGACCGCCAAATATTTGGTTAACGCGGTAAAAAAAGCAATAGCCCGTAAGTAATAGTGAAGAATTATAAACAGGGAGGATGAACCAAAATGGGTTATAAAGTGCTGATTCCCCAAAAGATCGTCGCGGAAGGAGAAAAATATCTGCTGGATCGGGGTTATGAGATTGTTTCCAGCGACGGAATCTCTGTGGACGCCATTAAGGCCGCTGTGGTCGATTGTGACGCCATTCTGGCCCGGACGGCGGAGTTCCCGGCCGAAGTGCTGGAAGCCGGCAAAAAATTGAAAGTGGTGGCCCGGCATGGCGTGGGTGTCAACAACATCGATCTTGCCGCCGCCACCAAACTTGGCATTCAGGTGACATTCACCCCCTTGGCTAACTCGAACACCGTCGCCGAGCAGACGATCAGTATGCTGTTGGCCTTGTCCCGCAACTTGCTGTACATTGACCGCCAGTTCCGTCAGGGAAACTGGGAAATCCGCAACAAACTGCAGGGGAATGATCTGGCGGGAAAAACCCTGGGTATTGCCGGTCTGGGCAGAATTGGCACGCTGGTGGCCAAGAAAGCCAATGCGTTTGACATGAAGATCCTGGCCTATGATCCGTATATTGACGCAGGCCGGATTCCTGACTATGTGACGCGGGTGAATTCGCTGGAGGATATTTTTGCGCAAAGTGATTTTGTGACGCTGCACATGCCGTTCGAAAAGAAACTTGTGGGCAAATCGTTGTTTGAACTCATGAAACCCACTGCCTATTTCTTGAATTTGAGCCGGGGCGAAGTCGTCTTTGAAGAAGACCTGATCGCCGCTCTGCAAAACAAAATGATCGCCGGCGCCGCACTGGATGTGTTTGAGCCGGAACCGCCGGATATGCTCAATAATCCTTTATTCAAGATGGACAACGTGATTTTGACTCCCCACAATGCCGCGCTGACGAAGGAAGCGACCATGCGCATGGTCGCTTNNAGGGAATCGATGAGGTTTTGACAGGCAAGTCGCCGTCATGGCCGGTGAATAAGCTGAAATAACTTCGTAACGATGACTAAAGTTTTGGAAAGTTGGTAATAGCATGAGCGAAAAGCAGTTTAAACCATACGGAATCATTCCGGCCGTGATTACCCCCATTAAACCCGATGGCAAATTCAACGCCCCGGCGATGCGGAAACTGGTGAATTATCTGATCGAGGGTGGCGTCCACGGCCTGTTCATCGTGGGAACCACCGGCGAATTTTACGGACTGGATCCGGAAGAAAAACGGGAAATCTTCCAAGTGGTCATGGCGGAAACCCGGGGGCGGGTCCCGGTCTATGGCGGTACCAACGGAATCACGACCCGGGAAAGCATCCAGATCACCCGGATCGCCGAGGAATGCAAATTGGATGCCGTTTCGGTGCTGACGCCCATGTTCATCAGCCCGAGTCAGGAGCAACTGGTTACGCATTATCAGGCGATTGCGGCCAGCACATCGCTGCCGGTGCTGTTGTACAACAACCCGCCGAAAACCGGCGTCAATCTGGCGCCGGCGACAGTGGCCAAGCTGGCGGAAACTCCAAATATCGTCAGCATCAAGGATTCCAGCGGCGATCTGACGGTGACGGCCGAATACATTCGTCTTACGAAACACCGTGACGATTTCAATGTCTTGATGGGACGGGATACCTTGATATACGGCGCTCTTTGTTATGGCGCCGCCGGATCGATCGCCGCCTGCGCCAATGTGGCACCAAGATTATGCGCGGATATTTATGACAAATATCAGGCTGGCGACCTCAAGGGCTCCCTGGAGGCGCAATTTACTCTGGCCCCGCTGCGTCTGGCCTTTACGATCGGCACTTTCCCGGCGGTGATCAAAGAATCCCTGGAAATGTTGGGGATCGAGGCCGGACCCTGCATGGCCCCGGTCGGTCCCATGACCTCGACCGAACGGGAAAAACTGCGCGGAGTATTGGTGCAGATGGGACTGCTCCAATAGAAAGGCGGGAGTGGAACGATGACAAAACAAGAACGCAATGCCGGCGTGTTGATCTTGATATTTGGCCTGGCGGTGGCGGCATATTCGTTTTCCATTCTGCCGCTCGGCTCGATCAAACAACCCGGTCCCGGGATGTTTCCGCTGATCTGTGGCGGTGGTATCGTGTTCCTGTGCCTGCTGTGGATGATCCGGGGAGGTATTGGGTCCCTGTGTTCCGAACCGCTTTGGCAGGAGCGGGAATGGAAAAGACCGGCTATCTGTGTCATGATTTTGCTGGTGTATACGGCATTGATGGAAGACTTGGGCTATTTGCCGTCAACCCTGCTGTTCCTTGTTGCCTGGCAAAAGTTGATTGAGCATGCGAACTGGCGGAAGACTATTATCATCTCAGTGGTCGGTACGACCGCGATGTACCTGTTGTTCGTGTACCTGCTGTCGGTGGCTCTGCCAATGGGAATCCTGGAACGGTAGCGATGGGAGATTGAACAAATGGACATTTTTCAAGGTTTATTCAATGGGTTTGCCGTTGCCTTAACCGGAACCAACCTATTATATTGTTTTATCGGCTCCTTGTTGGGAACAGCGGTAGGGGTTCTGCCGGGCCTGGGGCCGGCGGCGACGATTTCGCTTCTGTTGCCGGTCGTATATGCCATGGGGTCGCCAGCCACCTCCATCATCTTTCTGGCGGGAATCTATTACGGAGCCATGTATGGCGGCTCGACCACTTCGATTCTGATGCGGATTCCCGGCGAAGCGGCCTCCGTGGTCACTTGTATCGACGGCTACGAAATGGCGAAAAAAG
>DCTI01000007.1 GCA_002329525.1 Negativicutes bacterium UBA1444
TCTTATAATCGCTGGCCAGACGCGATGAGCAGGTTTCCACATAATTCATCCGCGCGCCCAGGTCCGATGTCGCCGTGGAAATTTCCGCCAGATTGGCATCAAGCTCATCCAACAGTTCATCCATTGTAAATTCCGTGGCAGTGACACTCGCTGCTCCGGTAGTTGCATCCACCGTCACCGATTGATAACTGGTTTCACCGTCCAGGCCCAGCAGCAACTTGTCGATTGTGTTAAACAGATTTCCGCTGCCGGTTCCGGTCACATCCTGTCCTTCCACGTTAACGGCAGTGGAACTGCTGTACCCGGTGTTATAGGTGAGTTCCTGCGAACCGCTGCTGGTATAGATATTGCCGGAATTTGCACNNGGCATAGATATTGCCGGAATTTGCATTATACAGCGCCAACAGCGCATCACTGTCCACCGAGCTCGAAACGACGCCACCCAAACTCAAATAGTCTTCCTTGAACGAGATGGTGGATAAAGTCGTTGTTTGACCGGTGGCCGCATCCGTATAGGAGGCGCTGGTTTCCGTGTAGGGCGCTTCATCCGTCGCATATCCGCCAAAAATATACCGGCCGGCGTACTGCGTATTCAGCAACTCCAGGATCGTATTTTTCAGCTCCGATACTTCCGCCGAAATTGCCGCCAGCTCCGTATCATCCAGAATATCGCTGGATGCCTGTGATGTAAGATCACGAACCTGTTGCACCGCGTCAGTCAACGATTCCAGGGTGTCCTCCGTCACTTCCATCCAGGAGGTGGCATCCGTCGCATTCGACTGATACTGTTCTATTTTGGCGATGACACTGCGATACTGCAAGGTCTTTGTCGCCGCCACCGGATCATCGGAGGCTTCCTGGATTTTTACGCCGGTCGAGGTTTCCTCCTGCGCTTCATTTAATCGATTCATATTGGCGTTGATATTTCGGATTACGCCTTGCGTCATCATGGAATTCGTGATTCGCATCATTTTGCTCACCCGCTTCCGTTCTCTATTAGCCGTTCACCATATCCAGCATGGTTTCATAAACTTCCTGCCACATACTGATTGCTTTTGATGAGGCAGCAAAGGCTTCCTGATACAATACCAAGTTGGTTGTTTCTTCGCTCGTGGACACGCTGGAGACGGCGGATCGCCGCGTATTCACCGAACATAATATTTCATCATGGCGCTCGGACTGAGTCGTGGCATAGGATGCGGCAGTCCCCAGCGTCGCCGTCATCGATGTCAAATATTCCGCCAAACTACAATCGCCAAAGACTTCGTCCGAATCGCAAAGATCGATGAGCGCCAATACGTTTTCATTATTGTCCGTCTCGGTCGTGTCCGCCGAAGAAGACGCGGCAATATTCGCTACGTCGGTCTGCACCTCATAGGACAAAGAGATATTGGCCGCCGTAATCGCATTGTAGCCACCGCTATTTTTTTCCAACGTTGCGGAATCCACTCCATCATAGGAAAAGAAGCAAATACCCGTGTCCCCATCCGAATCGTAACCGTCGGCATGTCCCGAATAACTGGCGGTTCCTTCGTTGAAAGCCTCGGCCAGGGTTCGGGCATACTCGTCCAACTGGTTTATATAATAAACGACGCCCTTATACTCCCCATATTCGCCCGTCCCGTCGCGCAATTCGAGCAAAGCGCCAAGCTGGCCGCTTTCCGGCGTCACCGCGCTTTGCGTATCGCTCCAGACCACCTCATACATTCCATTCTGAACGCTTGTCGCATCCACAACTTCATTGCATTCCAAAGTCCGATAATTGCTGCCGTTGACCAACGTTCCGCCATCGATACTGATCACGAGCGTAGTGACTTCTTCGCCTGTCGCTGACTGGCCTGCCGATGTTGTCGTCACTTCAACATTGATCAGCGCCGATAGCTTGTCAATGAGCAAGTCCCGCTGATCCTCAAGATCGCTGGCGTCCGTTCCCGCCACTTGTACTTGCTGGATCTGTTGATTTAACGCGGCGATCTGTTCGCTGTAGGAGTTGATTTCCGACACTGTCATTGCGACATCTTCATTTAAGCCTGCCCGTATGTCACTAAGTGAAGTCGCCATGCTGTTCAAATAGTCGCAAACGCCTTCGCCGGCTTGTTGCAGACAGGTCCGGGCATCCGTACTGTCCGGATCGGTAGAAACGTCCTCCAAAGCCGACGAAAACTCACTCATCATCGAGTCAAATCCATCGTCGCTGCTGATGTCTGCCAACACATCCTCCAACTCGCCCAAGTTGGAAGATTTGGTTTCCCAGGCAGTCGCCACACTGTTTTCATCCCAGTATTGCGTATCAATCAGGGTATCCCGTTCCCGGGAAACCGAAGTAACCTCGGTGCCGGATCCGGTACTGGCACTGGATATGTACACTGCCGCCGGTCCAATCGCCGATTGGGTGATGGTTTTGCGGGAATAGCCATCCGTGTTGGCATTGCTGATATTATTGGTGGCAACCGCCATTGCCGCCTGACTGGCGTACAGCCCGGTTGCCGCCGCATATAGTCCGGCAAATGTCGAAGACATGGTTCACCTCCAGAACATCACCTGATCAATGAAATGATATCCGATACCAGTCCGTCGACCAAGCTCAAATACTTGGCCGAGGCGCTGTAAGCGCTCTGATAGGTAATCATTTTGGTCAGCTCCTCCTCCATGGAAACGCTGGAAATCGCCAATCGGTCCGTATCGGTTTGCGTAACCAAACTGTCCTGAGTCGTCACCAATCCGTCGATTGTTTCACTTTCCGTCGCCAGCCAGGATACAACTGCCGTATAATAATCGTCCACACTCTTGGAAAGTCCGTCGGTTGCCAGAAGCTCCGAATTCTCCAACTCGGCGATGGCTGCCGCAATCCCCCCATCGCTCGCCTCACCGGTTGCGGATACCGCCACTAACGACGAATCCGCCGATAGCGCCGTGTTGACTATAATGTTGCTGATATTCATTCCGGTCTCGGCGTCGGTGTCGCCGTTGACAAAGAACAGTACGTCACTGGCCGTTGTCCCGTCCAGGGTGGTTCCCGACGAAAATAAGTCATTCACGGAATAGGCAATCGTCGTGATCAAAGCGTTCAGGCCCTGTCGCAATTCGCCGATTGTGCTGGCGGAAGAGGGGTAAAAATCATAGGGCAGGTCGGATTCAGCAATGGTCTGAACCGCATTTTGGTCGGCATCTTTTATCAAGGCCAGAATACTGCCGGAAGAAAACTCGACAGGTTTCCCGGTTTCCGCCCAGGCAACGGTGAGCGGGGCGTTGCTCGTTCCGTCTCCCGTAGCAACCAGCGTTTGCGTTTGCGTCCCGCTGACCAAGTAAACGCCGCCGATTAAAATTTCGTAGGTTCCATCCGTCTGCACATTCACGGCCAAATCCGTCAGGTTTGTCATTTCATCGACCAGCGCATCCCGTTGGTCCTCCAATTCATTGGCCGAATAGCCCTTAGCTTCCGCCAGGCTGATTTGCCCATTCAACGTCGCCACCTGAGCTGCCAGATCATTAAGNNATCTACGGACTCATATACTTTGTCCGCACACGCTGTCTGCAATTGCTGCATTTGGGAGTCAAGTTCCGACAGCAGATCCACCAGGCTGGTCGCCGTCTCCAGAACGGTATCCTGCGCGCTCGTGCTGGAAAGGTCTTTCGCCAGTTCCTCCCAACTGGCGAAAAAGTCCTCCATGGCCAACTGAACTCCCATTGCCTCGGCCGAGTCGTCCGAAGTCGTGGTGGAAAAATCGCCCAGCAATTCTTCCGCAGCGGTCAACGTTTCATTTTTCGCCTCATAGTAGGATAGATCCGCATTTTCGCTTCGGTACGTCTGATCCAGCATCGAACTCCGTAGCCGGGTAACGGATTCCGTCGTCGTCCCTGAGCCGACAACACTGTCGGCGGATACCAATTCCGAGGTATTGACCCTCTGCCGGGAATATCCGGTGGTATTCACATTCGACAAATTGTGACTGATCGTCGCCAGCGTAGTCTGATTGACCGACATTCCGGAATATCCCAAATAATAAGTGCCAATCATCGAAGACATTCGGCACACCATCCTTTTTCGTCATGGTACAGAATCGCCACTAGCTCACCATGTTGATGACCGTCTGCATCATATCGTCCGTCACGGTAATCAGCTTGCTGGCCGCCTGGTAGGCTCGTTCCGCCACCATCATTTCGGCGAACTGGGCTGACAAGTCCACGTTGGATGACTCCAACGCCCCGGAAGTCAACGTGCCCGTTCCATCGGTTCCCGCCACCACCGCGCCGGAAAACGGGCCGGAGTTCGCGCTCACCGCATATAGGCTGGTTCCCACTTTGTCCAAGCCGGCGGCGTTATCGAAAGTGGCCAGACCGATTTGCGCCAGAAGCTGCGTCTGGTTGTTACTGTACACACCGGTAATCGTCCCGTCGGAGCTGAACGAATATCCCGTCAGGGTGCCGCTTGCGTAGCCGTCGCTGGAGTCAACGGCTATAGAACCTTCCGTGTACAGGCTGACCGCAGCCACATCCATTGACACGGAAAAGTCATCAATGTTCACAGTTTTGTTGCCGCTGCTGTCAGTGTCGGCCGCAATATCGATGTCATAGGCGGAGGCAAAGGTGTAATTTTCCGGATCCGCGCCCGTCACCGTAGGATCCGAGCTATAGTAGGTTCCCGTCACTAGTTTTCCTTCCGTGTCAAATGCCAGATAGCCGCTCCCGGAGGCATTGATGTCGTCGGATGAATCGCCCGCCTCCCAGTACACGGTGGTTATCGTCTTCGCCGTACCAGCCTCGTCATAAACCGTCGCTGTAGAACATTTGGTAAACGACACGCTCACATCATATTCATTTCCTAGTGAGTCATACACCGATATCGTCGCCGATGAATCCGTGTCCATGTCCGAATCGATCCCGCCATCCGCCGCTACTGTCACTGAGTTGGCTGTCGCCGTCGTACTTAAGGTTAGGTCACTATAATCGACAGCAACCGATGTGCCGCTGGCTGTCGACAGCGTGCCGCTACTGCTAAAAGTTGACGTTGTCCCCGTGCTGGATGTATACTCGCCGGTCACAACATTTCCGTCGGCATCAAACGCCAAAGTAGTTCCATCGCTCCAGGTCACTACGTTTAAAGTCACGGAGTCCGAACTGCCCGATTTTGTATAAGTTCCCGCAGTGGCTGTTCCGCCTGACAACGTCAACGTGGCGGTGGAAGTGTTGCCTTCATCATCATAAGTGGTCACGGTTTGCGTGATTCCTGTGGCGATATCGCTGGAGCTAAGTTTGCCGCTTAATGTTAATGTATCCGTTGCACTGCCAATATAAAATACACTGCCCCCTTGGCTCTCCTCGGTTGAATCCAGTGTTCCGTCCATCGTTGCGTAACTGGTCTCCTCGGGCGCAATCACCTGTTTACTCGTTCCGTCGTCATTGTAAAACAGATTAATCGCATTGACGGCATCTTCAGTGTCGATGGTTCCGTCTTCGTCCGGTTCCCAGCCGCAGACCTTGTAGCCGTTTACCGTCAGGTTGCCGTCTTCATCCACGCTGAAATTGCCCGCCCGCGTAAAATAATAAGTTCCTTCGCTTTCGCCCTCCACAATGAAGTAACCGCTGCCGTTGATGGCCACATCGGTATCGACGCCGGTGCTGGAAATGCTGCCGCTCGTCACATCCGTCGTAATGGCGGATACCGCCACACCAAGGCCGACCTGTTGGGCATTGGTACCACCGGTATTGGAACTTGAACTTGCCGCCGAAGAAGAACTCAGCGTCTGGCTGAGCAAATCAGCAAAAGAAACACTCTGGCTTTTATAGGCTACGGTGCTTACGTTGGCTAAGTTATTGCCGATGACGTCCAACTTGGTCTGTTGCGCGTTCAGCGCCGTCAGTGCCGCATATACCGACATATTTTTTCATCCTCCTGACAAATCTATTTCTTCCGTCGTTCGGAAATAGAAGTCAGCCTCCCCCGCAGGGGTCCAGCTGATGCCTAGCCAATATTTCAAGTAGTGCTTGTGGAACTGGTAGTTGTGCTGTTGACTCCGACCAGGTCGTCGAAGCTGACGCTGTTGCCGTCGATGGTCAGATACACCTCGCCGCTTTTTACCGTCACGGCCGTTACGGTTCCTGTCGCTGTTACGGTATCTCCTGACGAATCGGTCGTATTGTAAGTGACATCCTGATCAATCAGGCCGTATGCCTCATAGGCTTCCAATGACTGTCCCATGCTTTCCAGCTGCTGTAGTGTGCTCATTTGGGCCATCTGCGAAATCAATTCCGTGTTTTCCACCGGATCGGTCGGGTCCTGATTTTGAAGCTGAACACAAAGAAGTTCAACAAAGGATTCAAAGCTGGCCAAGTCGCTGTAGGAAGTGCTGATGGTGCTGGATGAGGTCGCTGAACTGCTGGTGCTGGATACGCTGGAAGTCGTACTCATGCTTTTTCCTGCCTTTCGTTTTTTTGTCTCGCCGATAAACATATACTTTTTTACACTTGTTGTTTCTGCAAAGCATCTTAGATTTTTTTTAGATAACCCTGCAAAGTGCCGCCGGCAAAAATTATTGTTTTCTTTGAAATGACAAACTGCTACAAATTACCCTAACCACAAAAATTTAGCTGGCGAATCTTAGAAAAACTAATTGTTTTCTAAGATTCGCCAGCTATAATTCAAACGGAGTGCTAAGGAGGGAAAATTACAACAGGGATGTAGGAAAGCCGGTTTGATGATGAAAGTTTTGTTAGCCGAAGACGAACAAAAACTAGCCACCGCCCTTTCGTTTTTGCTGAAAAAAAGCGGATATGTAGCCGACATCGCCCCGGATGGGGAAACCGCGCTGGAAATGGCCGCCACCGGCGTCTATGACATTTTGGTCCTGGACCGGATCTTGCCTTTGCGCGATGGGCTATCGGTGTTAAAAGAATATCGCAAACTCGGTTATGATACTCCGACATTATTTTTGACAGCTCTCGACTCGGTGGAAGACCGGATTCAGGGGCTGGACTGCGGCGCCGACGATTATATGGTCAAGCCNNGGCCCGTCTGCGTGCCTTGTCCCGGCGGATGCTCCCCACCGACACGAAGGAACTGTTGACGGCAGCCGGACTCACCTTGGACCCCGCCCGCAGCGAAGTGATCACCGACCGTTCTGCCGTCAAGCTCACGGTGAAGGAAGCTATGATTCTGGAACTGCTCATCCGCAACTACGGTCAGGTCATTCCCACCGATCGCATTCTGGAAAAAGTTTGGGGTGAACAGTCCGCCGTCTATCGTCCCTATGTCCACCTGTATATTCACTACCTGCGAAAAAAATTACCCGAACTCCATGTCAGAACGATCCATGAAGTCGGATATTGCATGCAATAAGACAATGACTGTTTCTTTTTTCGTTTTCCACACGCCGGCCGACGTGTGGATTTTTTATTCAAAAAAATATTGTGAAAAGATTTCGTTTTCAAATTTTCTTCTAACTTCCATAGTCGAACAAATAGACAACCGGGGAAGGTAGAGGTGATTCCAATGAATTTGTCGACGTAAACCCAACAGTTGTCAGTTTCCGGCACGGAACCAATGATTCCAGTCAAAGTGGGGCAAGGATGCTCCCATGATTAAAAAAATTCAAGGAGGAACGGATCATGATTATCAACCACAACATGGCATCCCTCAACACGTTGAATTCGCTGAACGCCAACAATACGACCATGCAGAAGTCGTTGGCCAAATTGTCCTCTGGTCTGCGGATCAACACGGCGGCCGACGACGCGGCCGGTCTGGCGATTTCCGAAAAAATGCGCGGCCAGATCAGCGGCCTCGATCAAGCCAGTTCCAATGCCCAGGATAGCATCTCGCTCCTGCAAACAGCGGAAGGCGCCCTCGACGAAAGCACCAGCATCCTGCAACGGATGCGGGAACTGGCGGTCGAAGCCTCCAGCGACACGCTGACCGACAGTGACCGGACCGACATCCAGTCGGAGTTCGACGAACTCATCGAGGAAATCGACCGGATCGCCCAGACCACCCAATTCAACACCAAAAACCTGCTCGACGGTTCCATGAGCGAAGTCAACAAAAGCGTCACCGCCAATGTATCTACCAACACTTCTTTGAACGCGAACACACTGGCGGCCAGCACCTTGACCAGTCTGACCGACGCCAGCGGCAACTCGCTGGGAATCGAAGCGGGCGATACGATTAGCCTCAACTATGTCAAAGACGGGGCGCTGCAGACCACTTCATTCACGGTCACTACCGCCACGACTCTTGGGGATCTCGATACCGGTGATTTCACCCTGGCCACGGCCACAACCGGCACCTTGACCGCCACGGCTGCAACCGGCGGCACTACCTCGGCCATCTACGGCATCACCTACACGGTGACGGATTCGGACGGGGATAAACGATCGACGGTCAGCGATACACTGTCCAGCTTTACGCAAACCACCGCCGCCAATGATCTGCGGGCCGATGGCTCCGCCACCGTTCTGATTGGCGCCAACACCGGCCAGAACTTGAATATTTCCATCGACGCCATGGATGCCAGTTCGCTGGGCGTAAAGAATTTGACCGTCACTTCCCAAACCGCTGCGGAAGTCGCCATCTCAGTCATCGACACGGCAACCTCCATGGTTTCGGCCGCCCGTGGTAAAATGGGCGCCGAGGAAAACCGGCTGGAACACACGATCAATAACCTGACGACTTCCAGCGAAAACATCACTTCTGCCGAGTCCCGCATCCGCGACGTCGACATGGCCGCCGAAATGGCCGAGTACACCAACCTCAGCGTCATCAACCAAGCGGCCACCGCCATGTTAGCACAGGCCAATCAGCAGCCACAGCAGGTTCTGCAGTTGCTGCAATAACCGAAACACTCTCACCTGACCCGGTTAAATCCAAGTGCAGTGTCAAACAGGGCCGTGCCGAAACTTCGGGTTCGGCACGGCTCAACTGTTTCATGAAGTCAAATCAGGAAACGAGGCGAATAATTTTGCCAACCAGTTGGTATCAGGCCATTCCGCCCATTCTGGAACAAATTCAGATTGAAAAACCCGCATCGGTCCTGGACATCGGGGTCGGGTTCGGCAAGTATGGATTATTACTGCGAGATGTTCTGGACATTCCCTTCGAACGCTATCATAAAAAACAATGGCAAGTAAGAATCGACGGCATTGAGGCTTACGAACAGTATAAAAACCCTGTGCACGATTTCGCCTACGATCATGTTTATTATGGAAATGCAATGGAAATCATAGATCAGTTACCGATCTACGATTGCATTTTATTTATTGATGTTTTAGAACATTTTTCCAAGGACAACGGCCACGCATTCATCAAAAAGCTATTGGCTCACACTCAAAAATCGCTGCTTATTTCCACTCCACTATATCCGGCTGAACAAGAAGAATATCTCGGCAATCACTATGAACGGCACATCAGTCAATGGTCGCCAATCGACTTTGTTAAATATGATTTTCAGTACTTGCGGTTGGATATTGGCGAAAACGCCGCCCAATTATTTCAGCTTTTCCCAGACAAATCGCCGAGCATAAAAAACATCAATACAGCATCACCTACCGATCAGGAAGCGCATACGCCTTTGAACATCAGCTACATATTGCCGCATCGCCAATTGACCGGCGGGCTAAAAATGTTGCTGGAACAAATGTCTCAACTGCAAAAAAGAGGCCACAAAGTGTCCGCCTTGCTGCGAGGTCCGATCGGTTCCAAAGTATTGCCCGACTGGTACGATGCCAAAATCGAACGAACTATTCTAGTTCCGCCGAATGAATCGTACAATAACTACTTGCAAAGCTGTGATATCGTGGTGGCAGGATGGGTTGAACAATTGGCGGAATTATCACCCGCTAAAATTCCCGTTGTGTACTGGGAGCAAGGTCACGAATGGCTGTTTGGAGATTGTAACAGCCTATTTCGTAATTCCACCTTGCAAAGACGCCTAAATGAGCACTATTCTGCGAATGTCCATTTCGCTGCGGCTTCCGGAACGCTGCAAACGCTGCTGGCCACACGCTATCAAATTAACCCGGCGCTTGTTTCTAATTTTGTCGATCTCGAATTCTATTCCCCTATCCGCCACTCGTTTAATAACCATGTTCTGTTAGTTGGAAATCCGTCATTACGTTTCAAAGGATTCGATGTAGCCCTGCGAACCCTGCAATTGCTTTGGCAGCAAGGACATCGCTTCACCGCAACCTGGGTTTGTCAAACCAAACCCAATGTCCAAGGCGCCAAGTTTCCCGTAAACATCGTAGTTCAGCCTTCCCAAGTCGACTTGGCGAACATTTACCGAAATGCCGATCTGTTCCTGTTTACGTCCTGGTATGAAGGATTCGGCATGCCCCCCCTGGAAGCAATGGCTTCGGGAGTTCCGGTAGTCACAACGGATTGTGGCGGCATCCGTGAATATATCCAGCCCGGCGTCAATGCGTTACTGGCCGATCCTGGCGATATCCGGTCGTTGGCCGCCGGTCTGGCATTCTTGATGAAAAACGAATCGGCCCGAAAAATGCTGATAGCGCACGGGCTGAAAACCGCCAGGCAATTCAGTCGGGAGAGAGCTATCACCCAATTGGAAAATCTGCTGTCGTCGATCGTAACTAGACAGGCTGAACAACACCCCGACTGTGCAACGTTATTGCCGCAATCGGCAAAAATCGGCGGGTAACCATTATGGCCACAATATCCCTGTGTGTGATCACCAAAAATGAGCAGAACAATATCGGCCGCTGCATCGACAGCGTAAAAAAACGTGTCAGTGAAATCATCGTCGTGGACACGGGGTCATCGGATGAAACCGTTGACATTGCCGCGAACATGGGCGCCACAGTTTTTCATTACGCATGGGCGGATGATTTTGCTTCGGCCCGCAATTTTGCACTGGATCAGGCCAGCGGCGACTGGATCGTCTTTCTGGACGCCGACGAGTATTTTGAACCGGAGAAATCCGCCAATCTGCCCGCTGTCATAAAGAAAGTGCACGGTAACCGCAAGGTCGATGCCGTCTGCATTTTGATGAAACACCTGGAAAGACCGGATGGCCCGGTAATTGCCCATACACAGATAGTGCGGTTGTTTCGCCGTTCCCGGCTCATTCGTTATCAAGGCCGCATCCACGAGGCGATCTTCAATCGGGGCCGCAGCCCGGTTGTCGTCTATATCCCGGAATCGACACTGGCCATCCGCCATACGGGCTATTCGCAAATCACTTTGCCGGAAAAGGCACGTCGAAATCTGCCGCTGTTGGAGCAGGAAGTGGCGGATCACCACATCAATTGCCTGACCTACTACTATCTCAGCCAGTCCCATGTTCTGCTGCATCAGTATGCGCAGGCTGCCCAATATGCATTGAAAGCGCTGGAAAACAATCCGGAGATCCTTGCCTCGACCGTTCATCACAAGCCCTATCTCTTCTATATCAAAAGCATGATTTTTTTGAACGAGTATCGAAGCGACGAAGTCGCCATGATGGTCAAAGAGGCATTACAAAAATATCCCGATCATCCGGAAATACTGCACTGTATCGGTGTGTACCACTTAAAGCTCGAGCATTATTCCCAAGCCTTGGTTTTCCTGAAGCAGGCCCTGGTTGCCAACCAAAATTTTCGCAGTACCCTGGACAACGAATTCCCGAAAGTCGTCGGCCAAGTCCATGAAGAAATCGCCCTGATTTATGACAAAATGAACAAGCCGGCGCAATGCTTCGATCATTCGATCGCAGCTTTGCAAACGGAAAAGCATCTGGTTTCCGCGTTTTCGCTACTGATCTCCCTGGTCAAGGGGCAAAGGCCGGCCGACATCGTGCAGCTACTCAATCGACTTTATAATGTTCAAGATAAGGTTGATGTCGAATTTTTAGTGCGAAACCTGGCGATTTTAAATCAAAAGCAACTCTTCGCCCATTACCTGAAAATATTATCCGGTCGATTGCAAGGAAATTATTTTATCGGCATGAAATTTCTGGTCTGCGACAACTTTGAACCGGCATTTCAATGTTTTGCGGCGCTATTTCGGGAGACGGCGACCGACGGCGCCGAGCTGTTCGCCACAATCGCCGGCATTCTCGGCGATCAACCGGCTTGGCTCACGGCCCTTGCCCAGGCAGCCGGTTCCCCGTTGCACCGAATCGCCCTCGCCTATTTCCATCCGCACAACACGCCGGTATTATCTGAAACGGACTTTTCGGCCTACTCCACATTTATTTTGAATATCATCAATCTGGCACCGACAGAACAGTTATTGCGCCTCCTCCGCATTTCGGCCCGCTTCCTGCTGGCGGATGCGGTAACGATAACGGTGGATCCGCTGATAAAGCAGCATGCCTATGACCCGGCATCGGTCTTTTGCCGCGAACAGTTGCAACGAACTGACCTCACTCCTGTTCTGACCGGGCAACTGAATGTCCGGGCGGGCTTCTGCTGCTACAAAGCCAAAGATTTCAGCCGCGCCGCCGACTTCTTCGCGCAGGCCCTGGAATTCGACGCCTCCCGGGCTGCTGCCGCCGAATTTCTTGGCTGGTCATATCAACAATGCAACGATCCCGCTATTCGGGCCAAAATGAATACTATCCAGACCGCCCACGGTCTTGACGCTGCGGAAATCGCCTGATCTCCCAAACACAGCAACAAGAGCAAAAAATGTCCCCCGTTGGCGATGGCCGGCGGGGGATTGTTATTTACAACAACAAATCAGAGTTCAAGCAACGGGAATTGGGTTCATGGAGAAGAATGCACATCCTATATGCTGGACACGGCTCCCGCATTACCGCCCAGTTTTGCGGCGTATTCGGTTTCCGTCAGTCCCCCGGATCCGTCCGTATCGAGACTTTTAAAAAGATTAGCCGCCATTTCTTCGGTTACATTATCAGGCCGGGCAGCCGCCAGTTCCTCAGCGCTCACCACACCGTCCTGATTGGTGTCAAGTTCGCTGAATGTCTGCGACTTCTCCGTCGAAGACCCCATTCCGCCTCCTCCACCCGGTGGCGGCGGCGGGGGCGGGGGTGCCTGGTTCATGGCCGTTTCATACTCAGATTCCGTCAATGACCCGGATGTATCCGTGTCGAAACTGTTATAAAGGTTGGCGGCCATTTCCTCGGTCACATCGTCAGGTCGGGATGCCACAAATTCCTCCTGTGTGACCGCCCCGTCGCCATCCGCATCCATCTTGTCGTACATTTCCGATGTCGATAACATCGCTGCCTTCCCGGCATCGGACAATTGGAACGTATCCCCGTCGGCGTTGCTCGCAACAACGCCCATCAGCGCATTCGAGTTTCCCTGAGGCGAATTGACGGCATTCTTGTTGCCGGACACACCGCTGTAGGGGTTGAGCAGCATGGATGCCAAGCTGCCGTTTACGGACGAAATACTCACATTTCACACCTCTTCCTCTTTTTTCTCCCGTGTCCCGTTGCTGCCGATTCGGATAAATATCTTTTATCCTGTATCTACTTTATATCATCGTATTCTTCCCTTTGAAGATTCTTTAATCCAGCAATTTTGGCATTAATATTTTTCGTCTCTTCGATTGGGATTTTTTGTCCGTTGTCTGCTCGAAAAAAACTTCTCTGTAAATCGCTCTTGACAAATTCGGCCGAAAGATGGTAACTTTGTATACAAAGTTCAAGATCATTTCACTTTGTCTGTTGCGGAGAGTGAGTTCGTTGCTCCGTGGGCATAATCCCTGCGGAAGTTTTCTTTCTCACAGGAAACTTTTTCGCAGGGCATTTTTGTAACCTGATGCGGCTCATTTGTTGGGGAGGAGGGGAAGCACGGCAAGCAACCGGTCGGTCGCAACCGCAGACGATGGCCATGATAATAAAAAACCAAAAACGAAAGGAAGATTTTTCATGACTCACCGAAAGCGATATTGGGCATTTTTCTTCTGTTGTCTGTTTGTTCTTGCCGTAGCCGGCTGCGGCTCCGCTAAACCCGACGCCAAACCGGCGGCAGCGCCGGCGCAGCCACAGGTGAAAACCATCAAGTTGGCTCATGTGGTCAACGAAAAAGACCCTTACCACATCACCGCCCTCAAATTCAAAGAACTCGTGGAAGCCAAATCACAGGGAAAAATCAAGGTTGAAGTATTTCCCAACGCTTCGCTGGGCGATGAACGAGCCCTGATCGAAGGGATGCAGATGGGCACCGTCCATGCCGGAGTCATCACCAACGGCCCGATCGGCAATTTTTTACCGGAACTGGCTGTTTTTGAAATGCCGTTCCTGTTTGCCAATGAAGCGGAAGCCTACAAGGTGCTCGATGGCCCGGTCGGCCAAAAAATGCTGACCAAATTCGAGGCAATCAATCTGAAAGGTCTGGCGTTTGCCGAGCGAGGGTTCCGCAACCTCACGAATTCCAAGCGGCCGGTCCGAACCCCGGCAGATGCCGCCGGCCTGAAAGTCCGCGTCATGGAGAACCCGGTGTTCATCGACACCTTCAAAGCCCTTGGCGTCAACGCCGTCCCCATGGCCTGGACCGAAGCCCTGACCGCCCTGCAGCAAAAAACGATCGACGGGCAGGAAAATCCCGTCAATGTCGCGTTTGCCTTTAAACTGCAGGAAACCCAGAAATATTTCTCCATGACCAAACACACCTATTCTCCCGCAACCATCGTCATGAGCAAGAAGTTCTTCGATTCGTTCGACAAGCCGAGTCAGGATATTCTGCTCGCGGCCGCCAAAGAGTCGGCCCAGCATGTGCGAAAATGGGGTGCCGAACAGATGGCTGAGCAACTCAAGGCGGTTCAGGCCGGCGGCATGGAGATAACCACCGACGTCGACACCAAAGCATTTCAGGAAGCTGTCAAGCCGGTATACGACAAATATGGTCCCCGTTTCGGCACTTGGCTGAAGGAGATTGAGGAAGCCAAGAAGAAATAAACCGGTACCAAAACAACCGAAGTCAGGAGTGTGAGACATGAACACAAAAAAATATCATTTCGGATTCGGGGAAGGCAGCATGGAACTGGCCCTGCCCAGAGAACGGATTCTATATGACATCAAGGGCACGGCCGCCGAAGCCATCACCGACGTTCCCGCCGCAGTGCGCGAAGCGCTGCGCAATCCCATTGGCACGCCCCCACTCGCCCAGACCGTGAAAGCCGGCGACAAAGTCGTCATTACCGTCGGCGACATCACCCGGGCCTGGATCAAACATGACCAATTTCTGCCGACCGTGCTGGATGAGCTGAATGCCGCCGGCATACCGGACGCCGACATTTCCATCGTGGTGACGCTCGGCGCGCACCGCCCCCATACCCCGGCTGAGGATATTGCCGTTTGCGGCGCCGAAACCTGCCACCGGGTCAAAATCTATCAACACGATTCCCATGACAAAGCCAACCTGGTTCAGCTGGGCACGACCGCTGGCGGAGTGCCGATCATCGTCAACCGGCGGGTCGCCGAAGCGGACAAGGTCATCCTCACCAGCGGCATCGTCTATCATCTGATGGCTGGATTCGGCGGCGGCCGCAAGTCGGTCATGCCTGGCGTGAGCGCCTACGAAAGCATTCAGGGCAATCACACCTTCTGCCTGCATAAGGAAATCGGCAAGGGGCTGAACGCCAACAGCGTCTCCGGCAAGTTGGCCGGCAACGAGATGCACGACGACATGCGGCAGCATGCTGCGGCCCTTAATCCCGCCTTCCTGCTGAATGCGGTCTTCACACCGTCAGGAAAATTCGCCCGATTCTTCGCCGGCCACTGGGAAAAAGCCTGGCTGGAAGGTTGCAAAGAGGTGGAGCGGATTTATGGCATCCCCATTACGCAGCAGGCGGATCTGACGATCGCCTCCGCCGGCGGCTTCCCCCGCGACANNGACATCAATCTTTATCAGGGTTCCAAAACCATCGACAACGCCTACGCGGCGACCCGCCCGGGCGGCGTGGCCATCTGCTTCCTGGAGTGCCGCGATATCAAGGAACCGCCGGATTTCAGCGACTGGTTCAACTACACGGATAAATACGACCGAGAAATCGCCCTGCGGGCCGGCTTCACCGTTCCCGGCTTCATCGCCCTTAAGTTTGCGTACATTGCGGAAACCATCTCCCTCATCATCGTGACCAAACCGGAAAACGCGGACTTTGTCCGTCACGCCGGCTTCATTCCCGCAGCCAGCGCCGAAGAGGCCCTGCAGATCGCCCGGGAAAAACTCGGCACGGACGATTTCACGATCACCGTCATGACGGAAGCCGGAACCACGGTTCCGCTGATGCCGGGCGGTCATTGAGAAAAGGAAAGAAAACAGCGCGGATTCAACGCCCAACGGCTTTGAATCCGCGCTGTTTTCTTTTGGTGGCACTGCGCCGCGATGATCAGAGGCTATAGCCGTAATCGCTGATCCATTCCAGCGAACTGGCGCTGTCCGGCGCCGGGATGTATTCCAGCCCGACATACCCCTTATAGCCGGCGTTGTCGAAGTCCTCCAACAGCCAGCGATAGTTGATCTCGCCCGTTCCCGGCTGGTGACGGCCCGGGTTGTCGGCAATCTGGATATGGGCGATCTTCGGTAGGTTGTTCCGCAGGATGCCTGCCAGCTCGCCTTCCATCCGTTGGGCGTGGTAGACATCATATTGCAGGAATATATTCTCATGGCCGGCTTCCGCCAGTACTTCCAGCACCTGTGCCGTCGTGTTCAGCGTAAATCCCGGCATATCCCGGAAATTTAACGGTTCCACCAGCAGTTTCACGCCGATCTTCGCCATGGTATCCGCAGCCAGCCGCAGGTTCGCAATCATGGTGCGTCGCTGCTCCGCCGCCGGGACATCCGCCAGTTTCTTGCCGACCAGGCAGTTCACCTGCGGCACACCCAGCGTTTTGGCATACTCCGCCGCTTTCGCAACACCCGCCGCAAATTCGGCGGTTCGAGCCGGATCCACCGCGATCCCGCGGTCGCCGCCCGCCCAGTTGCCGGCCGGCAAATTGAACAATACAATTTTCTGGTCGGCCGTCTTCAAAACTTTTTGCAGTTCTTCGATGGAATACTCGTACGGGAACATGAATTCAACCGCCTTGAAGCCGGCTTTCGCCGACACGGCGAATCGTTCCGGGAAGGGGACCTCCTGAAACATCATGCTCAGATTGGCGGAAAACTTGGGCATACCACTTCACCTCCAAAATTTAGCCCTTAGGAACCTCATCCCTGTGCCCGGCGGTCACGCTGCGCCATCAGGAATTCCGTCACCCGCTGAACTCCCGGGACATCCGGCAACTGCGCGGCCATCTTCTCCAGATATTGCCGTTGCTGAACCGTTTGGAAGGTCCAGGGAAAATTCATGTCGAACACCCAGGACATCCGAAACAACAGCAGGTCCGCCGCCGTCCGGATATGTTCGAACCGGGCCACTTGTCCGGCCAGAATGCAGTCCAGCGTCGCCGCCGAAACTTGCTCCCCGCCGTATTCGGGCATTGGCAACATCCGGAACAGCTCGTTCTCGCTGGTGATCATCTCCAGGATGTCCAGTTTGTCCGCGTCCCGGATCATCCGGGCGAAAAAGACCGTCTCCGCATCATCCGGCGGAATCTCGCGGCCGTTGTGATACCGTACCGCTTTTTGGACCAAGGCCTGCTGCGCCGGCGGCAATTCCGACAATACGCCGGTCTCCCGCAATATCCGCACTCCCAGGCAGGCATGGTCTTCCGAGCGGAAATCGTTGAACGTCCGGTATTGCGTATACTGGCGAAACCGCCCCACGTCATGGAGTAACGCCACCAGGCGGGCCAGNNCGCAAAGAATCCGCCAACTTCCCCATATGGTCGCAAACCCGGGCGGTATGGTCCTCCTTCAGCCGGACATGCGCCTGGATGTCGGCATCGTCGGAATAAAAGGAGTGGGCGTATTCCTCAAACCAGTTCCGCAGCCGGCGGAACAACTCTGAATTCATAGGTTCCCCCGTTCTATGGCCGCATGTTGATGAATTGAAGGTCGATTCCATAATCCTGGGCTTTCAGGAAGCCAATCACTTTCTGCAGGTCATCCTTCTTCGCGCCGGCAANNCCGGATCTGATCGCCCATGATCGAAGCCTGCACCTTCAGCTTCAGTCCCTTGATCCCGGCCACGATATCCCGGGCCTTGTCGGCGGCGATTCCCGTCTGAATCTCCATCTGCTGGCGAACCGTCCCCTTGCTGGCCTGCTCCAGTTTTCCCGGTTTCAGGGCCCGCGCCGAGATGCCGGCCTTCACCATCTTCAGGCGCAGCACATCCAGCATCGCTTCCAGCTTGAATTCATCCTGAGCCGCAAACTTCAGGCTATTGCCCTCAAGAGTAATTTCCGCCACCGCTCCCTTGAAATCGTAGCGCTGGCTGATCTCCTTCATCGCCTGATTCA
>DCTI01000039.1:0-13513 GCA_002329525.1 Negativicutes bacterium UBA1444
ATCTACGCCTTGCGGGATGTGACGGCGACGGTCGATAGTCTGCCGCTGATCGCCGCTTCAGTGATGAGCAAGAAAATCGCCGCTGGCGCCGACAAAATTTTGCTGGACGTCAAATTCGGCAGTGGCGCTTTTATGAAGGATATTAATTCCGCCAAGGAACTGGCCCGGCTGATGGTGGATATCGGCACCAACGCCGGCCGTAAAGCGGCGGCCGTGGTTACCAACATGTCGGAACCGTTGGGTACGGCGATCGGCAACAGCCTGGAAGTTCTTGAAGCCCTGGAAGTCTTGTCCGGTGGCGGCGACCGACGGTTGCGTGATTTTTGCGTGTTCATGGCGGCCAGAATGTTGATGCTGGCCAACTCGGCAATGGATCAGGAAACGGCGACAGCGGTTTTGACGGAAAAATTGCGGAGCGGCGCCGCGCTGGCAAAATTTCAGGAGTTTGTCATAGCGCAGGGCGGCGATGGCCGGGTCGTGACCGAGCCGGAGCGGCTGGGGCAGGCCGATTGCAGTCTGGAAATCAGCGCCGACCGCGCGGGATATGTGACCCGCCTGGATGCTGCCCGACTGGGACAGGCGGCAATATTGCTGGGTGCCGGTCGGATTCGCAAAAGCGACGCGATCGATCTGCAGGCCGGAATTCGCCTGCGTCGCCGCTATGGTGAGTATGTCCTGAACGGCGATTTGCTGGCAACTTTATTTTTCTGTTCCGGTGTCGATCCGGCGCCGGCCCGACAGTCCGTGCACGAAGCGTTTGAGTTTGGGGAACAGGCGCCGCCGGCGATCCCGTTGATTGTCGGAATCATGGATGAAACGGGCTGGCGGGAAGTTCGATAGACGGTTTTCCAGAACATTTTCCGGTTGGAAAATTGACAAAGGAATCCCATATAATTGCCTAGATGATGTTGTGCGGGTTGGATAAAACTCGCATTTTTTTTTTGTGTTTGTTAAACCGGGGCGATAATGAAGTTAGAAAACAAATGGGATACAATCAAGCCACAAGTTGGCCAGGGTTGCGACAAAATAAGGGTTTTCGACTTTCTTCCCCCAACATTGGCCGCCGCGTACAGTTTGTGTTTTGATCAATCGTCGTCAATGCGAGTCCCGTTTTCGTTGAAAAATGAATCCGGAAGCTATGGGCAAAACTGTCAAAAGACAGTGACGCAAAGCTATGGGTCTGTAGACGGGAACCGTCCAGGATTGCCAGGCTGCCGGCGCATACGCCGTTAGTCGACAGTCCTTTTTCTTTTGTTGAACAAGATCCGGTACTTTTCACTGGCCAAGCTCAAATACCTCGCTGGAGGCGAACAAAATGGCGAATAAAGGCAATCGCTACAATGCCGAATTTAAGAAGAAGGTCATTGCCCATAGTCGTCAGGCCGGTAATACGATTGCCGGCACTGCCAAGCATTTCGACATCAGCGACCAAACTTTACGCAACTGGCTGAATCAGCGGGAAGACCAGCGTCAATTGGACAGAGTGCGGGTCATGCAGTTGGAAAAGGAACTGGCGGAAGCCAAACGTCGTTTGGCCGATATCGAATTGACCAACGAAATTCTCATCAAAGCCACAGCCATTTTTGCCGCCAACAAGCAGGCCTGATCCGGTTGTCCGGCAGTTTTCCGCACTGCGGCGACACGTGCGGAAAGGAAGGGGAGATGGTTCATGAAACGATGGTTTCTGGCCTTGATAATCTNNCCCTGCAGCGGGGTGATGGCCGCCGATGGCAGCCAGGAATATGTATTGCACCCGGGGGATGTGCTGTCGATCAATGTGGCCGGCTATCCCGACCTCAGCTTTCCTCAGAATCTCAACGGTGGCGGGATTACGATTGGCCTGGATGGCAAGTTCACCTATCCTTTTTTGGGCGAGGTCGACACGCAGGGGCTGTCAGCCGGGCAACTGGCGCGATATCTGTCGGAGCGATTGCAGGGAATGTATGCCAATGCGGTTGTCAGTGTCAATATTATGCGCTACGGCAAAGAACGCATCTACGTCCTGGGAGAGGTGAACCAGCCCGGATTGTTCGAGCTTGATAAAGTTCGCACCCTGCTGGACGCCATTGGTGCCGCTAGCGGTTGGCGGACGGACGCGGCCAAGACAAAGATTTTTATCATTCGCAAAGACCAAAATGGGAAACCGCCGATAAAAGTCAATCTGATGGCGTTATTGGAGCAGGGAGATAACGGAAAAAATTACCTGTTACGGGAGGGCGATGTTGTCTTTCTGACCGGGTCGCACAGAATTGACCTCGCCGCCGATCTGCTGCCGTTGGTCAACGCCGCATACCAATTGGCGAAAATTAACCAGATAAACGGGAATGGGCAGACTACCCAGATCACCCAAAATCCTCAAAATCCCCAAAGCCCAAACAATCCGACGAATCCAGGCAACCCCGATCCGGGCTGCCGATGAGACGAGTCAATCAAGGTTAGAATGGATTACCAATATACCTACTAACGGATTCATGAAATATTGGGGGGTGTACCAATGAAAAAGTGGTTGATCCTGACGATGGTCCTGGTGCTTATGCCTCAGACAGGGATACTGGCGGCGGCAGCAGGCGCGGCGCAGCCTGACGCCAACAATTCCATCGGCGCCTACATCCTGCATCCAGGTGATATGTTATCCATCAATGTATTCGGCTATCCTGAGTTGAGCTTCCCCAATCAGGGACATATGGAAGGCCTGACGATTCGTCCGGACGGAAAACTTACGTATCCCTTTTTGGGGGAAATCACGGCAAAAGGCATGTCTGTTAAAGATTTCGCCAAACTTCTATCGGATCAGCTGGGAGAAATCTATGTGAATCCAGTCCTCAGCGTGAACATTATGCGATTCGGCACGGATCGGATTTATGTTTTGGGCGAAGTCAACCAGCCTGGAGCATATGAACTGGACAAGAGCCGAAATCTGTTGGATGCGATCGGCGCTGCGAGGGGTTGGACCAAAGACGCGGCCAAGACCAAGGTTTTCATTATACGAAAGGATCAGAACGGCAAACCACCGTTGAAAGTGGATCTCATGGCGTTGCTCAAAGAAGGCGACACCAGCAAAAACTATCCCCTCCAACAGGGCGACGTCGTATATCTGACAGAAAATCACCGGATCGATTTTGCCAAGGATATCGTCCCGTTGATCAATGCCGCCTACATGATCACCTGGATTTCCAACGACAACAAGCGCTGACGCGAAGCCGAAATTCATGAAAAAAACAACATTGGGAGGCACAATTATGTACGAGGAAAAGTTGGAAATGCGCACCTTGGCGACAATTATTGGCCGGCGGCACAAAATTGTCTGGGGCATTCTCGGAACGGCCATTATCGCCGCCCTGCTGTTCAGTTTCCTTCAACCAAGACAGTATGAAGGAACTGTCAGCATCCGGGTTCAATATCCTTTAGGCCTGAATTGCAAACTTTCGGCATTGCCGTCCGACCAAATGATCACACAACAAATCATGACCTATGCGGAAATTGTCAAAAGCCGGGCCGTCGTGCAACCGATTATTGATTACCTTTACGCCGATGCCGAAGAAAAGCCACTATATGAAGATATGGCCAAGCAAATTGACGCGAAGCCGGTGCGCGGTACTGACATGCTGGTACTCAGTATCTTGGCCGGTACGCCGGAAGATGCGCAAAAGGCTGCGGATTTTCTGTTGACAACGTTCAATGCAAAACTGACAGACATCGTCAGGCTTCAGGGGAAAGAATCTCGTGTTTTTATTGGCAGCAGGCTGGAAGAAGCAAAAAAAGAATTGGACAAGACTGAAGAAGCCTTGGTCGACTTCAAATCAAAAAATCAGACCGTATCCATCAGCGAGCAAACACGAACCTTTGTGGAGCGGCAGGCAAATTTGCGAAGACTGGCGGTGGATAACCAACTGGCCTTAGAGAAAGCCTGGGCCCAGGTTCGGTCTCCAGCCCTGATTACGGACACGCCGACCATTACCAATTACAAGAGCCGTCTGGCGGATCAAGAGGCGGAACTGGCCGCGCTACTGAAAAATCATACGGAAAAGCATCCCAAGGTAAAAACTTTGCAGGCAGCCATGGCCGAGACAAAGGCCAAACTGAATGAAGAACTCAAACGGGTCGCGCAGGGCGAACTCGCGCTGGGCCAGACACAAAGAGCCACAATTGCCCGATTGAACAGCCAAGATGAGCAAGAGATGGCCATGTTGCCTGCTAAAGAACAAGGATTGGCCCGGCTAATGCTTAATTATACGGTTGCTCAAGAACTCTATGTCATGCTTGCCAAACGTTATGAAGATGCCAGAATCAGTGAAGTGATGCAGCCGACCAACGTCCAGATTGTTGATGTTGCTGCCTTGCCAGAAAAAACCGCCCGGCCGCGGTGGTTGCTGAATCTGGCGATAGCTGGTTTGATCGGCTTGTTTGCCGGACTCTCCTCCGCCTTCTTGGTGGATTATTTCCGCAAGACGATCGACACTGCCGAAGATGTCAAGAGCTATCTTGGCCTGCGGGTCATCGGCAGTATCCCCAGCTACAGCCTGAAAAATGAACCGGAAAAGGCCTGGAGCAAATTTACTCCCAAAATCCCGCAGGTTGTTAAATCCGCGGAAGCAAAGAGTCAGGAGGGATGATCGTGGGAAAACAAAATCGCTATATCATTCGTGACCGTGAACAGTCGGCGATTGCCGAGTCCTTCCGGGTGCTGAGCGCGGCTCTGCAGGAAAACCAGGCGGAAACCGGTGCGAAAACGATCCTGTTTTCGACTGTTACCAACGGCGAGAGCGATTCCATGACCGCCGTGAACACGGCCGCGACTTTGGCTTATGGCGGAAAAAAAGTTATTCTGGTGGACTGCGATATGCGCCACCCGGTATTGCACGAGATTTTTCAGGGAAACATCTTTGGGGTTACGAACATTATCATACAGGACAAACCGATTGAAGAAATGCTCCAAAGTACGGAAATCGGGGGATTGAAAGTACTGCCGAGCGGATCGGTGCCAGTAGGCCCGGTCGAGTTGCTGTCCAATCCGAAACTGCGGGAAATGTTGGACACTTTGAAGACGATGGCCGATTATGTTTGTATCGTCAGCGCTCCCCTAATCATCCGATCTTCCAGTATTCTCTCCGATGCCTGTATCGTCGCTTCCAAAGTGGATGGGGTTGTCTTGGTCATTGACAGTCGGTCCGTAAAAACAAAGACGGCCCAAAAGGCGGTCGAACTCTTGAACGGCGCGCGGGCCAAGATTGTCGGGACAGTGCTCAACGACGTCAAGACAGACGAAGACCTTATCTACTTCGCTTCCTAGCGGCGCACCGACGACCTCATAAACGAAGGCAGGCGAATTGGCGTGCGATTGAACATGAACCGCTTGTGCCTGATGGCTGTTGATGCAATAGTCTTTGCCATCAGTCCCTTTATCGCCCTCTATCTACGGATGGATGAAATAGTCGGCAGTAGCTATCTGGACAGTATCCTGCATTATCTGCCGGCAGTTTTGGTTGTCCAGTCGGTTGCCTTCCTGGCCTTCAATCTGTACCGGCGGGNNGAATTGATGTCCATCGTCGGTGCGGTGGCGCTGGGACAGTTATCCCTGTTTCTGCTGGCGCAGGCAGTGGGAATTGCGATGCCAAGAAGCCTGTACGTCCTCTGTGGTATTTTGAATGTCGTCATGATTGGCGGGATAAGATTGTCGGTCCGGCTTGCGTCGAACAAGTGCCTCCAATGTTTGGGGCGGCCGGAAAAAGTGCTGGTTTTTGGCGCCGGCGACGTGGGAGCCTGGATTGTGAAAGAGTTTCGGGCCCATTACGGCGCCAATAAAAAAATCGTCGGTTTCATCGACGATGATCCGCAAAAACTGGGCTGCATACTGAATGGCATTAAAGTGCTGGGCGGGCGTTACGACATTGAACGAATTGTGATGCAGCATGGGATTCAGGAGATTATCGTCGCCATTCCGTCCGCCCGCAGCATGCTGGTCCGGGAGATCGTCAAAATGTGTCGGGCGACCCAGAGCAAGGTGAAAATCGTCCCGGCCCTGCATGAAGTGCTTGATGGCATGGTTACCATTCGCCAGTTGCGGGATGTGAATTTGGAAGATTTGCTTCACCGGGAGCCGATCCGTCTGGATATTGCCCTGATGCGGGACCAACTGCGGCAGAAACGGGTGCTGATTACCGGCGCCGGCGGTTCCATCGGTTCGGAGATCAGCCGCCAGGTTGCCCGAATGCTGCCGGGAAAACTGTACCTTTTGGGAAAAAGTGAAAACAACATCTTTGAGATTGAACGCGAATTGCAGAATTTATATCCCCACCTGGATATGGAACCAATCATCGCGGACGTCCGCGATGAAAAGCGAATTCGCAGCATTTTTGCCGAACGGCGGCCGGAAATCGTCTTCCATGCCGCGGCTCACAAACATGTTCCCCTAATGGAAAGCCAGCCGGTGGAGGCTGTTCAGAATAATATTTTCGGCACCATGGTGGTAGCCCGGGCAGCGATTGCCGCCGAAACCGAATGCTTCGTCATGGTTTCCACGGACAAGGCGATTAATCCATCCAGCGTCATGGGGGTAACCAAACGGGTTGCCGAGATGATTATCTGCTCCCTGAACGGCAAAAGCGCTACAAAGTTTGCTGCGGTCCGTTTTGGCAACGTGCTGGGCAGTCGGGGCAGCGTCGTCCAACTGTTTCGGAAGCAAATCGCCAAAGGGGAAGCGATTACCATTACTCATCCCGATATGTGCCGTTATTTCATGACGATCCCGGAGGCTTCGCAGCTGGTGCTGCAAGCCGGCGCGATGGCACGTGGCGGCGAGGTGTTTGTTCTCGACATGGGGGAACCTATCAAAATTATCGATTTAGCGTGCCACCTGATTGAACTGACCGGCCTGGTTCCCCATAAAGACATCAAGATCGAATTTACGGGACTGCGGCCNNAAACTGTTTGAAGAACTGCTGACCGCCGAAGAAGGCAGTACCGCAACCAAACATGAAAAAATTTTCGTCACCAATCTGAAAAAAGTGGATGAAGAAAAGCTGGCCGAGAGCCTGAACATCTTGAAGAATCTTGAGGATCCGGACAAGATTGTCAATGTATTGGCCAAACTGGTACCTACTTATCAGGGTTCCAGAGTTCGACGGCTGCGTTTAATTGAGGGCAAAGATAGCGCACCCTGCGCCGAAGGGAAAATGGTTCCCGAGGAGGCGCTTTGAACGGCAGCGATAATCGGCCCGGAATCCGGACCCGGCTGGTTTCCGGCATAAAGTGGACGGCGGCGGTGGCATTCGTCGTATCGGCCAGTCACTTGGCCACCTCGGTGATTGCGGCGCGATTGTTGGGGTTAGAGGAATTTGGCGAGTTTTCGATCATCCGGAGCACCGCAGTCATGATGAGTAATGTTGCGGCCATGGGAATCGGCGTTGCCGCAACCAAACATGTGGCCGAACTTCGAAACACGAACCGGGAGCGACTGGGCAGGATCCTGGGGCTGTGTTCCCTGATCACCATCGCGACCAGCGGACTATTCTCACTGGCGCTGCTCTTGCTGGCAGAGGCGATTGCTACAAGCGGTTTCCAGTCGCGACAATTAACCGACCCGCTGCGAGTTTCATCCCTCTATATCTTCTTTGTGACATTGAATGAGTACCAGAATGGAGTTTTGGCAGGCTTTGAATCGTTTGCGAAACTGGCACGAATCAATGCCATTCAGGCGGTGGGAAGCCTGCTGCTGATATCCACTCTTGCCTGGTTGTGGGGACTTCCGGGCGCTGCCTGGGCTCTGGGATTATCGGGAATACTGAATTGGTTGCTGAATCGGCGGGAAATCCGCAAGCAATTGTCGATCCACAAGATTGCCGCTACTTATCGGGGTGTTTTGCAGGAACGGGCAGTTTTGACAGACTTTGCGCTGCCGGTGGCCTTTTCCGGAATCATTGGCGCGGTAACCGTCTGGGCCTGCAATGCCTTTTTGGTTCGGCAGCCGCAAGGAATGGCGCAGATGGCCATCTTCACGGCAGCAGGATCATTCCGGTCGATCGTCATGTTTGTACCGGGCCTGGTGATCCGGGTCGCGACGCCGGTGTTGTGCAACTTGGTCGGTGAAAAGGAGTATTCAGCATCGTCGCGTGTGTTTCGGGTCAATGTGCTGATTTCCGCGGTGACTTCGAGCTGTGCGGCGGGGGCGATTATCCTGGTGTCGCCGGAGCTGCTGGCGGTGTTCGGAAAACGGTTTGTTGTCGGCGCTGAGGTGGCCGGCCTGGTTGCAGTCGTTTCCATTGTGGAAGTGATGGCCAATACTCTGTATCAACCGCTGCTGGCCTACGGCCAAATTTGGTGGCAAGTTCGAGTGATCATCTGCTGGAGTCTGACGCTTACGACCATAGCCTGGTTGACCGCCGGCGAGTACGGAGCATTGGGATTGGCGGCGGCCTATCTGGCGGCACACTTGGTTTCACTGGGTTTGTATCTCTTCGTCGGGTATCGGATCAAAAAGTCCGTTGCACCGGAGCTGGCTCATAGCTGATGCGAAAGGAAGGAGTCCGATGACGCAACCCCACACGGCATCCCCCTATTTCAGCATCGTGATTCCGGCATTCAATCGGGAAAGAGAAATTGTCCGGGCAATTGACAGCTGTCTGAAGCAATCGTTTCCGGAATTTGAGGTGGTNNGATGCCTCTACCGACCATACCGCGGCAGTCGTTGCATCAATCCAGGATTCCCGCGTTAAGTTGGTTCGCCATGAGGTTAACCGCAACGTTTGTCCGGCCCGAAATACAGGGAGTGAGCACAGTCGGGGTGAATGGGTGATATTTTTGGACAGCGACGATATCTTGATGCCGGGAGCACTGCACATGATGTGGAAATATGCACGGGTATGTCCTGATGAGATTGCCCAGTTAGGTTTTCTCTTTGATCGCGAGGATGGAAGAGTTTCACCGGAACCGGTTCCCGAGGACTGCCTGTTGGACTATACCGGATTTATTAAACTCTGCGAAGAACTGGTCCTTACTGATTGGGTACAATGCACTCGACGCTTCACTTTTGACTTCGTCAGGTTTCCTGACAGTCGGGCTTATGAAAGTCCTTATCTTTTAGATTTTTCACAAAAATATAAAATTCATCTAATTCCTGAAATTGCCGGCTACAAATTTTTGGACAGCCCAAATCGGATCACCTTCAATGTTGGCAGCGATGTTATCCTGAAAATTTCCCGGGTTGCGCCGGATCATCTGGCGGCAATTGAATATATATTGATGCGACATGGGGAAATGCTCAAGATCCATGCGCCGGGACGATATCACCTTTTTCGGAAAATGCAGCTGCTATCTTGTTTCTTGACTGGCCGGCGTTGGCAAGGTTGTAGTTTGGCAATCGCGTATCTGCTTGCCTATCCTGGAGACATCGCCGGCTGGGGGATTACAATAGCCGGACTTGCCGGGCCGGGAGTTTTGACCAAACTCAGACTGGCAAAGCAGCAAATACGGCGTATGACAACAAAGCAAATTTTGCGTTCTAAGACTACTCAGGGAGGCGCATAATATGAGATCGTCTGAACAAGTTTTCGGAAACTATCTCCAGCCAGCAGGTCAAGCCAGCTTTGGTGTTCATAAGTTGCTTTTGACAGCCTTGGCCGCGGGGTTAATGGGCGTTTTGTCTTCCTCGGCAATGTTTGCTCCATCATCACCACCATTTTTTCGCTTACCCGCTGCGGCTGCGATTATTGCCGTAATATTCATATTGACAGGCTTCCGAGTTGGAAAATTCTCGACTTGGCGATTATTATCGTTAGTATTTTGGATTGGTTACGCACTGACATCTTTGATTTCGGCGCTGATACACCGGGATACTTTATTGCCGGAGGTCTGGCAATTCGCTGGGGTGCCACTGATTTTGTTCATGTCGTTTCCCCGGAGCGCCAAACGGTATGGAAATGTTATGGTCTTGTCGGCGATAATCTTGGCGTTTGCACCTTACGTCCTCTATTCTCTGGTCAGGTATCCGATCTTTACTCCCTATTCCGGCGTGTTTTTAAATTCCAATATGTTTGGCATGGTCGTGTCGACGATTTCAGCCGCATTATTTGCTCTACTACGGGGAGCGTTGAACTCACGCCGCTTTTCAGTTATCAATATGGCATGGCAGATGACCTTGATCATTGGGTTGGCATGTTCGTTAATCCTGATTTTTCTGTCCGGTTCCCGAACCAGCTTTATTACCTTTATCTTGATGGGAATGATTTTTGCCGGATCGCTTTTTTTCAACGTATCACGCAACCGATGCATGATCGCGTTGACGGTGACGGCTGTAATTTCAGTAACTCTNNNNGCATCAACTGGTTTTGTGGACACCTTGGTGAACAAATTCCTGAACAAGCTTGCCCAAGGCGATACATCAGGCGGTCGGCTGTATATCTGGAAATTGGTGCTGTCCAACATCCAGCTTATGGGGATGGGGAACGGGATATTTTTTGAACAACCGGCACACAATACTTACATCATGATTCTTGCAACCAAAGGACCGATAGCGGTTGCGTTCATGGTGGCAGTTCATTTGATAACTTTGGTGCTTGCCGTGCGGCGGGTATTCTATGACATTCGAAGTGACGGTTACGCCATCGGGCCGTTGCTGGTCGTAATCAATTATCTGGTGATGGGATTCGCCGAAAATGTTTTTGGCACATTGGGAAATGGCATCAATATTTCATTTTTGCTGATGGCCGGAGTTCTGTTCAATGAAGGACAATACCTGCATCGGGAACATCGGCAACAGGAGATGCAGGCCGGATGAAAGCGATGTTTGTTCACGAACACAAGTTTGTTCGTGATGAAAATGGCTGTTACTTCTCGTCCGGACAATTTCCCTACCGGCTTTGGCGGCGATATTTGGAAGTTTTTGATGAACTGGTGGTCGTGGGACGCTTACGGACATTGCGGGCTGGAGAAACTGTCCGGATGTTGGATCAATCAAGCGGCCCGGGAGTGAGCTTTCTCGAGGTACCATCGCTCGGCGGCATTCAGGCGATGATGTTCGGACGGCGGGAGGCGGCGGGAAAAATCCGCTCAGCCATGGCTGACTGCGATGCCGTTATTATTCGCACCAGCGCCGTCGGTCAGCTGCCGGCGGGCATTGCCGAATCCCTTCAAAAGCCCTGGGCGGTGGAAGTCGTGGGTTGCGCATTCGATTCGCTGTGGAATTATGGCAGCTGGCTGGGGAAAATCTATGCGCCGGTTGCCGCCTATATGAACCGCCGCATGATCGGCAGGGCCCCATTCGCCATTTATGTCACGCAAAGGTTTTTGCAGCGGAGGTATCCCTGCCCGGGCGTTTCCGTAGGTTGCTCGGATGTGCAATTGGTGAAACGCGACGAGGCCGTTCTGGCGAAACGGCTGGCCAGGATCGGGCAATCTTCGTTTCCCCTCAGAATCGGCCTGATCGGCTCGCTGGTGCACTCCCACAAAGGCGTGGATGTGGCGTTGCGGGCCCTGGCAATTGCGAAACAGCGATTCCCGGTCTTCGAGTTTAAAGTTTTGGGCACCGGCGATCCCGTGCGATGGCAACGTCTGGCCGCCGATTGCGGGGTTGCTCCCCAAACGGAATTTTGCGGGACGCTGGCCAATGGAGAAGCCGTAAACCGTTGGCTGGACGAAGTCGATCTGTATATTCAGCCCAGTCGGGTCGAAGGCTTGCCCCGGGCCTTGGTTGAAGCAATGAGCCGAGCCTGTCCAGCCTTGGGATCGAATGCCGGCGGGATTCCCGAACTGCTGGACCCTTCTTGCATCCACAAGGTTGACGATTCTCAGGGATTGGCCGGGTTGTTGACAACCGCGCTAACGGACAGAGAATGGCGAAGCCGCCAGGCGGTTCGAAATTATCAGGCGGCCGCAGCGTACGATAGTGAAGTGTTGGAGGAAGTGCGGCGAAAGTTTTGGCGAAAATTTGTCGCTTACTGCCAGCTGCGCAACGAGACGGCTGGCAACCGATATGACGGAGTTGCGTCCATCGAACATTGACGGGTCGGCCGACAAAATATTCGGGAGGAGCAGACCGTGAATCTGCGGCGGAAATCTTCAACAAAAACCGGCCTATATGCGCTGATCGTCGTCCTTGTTCTCGCCGTCAGCGGAATCTTGCTTTGGGGAGTCAATGGTTTTGGCAGAACCCCGGTAAATGCCGATGCAAAAAAAGCTGTGCGGACAATCCCGCCAACCGTTGCGGTCGGCGACGGTCCTCCGCTGCCGGGTCCTAACAGCATCAATGTGCAGAATTACGGCGCAAAAGGCGACGGAAAGAGCAACGATACCGAGGCGATTCAGGCGGCGATCAATGCGGCCGGTAAAGGGAAAATCGTTTATTTTCCACCGGGGGATTATCAAATCGATGCCGTCCGGTCCCTGCATCTGAAAAGCGACACTACCCTTCAACTGTCCGCGGACACGATTCTGCGCGCAATCCCCAATGCCGCATCGCGCTATGCGATACTCACGGTAACTTCGGTAGAAAACGTACAAATCACCGGGGGCGTTCTTATTGGCGACCGGCATAAGCATTTCGGCCTTAGCGGCGAATGGGGCATGGGGATCCGGATTGTCGGGGCCAAAAATGTTGAAATTCAGGGAACGACATGCAACGATTTCTGGGGAGACGGGATTTACATCGGTGAGACAACAGGAGGAATCCCCAGCGAAAACATCCGGATTATCGACTTCCGGGCCGATGGGAACCGGCGGCAGGGAATCTCCCTGATCAGCGGCCGCAACATCGAAATCGCCGGCAGCCGGATCACGAACACCCAGGGGACCGCACCGGCGGCAGGCATTGACATTGAGCCCAACCAGCCGCGGAATGTTTTGGAAAATATTCGGATCCGGGACCTTTATACGGCCGGCAATCAAGGCGCCGGTGTCCTGATCAACCCTGGGGCGATTTCCGGCACCCGCATTCCGATCAACATTGCGATCGTCAATCATCAGGATGAAAACAGCGACCGCGGCATGCAGATTTCCAGCAAAGGAATCATCCCCGGCCGGGTGGCCATTGAAAATCCGCAGTGGCGCAACGCCAGACGAAATGCCATCGCCATTCAATCCCACGACTACCGTTCGTTCCAGATCAATATCCAGCGAGCGATGATCACCGACGCCAACCAGGCCAGCCAGGGAGCGGCGATTGACATTTACCGGCTGAAAAACACCCAGCCCATGGAAAACGGCGGTATCGGCAATGTGAGGATCGATAGCCCGGTGATCGCCGATACCCGTGACCCGACTCGCACCATGGCTGCATTCTCCATTTGGGATATTCCCGGACTAGAAATACGCAATCTGGCGATCATCAATCCGGTTTTGCGGGGGAATTTGACCAAGCTGTTGTTGCAAAATGATGCCCGCACATTTGTGCAGTATTCACAACCTTAATCAGTCGTAGGACGGAAAACCGGAGGTGTTGGTGTGGAACGAAAAATTGGCGTCATTGGCTTGGGCTATGTCGGGCTTCCCGTCGCGATCGCCTTTGCCCGCAAATTTTCCGGAG
>DCTI01000039.1:13559-13744 GCA_002329525.1 Negativicutes bacterium UBA1444
CCCATGACATCCGGGAGCTGGAGAAGGTGGATTTCTTTGTAGTGGCCGTCCCCACGCCGATCGACGAAGCGAATTGCCCGGATTTGAAAGCCTTGGAAAGAGCATCGGAGCTTGTCGGCAGCGTTATGCGGCCCGGTGCAATCGTGGTCTATGAGTCGACGGTTTATCCCGGAGTTACCGAGGAA
>DCTI01000039.1:13810-25143 GCA_002329525.1 Negativicutes bacterium UBA1444
ACCGCCTGGAAACCATCATCAAGGTTGTGTCCGGTGAAGACGCCCAAACGACAGATATAATCGCGCAATTGTACGGTTCAATCGTTGATGCCGGAATATTCCGGGCATCCAGCATCAAGGTGGCGGAAGCGGCGAAGGTGATAGAAAACACGCAGCGTGATCTAAACATCGCCCTGATGAACGAACTGGCCATCATTTTTGAAAGACTGCGGATATCCACGCGGGAAGTCTTGGCCGCCGCCAACACAAAATGGAATTTTCTGCCGTTTTCGCCGGGCCTCGTCGGTGGTCATTGCATTGGCGTGGATCCTTATTATCTGACCTATAAGGCCGAGGAGATCGGTTACAGTCCCCAGGTTATCCTGGCCGGCCGGCGGATCAACGACGGAATGGGCAAGTATGTCGCCGAACAGACGGTCAAGAAGATCGCCAAAGAACGGATTGTGGTGTCGGACGCCAAAGTGGGGATCTTCGGCCTGACTTTCAAGGAGAATGTCCCGGATATCCGCAACAGCCGGGTCCCGGATATTGTCGACGAGCTGCGCAGTTACGGCGTGGAGGCGCTGGTCCACGATCCGCTGGCGGACAAGCGGGCGGCCATGTCCGAGTACGGGGTCTTGTTGCGGGACTGGTCGGTGATGCAGCAGTTGGACGCCATTATCGTGGCGGTTGCGCACAAGGCCTATGTGGAAGCCGGCCTGGCAGAGTTTATCGCCCGCCTGAAAAACCAAAAAGGGGTCGTTATGGATGTAAAATCGATCTTTGTTCCGGAAAACATTCCGGTGGGGGTGAGGTATTGGAGCCTGTAAGCAACGCTTATGCAGCATTGCAGGAACACTTGATCCAAAATCCGCGCAAGTGGCTGGTCACCGGTGTGGCGGGTTTCATTGGTTCAAACCTGTTGCAAAAATTGTTGTCGCTGAATCAAAAGGTTGTTGGGCTGGATAATTTCTCCACCGGATTTCAGGCGAATATCGATGATGCGTTGGCTCATGTCACAGCGGGGCAAGCCAGTCGATTCCAGATGGTGGAGGGAGATATCCGGAATGAGGCTGTCTGCCGGTCGGCCTGCCGAGGCGTCGACATCGTCCTGCAGCAGGCGGCGCTGGGATCGGTAGCCCGATCAGTGGCCGATCCGGCAACAACGAACCAAAACAACGTCGACGGTTTTCTGAATATGTTGATTGCCGCCCGGGATAGTCGGGTCAGCAGATTTGTCTATGCGTCGTCCAGTTCGGTATACGGGGATTGCCCGGATCTTCCCAAAGTCGAGGAGCGCGTCGGCAATCCGCTTTCCCCCTATGCGGTCACAAAATACCTGAATGAATTGTATGCCGGCGTATTTGGACGTTTGTACGATTTTCCCTGCATCGGCCTTCGCTATTTCAATGTCTTCGGACAGCGGCAAAATCCCAACGGTGCCTATGCCGCCGTCATTCCGAAATGGTTCAACAGCTTGATCCGCGGAGAACCGACCTATATCAACGGGGATGGGGAAACCAGCCGCGATTTCTGTTACATCGACAATGTGGTCCAGGTGAATATCCTGGCCGGTTGCACCAATGATCCGGCGGCCAGCGGACAGGTTTATAATGTGGCCTGCGGCGAGCGAACGACGTTAAAGGAATTGCATGCTATGATCCGCGGGTTGGTTCAAGAATGCGACGCCGCCTGTCGGTGCCCCGATCCGGAGTTTCGGGAATTTCTTCCCGGTGATGTCAGGCACTCGCACGCAGACATCGGCAAAGCCGTCCGCTTGCTGGGATATCATCCCGGCCACACGGTCCGGTCCGGCCTGTCGGAAACTGTCAACTGGTATCTGGAACACGGAGCGAAGTTTAACCGCTGAGCGGAACGGGAGGTTGCCATGGCCAGAATCATTGTGATTGGCGGAAACGTTCATTCTTTGGTTCAGTTTCGCGGCGACATGATTCAAGAAATGGTGGAAGATGGCAACGAAGTGTTCGCCATGGCGCCGGCGACAGATTTGGAAGGTGAAGCGGCGAATCTGATGACTCAAAAAGTGTCGTCAAAACTGCAAACGATCGGCGTGCCTTATCTGCCGATTCCGTTAAACCGGACCGGTATTAACCCGGTGAAAGATTTGCATACGATACTGTGGCTCAGCCGAAAGATCGGCGAACTCAAACCGGATGTTGTGCTGGCCTATACGATGAAGCCAGTGATATATGGATCGATCGCCGCCCGTCTGGCGGGGGTGGAGGATGTTTTTTCCATGATCACCGGTCTGGGATATGTTTTTACCGGTGATTCAATGCGTCAGCTGATCCTGGCGAAAATCGTAATCGTCCTATATAAGATCGCATTGGCGTTCAACCGGAAAGTCTATTTCATGAATCCGGACGATCGGGAACTGTTCCGAAAGCTACGCATTCTGGCGGATAACGGTAAGGCGGTGCTGATTCATGGATCCGGCGTCAACATTGATCATTATTCGTTCAAGCTGCCACAAACCCGGGAACTGGTTTTTCTGATCATTGCCCGCTTGTTATGGGACAAAGGGATTGGCGAATTTGTGAGCGCCGCCCGGTTGTTGAAGAAAAAATACCCGGCGACCCGGTTTCAGATTGTGGGTCCCTTCGATAACAACCCCAGCGCCATTCGGCGCAGCGATGTCGCGACTTGGCAGGCGGAAGGAGTGATCGAGTATCTGGGCGCCACGGCCGATGTCCGGCCCTATCTGGAAAATGCCAGTGTCTATGTATTGCCGTCGTACCGCGAAGGGACGCCGCGTTCCGTCCTGGAAGCCATGGCCACGGGGCGGCCGGTCATCACTACGGACGCTCCGGGTTGCCGCGAGACGGTGGTCGATGGTGTCAACGGATTTTTGGTTCCGGTTCGCGACAGCGAGGCCTTGGCCGCGGCAATGGAAAAATTCTGCCGGGAGAGAGACCTCATTGCGGAGATGGGGCGAAAGGGCCGCGAAATCGCGGAGGCGCGCTACGATGTCCACAAAGTCAATCATACCATTTTGCGGCCGATGGACTTGGACAGATTCCGTGCGCAGTGTCCGGCAGGCCGATGGAGCCCGGTCTCCAGATCCTCAAAAGCCTGAGCGGGGAGTGAAACAGCGTTATGGGCATCAAGCGGATATTTGACTTTGTGGTTTCCTTGCTGTTGATGATCGGACTATTACCGGTCATAGCCGTCGTGGCGCTGCTTGTTCGTTGGCGCCTGGGGTCGCCGGTCGTTTTTCGGGCCATACGTCCTGGATTGAATGGCAAGCCTTTTTGCATGTATAAGTTTCGGACGATGACGAACGAGCGGGATGACGAAGGCAGACCGTTGCCGGACAAAGACCGGGTGACGCCGCTGGGAGAGATTTTGCGTCGGTCCAGCCTGGATGAATTGCCGCAACTGATCAACGTCATCAAAGGCGATATGAGTTTGGTAGGGCCGCGGCCGCTGGCAATGGAATATTTGCCGCTTTACAATTTGGAACAAGTCCGTCGGCATCACGTGAAACCCGGAATTACCGGCTGGGCCCAGGTCAACGGACGTTCCAGCATTTCCTGGGCGGAAAAGTTCAAATTGGATGTTTGGTATGTGGACCATCGCAGTTTTGCACTGGATCTGCGAATCTTGTTCCTGACTGCCCGCAACGTGGTCCTGCAGCATGGTGTATGCAATACCGGCGAAACAAAGTATGGTAATTTTTCCGGATCAAATTAAAAGGATGGGTGCGGGATGTTTATCACAGCGGAGGACCTTTGCCTGCGTCGACCGGAACCCAAAGATGTGGAGGAATTGTACCGCTATCGCAATGATCCCCGGATTGTCACTGCCTTGTGCGGGTTTTCCAAAGGGTATTCCCGGGCAGATTTGCTGGAATGGGTGGAACGGCAACGTAAAAACCCGACAGACATCGTCTGGGTGATTGCGGATGCGGAGGACCGTTGCGTGGGGCATTGTGGTCTATACAACATCGATCATGCCGTTGGCACCGCCGAAGTAGCTATTTGTATCGGCACCGCTGGTTTCCGGAAGGGGCAAAGCCGGGGGATTATGACAGCGTTGAAAAAATACGGGTTCGGATACTTAAACCTGCGGAAAATCCGTGGCGAAGTGCTCGGCACTAACAAACTGGCCATCAATTTTAACAAAAAGTGCGGCATGATCGAAGAAGGGATCTTGCGGGAAGAGGAATACCGGGATGGGCAGTATGTGGATGTTCATATCTTTGGCATGTTTAGGCGGGACTGGCAGGCGGAGTGAGTGTGCGCAACAAAGCCATGGCCTGCCGTGATCGGCGATTCTATCGCAAAGGGGACGATGAGGTTGCTGGACAACGAGAGCGTACACCTGCGCCGGCCTGAGCCGGAAGACATTGAGACGATGTATCGCTATCGCAACGACCCACAGATTGTAGCCAGTCTCGGCTATTTTTCGCGAGGGTTTGCCCGGGCCGATATTGCCGAGTGGATTGAATTTCACCGGAAGAATCAAGCGGATCTCGTTTGGACGATTAGCGACCGGGATGACCGTTGCATTGGTCACTGCGGATTGTATAAGATCAATCCCCGAAACGGGGTTGCGGCGATTGGCATTTGCATCGGCGATGAGTCCTTTCGCAGCAAGGGGGTTGGCAAAATGATTCTTTGTCGGATGATTGAGTACGCTTTCCAACAACTGAATCTGCGAAAAATCAGAGCGGAAGTGCTCGCGAGCAATCAACCGGCGCGGAATCTGTTTACCAAACTGGGATTTGAAACCGAGGCGATATTACGGGAATACAAATATCGTAACGGACAGTATCTAGACTTGCATATTTTTGGCTTATTCCGGAGTAAATGGCAAGAGAGACAGAAAACATGAAGGCTGAAATAAATCCGTGGGAATCCGGCAGCGAGTTTCAGTGGCTGCAATTGCGGAAAAGATCCGGCAAGTCGGCTTATCAGCCGGAAATGCGGCTATATTCCTGCGGACGGACAGCCTTGGCGGGACTCATAAAGTACGGCATGGATTTTTTGGGCTGGCGACGATTATGGATTCCTTGCTATTACTGCCCGGAAGTAGTCGCGTCGATCCGGGCCACCGGCATCAAAACGAATTTTTATCATGATTCGCCGGCTGATGCAGTGGAGGTTCCGACCGATGTTTCTGCAGATGACGCTATTCTTATCGTCAATTATTTTGGCAGAAAATCTCGTTCGGATTATGCGGGCGTCTATGCACTCGGGATTGCGGTGATCGAAGACCATAGCCACGACCCCTGGAGTCGTTGGGCGATCCAGAGTACGGCCGGCCATTTGGTGGCCTCCTATCGAAAAACCTTGCCCGTCCCGGATGGCGGAGTATTATGGTCCAATGTTGGAGCACCTCTGCCGCCGCAACCGAAGGCCAATAAGAAAGCGGGCAGTGGCGTTCCTGAAAAAATAGAAGCCATGTTAATGAAAGNNAATGAAAGCCATGTATTTGGACGGAATCATTGCCGAAAAAGAAGGGTATCTGGATTTATTCAATCAGGCAAAACAGAACCTTGCCGAACAGACTACCCAAAAAGATGGTGGCGGGGAAACCATCAGCGGAATTTCCCAAGCGATTTTAAACTCGTTTCCCTGGCACAGCTGGCGTGAAAGACGCCGCACGAACTATCGACACTTGCGTCAACAGATCTCGGAATGGTCAGACGTGAAAATATTGGAAGCCCAAAGCCGGGAATCGTACCCGTTCATGCTCACCTTGCTGTTTTCGGCACGAAACAAACGAGACATTGTCAGGAAACACTTGATCGAGAATTCCGTATATCCAGCGGTAATTTGGCCTCTGGACGAAATCAATGAACCGTGGGCCGATGAATGGGCCCGAACGTTATCGGGACGCATCTTGTCGATCCATTGCGACGGCAGATATTCCTTGGCAGACATGGATAAAATTGCGGCAATATTGATCCGCTGCCTGGCATCGTAAACTGATTCAGCGAGGATGAAAATGATGGAATCTATGACCATTTTGGATGCATCCCACCCAAGTGATTATTCAGATTGGCTGTCCATTTGGTCGGAATGGCCGGACCGCGAAGTATTCGCCCATCCCGACTATGTGAATCTGTATGTCCGAAAGGATGATCGCGCGGTATGTGCCGTGCAAAAGAATAGCGCGGGACTCATTCTGTTGCCGATGGTTTTGCGGCCCCTGGCGGTCGAACCTTGGGCCGGTATGGGAAATGAGTTTTATGACCTGGTGGCGCCCTATGGGTACGGCGGACCGTATTTTTCGGGCGAACCTGACTTGACGGAGTTTTGGCGTAATTTTCAGCACTGGGCGACAGCGCAAAACATTATTTCGGCATTCTTTCGATTCTCCCCGTTTGCGGCCGATATTACCGGACTGATCGACTCTGTTGACAGCAGCGGCGGCAATGTGATCCGGTCATTGGCGGAGGGGCAGGAAGGAATCTGGAAAGATTACAAGCATGCAGTCAGGACCTGTGTCCGCTTCGCCGAAATGAATGATGTAACGGTGATCTTTGATGAACGTGGCGAGCGCCTGCCGACATTTATTCAGCTATATTATCAAACTATGAATCGTTGCCACGCCGCTCCCCAATATTATTTCCCACAAGAATTTTTTCAAAGAATCGTAATGAATTTACAGGGACAATTTTTTTTCTCCTTCGCCGTTTATCAAGGGCAAGAGATTGCCGGAAAACTCGTGTTAAATTCCCGCGCACACATTTACCCGTTCCTTGGCGGAGCGGACGAACGATATTTTCACCTGTACCCGAACCAACTTTTGGATACGAGAATTTTTTTCTGGGGTGTGGAACACGGGAAAAAAAGTTGTGTGTTGGGTGGCGGCTATAACGGGTACGACGGCGTATTCCAATATAAGAAAAAATTTGCTCCGGCCGGTGTCGTTCCCTTTTCAGTGGGAAAACACATCTTTAACCTTCAGGCATACGAAAAAATGTGTGAAAAAAGGAAACGCTACGAAGTACAACAAGGCCGGATTTGCGCGGAGGAAGGCAGCTATTTTCCAGCGTATCGGACGAAAAATGATTGACAGACAAATTTTGAGCCATCAATGGAGGTTNNAAACTGTTTGCCCGTAGCTGCGACCGTGCCGTCTGCGCCATCGGACAGACCCAGGAAGGGGTTGTCATGATGCCCTTGATTCTTCGACCGTTGAGCGTGGAGGTTTGGGCGGAATGCGACGACAATCAATATCTGGATGCCATAGCCCCTTATGGCTTCGGTGGCCCCTATGTGAGCGGAAAAGTCGATTTGCGGGAGTTTTGGCGGCAGTTTAAAAGCTGGGCAATGCAAAACAATATCGTATCCGCCTTTTTCCGATTGTCGCCGTTTGCCGCCGATATTCACGGCATGGTGGACGCCGTGGAAGTTAGCGGGGGTAACGTGATACGGTCCCTGGCAGAGGGTGGCGAAGAGATTTGGCGGGATTATAAGCAACTGGTGCGTACTCATGTCAAGAAAGCCGAACAGAACGGAGTGACCGCGGTATTTGATGAAACAGGCGACAGCCTGCCGGCATTTATTCGTTTGTACTACCGGACGATGCAGCGTTGCCACGCGGCGCAACAATATTATTTCTCCATGGATTTCTTTCGGCGAATCATCACCCGCCTGGCGGGTCAGTATTTTTTGGCGCATGCCATGTACCGGGGAGAAGTGATCGTTTCCTATCTGATGCTGGTCTCGCAGGAAAGCATTTATTATTATCTGGCGGGTTCCAACGAAAATTATTTTAATCTTCGTCCCAACCAGTTCCTGACCCACCGGGTGTTTCAGTGGGGGATGGAAAGGCAGAAAAAATGGTGCGTGCTGGGCGGCGGCTACGAAGGCTTCGACGGCGTGTTCCAATACAAAAAATCGTTTGCCCCTTCGGGTGTGGTGCCGTTTTTAGTCGGAAAGCACATCTTTTACTCTTCGGAATACGAATCGCTTTGTGAAAAGAGAAAACGGCATGAATTACAGAATGGACTGAGCTTGATTACCAACGATACTTTTTTCCCAGCGTACCGGACCAAGAACGACTAAGCTTCGTAAGAAGATACTGTTGGGCGATAGAAGAGAGGAGATGGTTTTTGTGGCGATTCCTCAAAAGCGTATCTGTCTTTCGCCGCCGCATATGAGCGGCTATGAACAGGAATATGTGTCGGATGCCTTTGCATCGAACTGGATTGCCCCCCTGGGACCGCACGTGGATGCCTTTGAGGCCGGGATCGCCAAGTATGTCGGCAGCGGTGCGGCAGCAGCCCTCTGTTCCGGCACAGCTGCCATTCACCTGGCGCTGAAATGTGCGGGAGTGAGGCGCGGCGACTGGGTGTTTTGCTCGTCGCTGACCTTTGCGGCTTCCGCCAATCCCATCTTATATGAGGGTGCTCTGCCGGTGTTCGTCGATTCGGAACCGCAATCCTGGAATATGTCGCCCGTTGCCCTGGAAAAGGCTTTCCTGGATGCCAAACGGAAAGCCCGGCTTCCCCGGGCGGTCATAGTCGTTAATCTGTATGGCCAAAGTGCGGATATGGACCCCATATTGACGCTTTGCGCAGACTATGGGGCTACCGTGATCGAGGATGCCGCCGAATCGCTGGGCGCGACCTATAAAGGAAACGCGAGTGGCACACTTGGCAAATTTGGCATGTTTTCATTCAACGGCAACAAGATTATCACGACTTCCGGCGGTGGCATGTTGATTTCCGATGATGTGGAAGCCATCAACAAGGCCCGTTTCTGGGCAACTCAGGCCCGCGATCCTGCCCGGCACTATCAACACAGTGAAATCGGTTACAATTATCGCCTGAGCAATATCGCCGCCGCAATCGGGCGGGGGCAACTATGCGTGCTGCCGGATCGCATAAAAAAAAGGCGCAAAATATTTGCGCACTACTATTCCGAGCTGGCTCGCTTCGCCGGGGTGGAGTTTATGCCCGAGGCGGCTTATGGCCAAAGCAACCGTTGGCTGACCACGTTGACCATCGACCCCGACATTGCCAAGCTGACAGTCAATGATCTGATGGATGCGCTGGCGGACGAAGAGATCGAATCACGGCCGGTGTGGAAACCTCTTCACTTGCAGCCGATTTTTGCCGACTATCCCTATTACACGCATGGTGTAGGGGAAAGCGTTTCGGACCGGCTGTTTGAAAACGGGATCTGTTTACCGTCCGGCAGCAGTCTGACCGAGACGGAACAAGGTAGGGTCATCCAGGTAATTAAGGATTGCCTGGAGCATCGGGACAAGGAACAGGTGGGTTTTTTCTATGGCTCGAACGGCGGAAATAGCCACTGGCTCAATAAGGAAGCCGTTTTGGGAGCAACATCGACAAACTGACAGGCCCAGCCGTTTTGCCTGCTGGCGGTGACTCGCACCGACAAACAGAGGTTGCCCAGTGAAGTCGGCAGCTCCAAATCGATCCGTTGGTTTTCCGTCAAGGGGAAACTTGTCTGGAGTATCAATCCAGTCGGCGAAATGTCAAACGCCTGGGCGGTATTTCGAATACCGGGCGTTTCTTCGCAAAATAATGATACCGGCACTTGGCATCTCATGTTTTCCAACCTTCTTTGTCCAAAAGTTGCAGATTCTGCCTAACACACTATACGTTATAAATTTTATCATACTTTCCGACAAGGTTGAAGAATCGGGAGGGTTTGAGATGGAACAACGCGCCCGGCCGGTCAAGATTCTGCATATTGTGGGGCGTATGAACCGGGGCGGAGTGGAAACCTGGTTGATGAATTTGCTGCGAACCGTAGACCGGCAATCGTGGCAAATGGATTTTTTGGTCGGCGATCCGACCCCTGCCGACTATGACGAGGAAATCCGGCAACGTGGCGCCAGAATTTTTCATTGTCCGGTCGGGAACCCCTTCCTGTATCTGTTTCGACTGAACCAAATTTTGAGAACCAATGGCCCTTATGACGTTATTCACAGTCATGTGCACCACTTTAGCGGAATTACGTTATCGGTCGCCTCTATAGCCGGAATTCCGGTGAGAGTTGCCCACAGTCACTGCGATTCGAAATATCTGGACTCTCAGGCCGGGTTTCTGCGCAGAGCCTATCTTGGACTGATGAAAAAACTGATTGACCGTTATGCGACCGTTGGGTTGGCTGTTAGTGAAGAAGCCGCCTCGGCTTTGGCGAATGACAATCATCGCCGGTTGGAATGGCAGATTCGACATTGTGGGATCAATTTGTCGGATTACGCCACACCGGCGAACCGAACTGAAACTCGCCGCCGATGGGGAATTCCCGGCTCAGCCCTGGTGATCGGTCATGTGGGAAATTTTCATTTTGCCAAAAATCATTCCTTTATTTTGCAAGTGGCCAAAGAGATATTTTTGCGGCAACCGGACAGTCGACTGGTGCTTGTTGGCGATGGGGCGCTGCGAGGGACGATTCAGGAAATGGCGACCGCGGGTGGCTTTGCGGATATGGTCATCTTTACAGGCAGCCGATCCGATGTGCCCCAATTACTCAATATGATGGATGTCTTTTTGTTCCCATCCCTATATGAAGGGCTCGGACTTGTGGTCGTTGAAGCTCAGGCGGCGGGATTGCCAATTGTAATTGCGGATTCGGTGCCGCGGGAAACAGAAGTTGTCACCGATTTGTTTGCTTGGATGTCGCTTTCTCAAACCCCCGAAGATTGGGCGGAAAAATGTTTGCAGATGGTGGACCGAAAGGATCAACTTATCCATCCGTCGCCACGAGAAATTCTCGAAGAATCGTCCTTCAATATTGCCACTAACTGGCTTGAGCTGGATAGATTCTATACCGGCCAGACCGCCTGATCCGCAACCAGAACAGCAAAAAAACAAGGTGGGGAGCGCAGAATGAAAAAATTACTGATTGTCGGCGCCGGCGGATGGGGCAGAGTGGTGCGCCAATGGGCCCTGGATATGCAACACCAGGCGCCAAGATGGGAAGCGATCTTGTTTTTGGATGATAATCCAGCGGTTTTGGACGGGTTCGGTTTAAACGACAGCCTGATAGGGAACATCCGCGATCATAAGCCGTCCGGCGACGAGGAGTTCATTTGCGGCATCGGCGATCCGGCGATTAAACTGAATGTTTGCGAACAGTTGAGCCAAAGAGGGGCGCACTTATCAATCTGTTTCATCCGCAGGCCATGGTCACCAACTATGGCGGTTTCGGCGTCGGGATCATTGTCAGCCCCTTCGCCGCGATTGTGGTCACGACCAAAATCGGCGATTTTGTAACCGTAAACGCATTTTCGGTGATTGGACATGATTCAACAGTGGAAAGAGGCTGTACCCTGAGTGCTCATTGCGACATAATGGCGAATGTGCATTTGGAAGAAGGCGTATTTTTGGGCAGCGGAGC
>DCTI01000086.1 GCA_002329525.1 Negativicutes bacterium UBA1444
GTGGGGGCTGTCGATCTTGTAGTAGAGCATATTGGCGCCGTGACTCGCCTTCTGGGCCAGCGTGTCGCTGATGACGGTGATGCCCATGCCGTAAGAGGCGACGTTGTAGGCGGTCGCCAGCTGGTCGAGCTCCAGGATGATGTTCGGCTTGATGCCGTTTTCCTGAAAAATTTGGTCCGCCCGGAGGCGGGTGTCATTGCCGGCCCGCAAAAAAACGCAGGGGTCCTGGGCGAACAACGACAGCGGAACCGATGGGGTCGCGGGATCCAGGTGCCGGCCGCGGCGGATATCCGCCAACGACAGCTGATATTCCCCGGCGAGCTGATTGGAGGCGAATTTTTTCGGTACGGTGAGGATCAGGCGCTCGCTGCAGAACCAGTGCTTTTCATAAATGGTTTCGCTGAGCGTGTAATTGTCCACGACAAAATCCAGGGCGCCGGCGAATAGCTGCGCCTCCAGCTGGGCGGTATTGGACTCGACCAGGTCGACTTTGATGGAGGGGTACTTCCGGATAAATTCCGTAATGATCGCCGGCAGGATGAAGGAGGCGAAGACGTTATTGGCGCCGATCAGCAAGCGGCCGATTTTCAGGCTGTTTAGGTTGTTCAGATGGTTTTCGAAGCGGTTTTCGATGTCCATGATTCTTTCGACGGCTTTCACATATTCGGCGCCGCATTCGGTGAGCTGGACCGGATTCGTGCTGCGGTCGAAAATACAGCAGCCGATCCGCGCTTCGATTTTTTTGATGGCGGCGCTTAACGCCGGCTGGCTGATGTAGAGGTTTTGCGCCGCCCGCGAGAAACTTTTCTCCTTGTATACTTCATACACGTACTCTTTCCCGTGAAACATGGCGGCCTCCTTGTATAACCGAATGGTTATAATATTTATATAAACATATATATTTGATTCTAGTATAGCCCGCTTCTATAATGGAAGCAAATACTACGAAAGAGGAAACCGGGGTGAGGGGTGATGGGAACTAAGGCGGCGCTAAAAAAGCTTGGGGTGCTTGGCGGGATGGGACCGGCCGCCTCCACGGATTTTTTGCGGATTTTGGCGGAAAAGGCTCCGGCCAAAACCGATCAGGAACACCCGATCGTTTATCTTATCTCGGATTCGCAGATTCCGGACCGTACTTGCGCGATCTTCGGCCGGGGGAGCGATCCCTCGGAACGAATCAAGCAGGATTTGTTTTCATTGGCGGCCATGGGCGCGGAGCTGTTGGCGGTTCCCTGCAATACGGCACATCTGTTCATCGATCGGTTCCGGGCAGAGCTGCCGGTGCCGCTGGTGCATATTGTCGAAGAGACCGTGCTGGCGGGCCAGAAACTGAATCCGGCCGGCTGCTGGATGCTGTCGACGACCGGGACGCGGCAATGCGGACTGTATCAGCATTATGCCGAAAAATACAATTACCGCCTGTTTCTTCCCGAACCGGACACGGCGCTGCGGGTGCAGGCATGCATCGAACTGGTCAAGGCCGGCCGGAAGGACGAGGCCGGCCGGCTGCTGACCGAAATTGTCCTGGCGCTGTGGCAGGAACAGGATTTGCCGATCATGGCGGCCTGTACGGAGCTCCCGCTGGCTTACGACGCTTCGGGGCTGCCGCCGGAACGGACCGTGTCGAGCCTGGCCGCTCTGGCGAACGGCTGTCTGGCCAGAATCTATAACTAGGNNAGACCTGAATGCCGTTCCCAACTTGAAAGAGAAAAAAGAGACAGGCGATATTACTGCATCGCCTGTCTCTTTTTTTGCTGTTTGCCAGAGGGTTAATCGCCTGGTGCAGGCCAATAAGTAGTAAAATAATATATTAAGCAATGAACCGACTCAGTTTTTATTATAAGGAGGAACCGACACCATGCTGGAATTTTTCACGGAAATCGGCGACCGCATCGTACACGGCGGTTTCAAAACCCATTTGGTCGTGTACATCATCTGCTCGGCGCTGGGCATCATCATCCTGCAGCTGCTGTTCACCAAAGCGCTCCAGGCCGTTGCCCGCAAGACCAACACTTCCTACCCGCTGCTGCAGCAGACGTTTCGCGGGATTCCCGCCCTGCTGGGCATCCTCATCGGGCTTCACACCGCGCTGCAGTTCCTGACCATCCCGCCGCGGCCGCTACTGTTCCTGCAGCGGCTGGCCAACGCCATGGGCATCCTGTCCGTGGCCTTGCTGATCGCCCGCCTGGGGTCCGGCTATCTGAAGCAAAAGTTTCAGCGAACCAATGAAACCTTCGGCTCCACTTCGATCCTGTCGACGATCATCGACCTGATCGTATACAGCATCGGTTTTCTGTTCCTGCTGCAATCCTACGGCATCTCGATCACGCCGCTGCTCACCGCCTTGGGCGTTGGCGGTTTGGCCGTCGCCCTGGCGTTGCAGGACACCCTGTCCAATCTGTTCTCCGGCGTCAATATCCTGGTGTCGAAACAAATCAAAATGGGGGACTTCGTGAAACTGGCCAGCGGCGAAAATGGCCAGATCGTCGATATGAACTGGCGCAATACCACCATCAAGGACCAACATGACAGCATGGTGGTCGTCCCAAACCAGAAAATCGCCTCGACCATCCTCACCAATTATGCCCAGCCGTATGCCGAATGCTCCATCGCCGTTCCCGTCGGCGTCAGCTACGACAGCGATCTGGAACAGGTGGAGCAGGTCACCGCCGAGGTCGCCAAGGAAGTCCTCCAGGAGATCGCCGGCGGAGTCGGCAGTTTTGAGCCGCTTATCCGGTATGCCAGCTTTGCCGAGTCCAGCGTCAACTTCAACGTAATCCTGCGGGTCCGGACGGTTTCGGACCAATATCTGATCCGGCACATGTTCATCAAGCGGCTGCATGCCCGCTACCGCCGGGAAGGGATCGTCATTCCGTACCCGGTCCGGACCGTGAAGATGGAGCCGGCGGTGGGATTAAGCAGAAATTAATAGGAATTCACAGGAATTTCATCCGTCAAGGGAGAAATCTTATTATCGGGTGGACATTTTGCCTTTCCCAACGCTCGCTGCCCTTGAGAACGCGAAAAGGAGTGCGTGCCGGATGAAAGCTGCCCGACTCATCTGCCTCATGATCGTATTCTTTTACGGCTATGGAGTCGCCGTCTGCGAGGGCGTGACAGCCGTCAAATATCAGGTGGACAGCAATTATCCCCCCTACACGTTCAAAAACAGGAACTATCTGCATGGCTTCGACCCGAGTCTGACCACTCTGATTTTTGATACTACCGAGTATAGCGTCGACTATTCCGCAGATTCCTGGGAAGCGGTCTATCCACGACTGGTAAGCGGCGAAATTGATATTGGCGGCGTTATCGCCGTTACCGCGGCGCGCAAGCGGGAAGTGCTGTTCACCAAGCCTCTGTTCACCTCGTATGTCGCTCTTTATACCGCCCGACCGAACTTCAAAGTGACTGTCGAGAAGTTGCAGAACCTGAAGGTCGGCGTCGGCCAGGGCTATTATACGGAGTCGCTTCTCCGAAACCGAGTGGGAATTCATGATTATCGCGCCTATGCGGACCTCGGGGACGCGCTGAACGATCTGGTCGCCGGGAAAATCGACGTGATCTTTGAAAACCAACAACTGATGGATTATCTCGTGATTTCCAAGAACCTCAAAGGCGTGGTGGCGTCCCAGACCACGCAGCTGTTCCCCCGGGAGCATGCCTATGCGGTAACCCGGAATCGCCCGGAACTCGTCGAGTATATGAACGCCAGAATCGAGCAATTGCAGGACGCCGGAGTGTTCGAAGAATTATACGTGAAATTTTTTCTTACCCACTCCGATACTTATGAAAAAGCGCAACGCCGAAAGAACTTGATGCTATTGGCCGGCTTGATTTTCGGGTTGATCGTCTTCGCGGCGGCGACCAAAATTTATACGAATCATCTCAAACGACGCATTGAGGCGAACTATAATCAACTGATGGCGGCCCACGAGGAATTGACGGCCACGGAAGAGGAACTGCGGGTCCAGTACGAACAACTGGCGCTCAAGCAGGATGAGCTCGAGGCGAGCGAGGAACGCTACAAATTGGTGGCCGAAGGGGCTAACGACGGGTTGCTCGATTGGGATGTCGTGAGCGATACCGGGTATTTGTCCCAAAAGTGGTCAAATCGGCTGGGACACGCCGCCAGCGAGATCGGCGACTTTTCTCGACAGTGGGAAGGATGGATTCATCCCGCCGACCGGGACTCGGCCCTGAAAAAACTGCGCAGTTATCGCCTGGGCTTCACCGAGCAATGCGACGACGAATTCCGGATCGTTCTGCCCGACGGGCAGGAGTTGTGGGTGTTGCTCAAGGGGAAAATCGTCCGGGACGAAGCCGGCAAGATGATTCGCCTGGCCGGTTCCCTGACGGATATCTCCGAGCGAAAAGCCTATGAGGCCAAGATTTACAATCTCGCCTATTATGACAGCCTGACCCGGTTGCCGAACCGCGCCCTGCTTGGGGAGACTCTCAAAAATTTTGCGTCCGTGCCGAAAAGTTTCGACAAGAAGACCGCCGTGTTTCTCATCGGCCTCGATAATTTTAAAGGGATCAACGATGCCCTCGGGCACGACATCGGCGACCTGGTCCTGGAACAGGCCGGCGAGAAAATCCGGCGGTGCGTGGACCCGCAGTGTTTCGTGGCCCGGTTCGGCAACGACGAGTATGTGGTGTTGGCGCCGGATTTGCCGGATATGGGCAGGGTGGTGGCCATGGCCGACTCGATTCGTGCGTTGTTTGGCCGGATCTGGCAGGCGGGCGGCTGGGAAGTGTTTGTATCGGCGAGTATTGGCATTACCATTATTCCGGATCACGGAACCGACATTCAGAAGATCATGAAAAACGCCGACGCGGCGATGTTTGCCGCCAAAGAAGATGGAAAAGGCATCTATCGGATTTTCCAGGAAGAAATGCTGAAAAAATTGCAGTCGAAAATGGAGCTGGAGCAGAGTCTGCGACGGGCCTTGGAACAGCGCGAATTCGTCCTGCACTACCAGCCGTATTTCGATGCCGCAACCGGTGAAATCCTTGGAATGGAGGCGCTGATCCGGTGGCTTTGTCCGGGGAAGGGTCTGATTGCTCCCGGCCGGTTTATTCCGGCGGCGGAGGAAGCGGGCCTGATTCCGGCAATCGGCGCCTGGGTGCTGGCGGAAGCGGTGCGGCAGAATAAGGCGTGGCAGGCGCAAGGGCTCAAACCGATCCCCGTCTCGGTGAATATTGCCGAGAATCAGCTCCGGACGAGTCGTTTTGTTCGCGAGGTCCGTGAGATTTTGACGACGACGGGATTGGACCCGGCTTTCCTGACGTTGGAGATCACCGAGAGCAGCGTGATGAACTCCGTCGAGCATAATGCGGACAAGCTCCGGGAACTGCAGGAATTGGGCGTAAAAATAGCCTTGGATGATTTTGGGACGGGGTATTCTTCGCTCTCCTACCTGCAGCAACTTCCCCTGAATATCGTGAAAATCGATAAAAGCTTTGTCGATAGCATCACCCAAGAATACAACGAACAATTGATCATCGAGGAGATCATTTCCATCGCCCATAAACTGAAACTGGAAGTGGTCGCCGAGGGGGTCGAGACGCAGTCGCAACGGGAATATCTGATGGCGCAACAATGCGATAAGCTGCAGGGTTTCCTGCTGGCGAAACCCCTACCGGCCGCGCAGATGGAAACTTATCTGCGACTGGACTCCGCAGCCGATGCCTCCTAGAACCAGGCTTCCTTCAGCAGGCGGATCGCCGCGTCGATCTCGCCGGCCGGAATCTTCGAGAAGTACAGAATGATCTGCGACGGCGTCACCGGCGCCTCGCCCAGGTAATAGTCCTGCAGCAGGGCGATCCGGCAGCCGTTGGCCAACGCCCGGTCGTAGAGCTCCTTCGGGGTCAGCTTCGATTTGACGGTCAGCACCATGTGCAGGCCCGACTCGGTTTCGTTGATTTCCACCCGCTTGCCGAATACTGCCCGGAGGCTGTCCCGGAACAGCGCGTGCTTCTCGTTGTAGAGCTTGCGCAGCCGGCGGATTTGCCGTTCCAGATGGCCGTCGGCCATGTAGCGGGCCAGTGCCAGTTGCTCGATGGCGGACGTCGCTTGATTGTAAAGCGACGCCCTTTTTTTATACCGTTCCAGCAGGCGGTCCGGCAGCACCATGTAACTGATCCGGATCGACGGCGGGATGACTTTGGAAAACGACCCCATGTAAATGACCGCGCCTTCGGTGTCCAGGCCGGTCAGCGCCGGCAACGGACGCCCGAAATAGCGAAACTCGCTGTCATAATCGTCCTCGATGATGGTGGCGCCCGTCTGGCGGGCCCAGTTCAGCAGCCGCACCCGCTCGCCGATCGGCATGATATAGCCGGTGGGGAACTGGTGCGACGGCGTCACGTACACCAGGCGCGCGCCGCTCGCGGCGAGCTCGTCGGTGTCGATGCCCTCGCGCCGCAGCCGGACCGGAATGATCCGGAACTCGCGGTCCTCCCAGACCCGCCGGCCGATCTTGAACCCCGGCTCCTCGAAGGCGATGCCGGCATGCTCGCCCTTCAGCAGGCTGGCGAGGATGTTCAGCAGACTTTGCACGCCGGGGGCGACGATGACCTGGTCGTGGCGGCAATTCACGCCCCGGGAGCGGATATAGGCGACGATCTGGCGACGCAGCTCCGGTTCGCCCTGCAGGTCGCCGTAACGCATCAGGCGGTCGGGGTCGGCGAACGCCTTGTTGATGTAGCGTTTCCACAGGTCGAAATCGAACCCTTCCATGTCCATCTCGCCGCTGGCCAGATCGTAGCGGACCGGCGTCCCGGCATTGCTGGCCGGCGCGGCCGCGGCGGCANNACCGAATAGCGGGTGCGGTTGCCGCTCTGGATGTAGCCCTCGCACAACAGCTGCTGATAGGCTTTTTCGACCGTGATTTTGCTCACGGACAGACTGTCGGCCAACCAGCGGATGGAGGGCATTTTTTCTCCTTCTTTCAAATTTTGCTGCTCGATTTCCTCGCGGAAATGACGATAGAGCTGCATATACAGCGGTTCGGCGCTGGCATGGTCGAGCAAGATCAAATTTGGCATATTCCCTCCCGAACTGTACCTATTTAAAATATTCGTTCTGTATATTTTAATAGTATCAGATTTCTTCTATAATACAACCATGTTTGAAAAAGAAGCCCATCAAAAATAGTTTGCATGTGACAGGAGGAGTTTATCCATGAATGTACCGAAGGCGCTAACCATCGCCGGCTCCGACACCAGCGGCGGCGCCGGCCTGCAGGCCGATATCAAGACATTCCAGGAATTCGGCGTATACGGCATGACGGCGATCACCGTGCTGGTCGCCCAGAATCCCGCCAACAACTGGGCCCACGATGTGTACCCGTTGTCGCTGGAAGCCCTGGAGGCCCAGATCAACACCGTGCTCGGCGGCATCGGCGTCGACGCCATGAAGACCGGCATGCTGGGAACCGTGGAGATCATTTCGCTGGTGGCCCGCAAACTGGACGAATACCCGGTGAAAAACGTCGTCATCGACCCGGTCATGGTCTGCAAGGGCACCGACGAAGTGCTGCATCCGGAATCGGCCGTCGCCATCAGCGAGCTGCTGGCGCCCCGCGCCACCGTCATCACTCCCAACGTGTTCGAGGCCAGCCAGCTGAGCGGCGTCCGCATCCAGTCCGTCGAGACCATGAAGGAGGCGGCCGTGAAAATTCACGCGCTCGGGCCCAAGTACGTCCTGATCAAGGGCGGCGCCAAGCTGGGGACGGACAACGCCGTCGACCTGCTGTATGACGGCCGGGAATTCACCACTTATGAAACGCCGAAAATCGACACCGCCTATACCCATGGCGCCGGCTGCACCTACGCCGCCGCCGTGACCGCCGGTCTGGCCCAGGGCCTGACCGTGCCGGCCGCCGTCGCCCAGGCGAAAAAATTCGTGACCCAGGCCATTCAGCACGGCTTCCCGATCAACTCCTACGTGGGCCCGACCTATCACGCCGCCCACCGCCTGGCAGGAGCGTGACGAATATGGAACCGAGATTTCTGAGCCAGACCAAGCCCTTGGTCTACGCCGCCCTGGGCATCGCCCTGGTGTTCAGCTGCACGGCCTTCGTGAACGTGCGGCTGCCGATCGCCGCCAACGGCGGGCTGATCCATCTGGGCAACGTGCCCCTGTTCATCATCGCCATCCTGTACGGGCGCTGGCTGGGCGCGCTGGCGGGCGGCCTCGGCATGGCCCTGTTCGACGTGGTGGGCGGCTGGCTGCTCTGGGCACCGTTCACGCTGGTCATCGTCGGCCTGATGGGTTATACCGTCGGCGCCATCGGCGAAAAACACCAGAGCTTCACCGCCTATGCCCTGGCGCTGGCGGCGGCCTGCCTCATCAAGGTCGCCGGCTATTACGGCGCGGAAGGCATCATCTACGGCAACTGGATCGCGCCGCTGACCTCGATCCCCGGCAATCTCGTACAGATCGGCGTGGCGTCGGCCGTGGTGCTGCCGGTCTTGAGCAAACTGCGCAAGCATGTGCCGACGCCGTCTTGGGTCGATAGCCGCCGGTAAGGCAAAGATAATCCCGGATAAACGAGAACCCCCGTTTCCACCGGAATAGCCGGTGGAAACGGGGGTTTTTGCATGGCGCTTGGGTGGGGTGAGCGGCTGCCGGTCAGTCCGGAATCAGCTCGGTCACGTCAGCCTTGACGAACAATTTGGCGGTATTGCCATGGTAATCGGGGTTGTTGCGCAGATCCAGCTTCATTACCGGCGCGCCCGGCTCCAGGTCGAAGTCCGCGAAATTCGCCCAGACGATGAACGGGCTGGTGGCCATGGCCAGATAGTAGCTGCCGAACGACGAATCGGCGATGGAGGTCCAGATCGTCGCGCCGGCGTAGGGGTGCTTCGGATCGCCGGACACCCGGAACGGCTGGGAAGCGGCGCGGGCGACGCTCAGGATTTCCGCCAATGCTTCCCGGTAATCGTTGGGTTTGGGCGACATCTTCATATAGTAGGCGGCGCGGACGAACCGGTCGGTGGGTTCGGTCGAGCCGGGCAGCGGCTTCGTGCCGCCGAAGCCCTGGTATTGCCGCAGGTTTTCCTGCTGCTTGTCGAACGACGGCTGGTTGGTCATGATCGTATAGTTGCGGTTGTGGTTCACGACCGGCTTGCCGTTGATGTACTCGATGATCGCCGAGTCGCCGGATTTGTCCGTCAGGGACAGGTGCAGAACCGCCGCCGACATGGTGGTCCCGGCGCCCGGCACGGTGACCGGAATGGGCTGGGACACGACCTGGAACGACGAACCGTCGATGGCCCGCAGGGCGTCGGCCACGGTCTCGAAGTTATCCAGAATGTATTGGCCCCACAAGGCCAGCGACAAGCCGGGGACGCTCTCGTCCCGCTTGCCGTAATCGCTGGGGTCCAACCAGAGCATGTTCGCGACCAGGCCCTTTTCGTTCATGCCGTCGGACATTGCGCTTTTGCCGCTCGGCAGCCAGGCCGAAGCGGTCACGATACTGGCGTACTTCGAAGTCCAAGTCACGGAATTTTTGCCGGCCAGCCCGTCGCGTTCGAGGCCGCGGGGCAAGAGCCAGAGCGAGGTGCCCATGTCCACGGGCCAGTCCATGTTTCGGGCGGTCAGCACCGCCTGCCCGTTGTCGGCCGACAGCATCCGGCTGCAGGCGGATGCGCCGGGAATCGCGTAGAACAGGGAAACGCCAACGACCAAAGATACCAGGCATACCACAGAGATGATTTTCGGGGTAAGATGCATCATGTCGCCTCCTCACAGTATCCAAGTTCTTTTTATACCGACATTTTAACACTCTGATCCTGCTATTTCCAGATAGAAAAGTTTTGGAAAGCAGGGAGGAAAGCAAAGTGCCGAAAAATAAAAAAAGCCGTTACCGGCTTTGGGCAGGTGAGCGCTTAACATCCGGAACTTCCGTGACCCGAATACCGGGGACCTGTTCCCCTTTGGCATGGGTGATCGCTTCTTCCAAGCCAGCGGCGATCGAAGCGGCAAAAGGGCTCAATTTATTTTTCATGGCATTTACCTCCGCGACGGTAATCAACTGCATTATACGTCAATGACGCATTTTTTCAAGCGGAAAGCAAGATTTTGCGTGGCGGGAAATTTTCGGCGAAGACTGGCAAATGTCGTAGACGGAGCGACAGGCGAAAACGGGCCAAAAATAATTTTCGTGCCAGGCAGGGAAATGGAAGCGGAAGGAAGAAGGAAATCAACTGATTGCCGATTATCCGATGCGGGGTGACGTGATGAACCAGAACCCTGAACAAAAGGCGCGGGACAATATTGACCGTCAATTGGCGGCCTGCGGCTGGAACCTTCAGAACAAGCAGCAAATCAATCTGTTTGCGGGCTGCGGCGTCGCGGTGCGTGAATATCAGACCAGCGCCGGCCCGGCCGATTACATTCTGTTTGTGGACCAGAAGCCGGTCGGCGTCATTGAGGCCAAGAAAGAGGAAGAGGGCCACAAACTGACCGTAGTCGAGGAACAGTCGACGGAATACGCAGCCAGCAAGCTGAAATATCTCGACAACGCACCGCTAAATTTTGTTTATGAAAGCACTGGCATCCTTACGCATTTTACCGATTATCGCGATCCCAAACCCCGGGCCCGCGAAGTGTTCACATTCCATCGGCCGGAAACCTTCCGGGAATGGCTGAAAAAGGACAAATCCTTGCGCGGCGGCTTGTTGGCGATTCCGGCTTTGCCGGAACCGGGCCTGCGCGACTGCCAGATCCGGGCGATCAAAACCCTGGAGCAATCCTTCCGCGACAACCGGCCGCGCGCACTGATCCAGATGGCGACCGGCTCGGGCAAGACCTATACGGCCATCACTTTCATTTATCGACTGCTGAAATACGCCGACGCCAAGCGCGTGCTGTTTCTCGTGGATACGAAAAACCTCGGCGAACAGGCGGAACAGGAGTTTCTGTCCTATCTGCCCAATGACGACAACCGCAAATTCACCGAGCTGTATAATGTACAACGCCTGAAATCCGGCTATGTCGCCACGGACAGCCAGGTGTGCATCAGCACCATTCAGCGCCTATACTCCATCCTGAAGGGCGAAGAACTGAACGAGAGCGCCGAAGAAACCAATCCCGGCGAAATCCAGTGGGGCAAGCGAGAACCTCTGCCGGTCGTGTATAATGAGAAGGTTCCCCTGGAATTTTTTGATTTCGTGGTCATCGACGAATGCCACCGCAGCATCTATAATATTTGGAAGCAAGTGATCGAGTATTTCGACGCGTTCCTGATCGGGCTGACCGCGACCCCGGACAAGCGAACCTTCGGCTTTTTCAATCAGAACATCGTCAGCGAATACACGCATGAAGCTGCCGTGGTCGACGGCGTGAACGTCGGCCATGTCGTCTACCTGATCGAAACCCGGATCAGCAAACAGGGATCGGCCATCTGGAAGGGCGAATACGTCGACAAGCGGGAACGGCTGACCCGCCGCAAGCGCTGGGAGCAACTGGACGAGGACCTGACCTATTCGGCGAAAAAACTGGATGACGAAGTGGTGAACCCCAGCCAGATTCGCGCCGTCATCCGGACCTTCAAGGAACGGCTGCCGGAAATCTTCCCGCACCGCGACGAAGTTCCCAAAACCCTGGTTTTCGCCAAAACCGACAGCCACGCCGACGACATCATCCAGATCGTGCGGGAAGAATTCAACGCGGGCAACTCCTTTTGCAAGAAAGTGACCTACAATGCCGACGAAGACCCGAAATCGGTGCTGTCCCAGTTCCGTAACGATTATTATCCCCGGATCGCCGTCACGGTCGACATGATCGCCACCGGCACCGATATCAAGCCGCTGGAATGTCTGATCTTCCTGCGGGACGTCAAAAGCAGAAACTATTTCGAACAGATGAAAGGACGCGGCACGCGGGTCATCCCCCTGGACGACCTGAAGAAAGTAACGCCGTCCGCCCAATACACGAAAGATCATTTTGTGATCATCGACGCCGTGGGCGTCACCAAATCGTTGAAAACCGACAGCCGGCCCTTGGACAGCAAACCGTCCGTGCCGTTGAAGGATCTGTTGGCGGCGGTGGCGGTAGGCGCCCGGGACGAAGGTTTGTTTTCCTCCCTGGCCGGTCGGTTGCTGCGATTGGAAAAGCAGCTGACCGACAAGGAAAAAGAACAATTTGCGAAGAAAAGCCAGGGGCGGAGCCTGCAACAGGTCGCCGGGGCCTTGCTGCAAGCCTATGACCCCGACCACATCGAAGAAACCACCCGTCAAAAATTCGCCGTACCGCCAGAACAGACGCCGGACCCCGCGCAACTGGCGCAGGTGAGCAAGGAACTCGCCAATGCGGTGGCGGCCGTCTTTACCGGCGAACTCAATGCCTATGTGGAAAATGTCCGCAAGGTCCACGAACAGGTCATCGACGCCGTGAATCTTGATACGCTGGAATTCGCTGGCTGGGATGCCCGATCGGCGGACAAAGCGAACGAGCTGATCGGCGATTTCAAGGCCTATCTGGAGGCCAATCGGGACGAGATCACCGCGCTGCAGATTTTTTACAGCCAACCCTATCGCCGGCGGGAGCTGACCTATGCGATGATCCGGGACCTGCTGGAGAAAATCAAACTGGAAAAACCGACCCTGGCCCCGGTGCGGGTCTGGCAGGCGTATGAGCAACTGGACCGGGTCAACTGCGGCAACCCGAAAAACGAACTGGTGGCGCTGGTGGCCGTGGTGCGGCGGGTGCTCGGCATCGACGGACAGCTGACGCCCTATGACCGGACCGTGGACAAGAACTTTCAGGACTGGGTCTTCCGGAAACAGGCCGGCGCCGCGCCGAAATTCACGCCGGAGCAGATGGAGTGGCTGCGGCTGATCAAGGAGCATATCGCCCTGTCCTTCCATCTGGAGCGGGAGGACCTGGATTACGCGCCGTTCGATGCCCAAGGCGGCTTGGGGCGGATGTGGCAGCTATTTGGCGACAAGACGGATGAAATCATTGCGGAATTGAATGAGGGACTGGTGGCGTAACGAGTGGAAAAGGAACAAGAGTTGCCGAGCGGCTGGACCGTTGCAAAATTGAAAGACATTGCCGACTGGAGTTCAGGTGGGACTCCGAAGGCAACAGTCCCCGAGTATTATGGCGGTGATATTCCGTGGCTTATTATTGGAGATTTAAATGATGGATATGTTTATAAGTCGGCCTCTTCATTAACTACTCTCGGGCTCAAAGAAAGTTCGGCAAAAATGGTAAAACCATACAGTGTGCTGGTTGCAATGTATGGAAGTATTGGAAAATTGGGTATTAACCGTATTCCCGTAGCAACAAACCAAGCAATTGCTTTTACTGAAAAATTATATGAAATAGTCACAAACCGATATTTATTTTTCTATCTATTGTTTGTTCGACCTCAATTGTTGGGCCTTGGTCAAGGTGGGACGCAGAAGAATATAAGTCAAACGATTTTAAAAGAAGTTTTTATTTCCCTTCCTCCCCTCCCCGAGCAACACCGCATCATCGCCAAAATCGAAGAATTGTTCAGTGAACTGGACAAGGGCGTCGAGAGCCTGAAAACGGCCCAGGAACAGCTGAAGATTTACCGGCAGTCGGTTCTGCAGCGGGCGTTTGAGGGAACGTTGACCGAAGAGTGGCGAAAGACTTCTTGGCAATGGACCATGTTGGGGGATTTTGCAAAGGAAATCAAGATTGGCCCGTTTGGGACTATGCTGCATGAATCAGACTATGTTCAAGAAGGGATACCGGTAATCAATCCGAAGCATATAAAAAATCAACGCATTTTTCCGGACCCTCGCAATGCGATCACCTCTGAAAAGGTCAAGGAGTTATCGGCCTATGTTCTGAAAGAAAATGATATTGTACTCGGACGACGTGGTGAAATGGGCAGGACTGCCAGTGTTACACAAAGAGAAGCGGGATGGCTTTGTGGCACCGGTAGTATGATTATAAGATTGATCCCCAATAATTCGGCCAAGCTTTATAGTATGATTCTCGCAGAACGACGAGTCCGAAATTATTTGGAAGAGAACTGTGCCGGAACCACAATGAACAATTTGAACGAGAAAATCGTAAGGCAAATTCCGATACCCATTATTCCCGTTAGTGAGCAACCACTTATTCTTGCTGAGATCGAATCCCGTCTGTCGGTCTGCGACAAGCTGGAGGAATCCATCTCTCAAAGCCTGCTGCAAGCCGAAGCGCTGCGGCAAAGCATCCTGAAAAAAGCCTTTGCCGGCCTGCTGGTGCCCCAAGACCCGCAGGATGAACCGGCGGAAAAACTGCTGGCGCGCATCCGGGCCGAGCGGGCCCAAGCGCAATCGACTCAGAAGGTCGCCAAGGGAAGGAAGAAACAATGAACGAGAACAACAATGCCGCCAGCGTGGTTTCAAAGATCTGGAGCTTCTGCAACACTCTTCGCGATGATGGCGTGGGCTATGGCGATTACTTGGAGCAACTGACCTATCTGCTGTTTTTGAAGATGGCCGACGAATATTCCAAACCGCCCTACAATCGTCATCTGTCCATTCCGGCGGAGTATAACTGGGAAAGTTTGACCGCCAAACGCGGCGCGGAGCTGGAGGCGCAGTATAGCCTGACCTTGCGGGAACTGGGCAAACTCCCGGGCCTACTGGGGCAGATTTTCACCAAGTCGCAGAACAAGATCCAGGACCCGGCCAAGCTCTTCCGGCTCATCGACATGATCGACAAAGAGCAATGGAGCGTCATGGGCGCCGACATCAAGGGGAAAATTTACGAGGGACTGCTGGAGAAAAACGCCGAGGACGTCAAAAGCGGCGCCGGCCAGTATTTTACTCCGCGCGAACTGATCCGGGGCATCGTCGAGTGCGTGCGGCCCGAACCGCTGAAAACCGTAGCCGATCCGGCCTGCGGCACCGGCGGCTTTTTGCTGGCCGCCTATGATTATATTTTGGCGAACCATTCCCTGGATAAGGAACAGAAACGGTTTTTGAAGTTCCACACGTTTTTCGGCAACGAGATCGTCGCCAATACCCGTCGTTTGGCGCTGATGAATATGTTTCTGCACAATATCGCCGACATCGAAGGCGAGAATTTCATTTCGCCGACGGATTCCCTGGTCGCCGATACCGGGCTGCGGGTGGATTATGTTTTGACGAATCCGCCGTTCGGCAAGAAAAGCAGCATGACTTGCACCAACGAGGAAGGCGAGCAGGAAACCGACGACCTGACCTATAACCGGCAGGATTTCTGGGCGACCACCAGCAACAAACAGCTGAACTTCGTGCAGCATATCCGGACGATGCTGAAATCCGACGGCAAGGCGGCGGTCGTCGTGCCGGACAATGTACTGTTCGAGGGCGGCGCCGGTGAAACCGTGCGGAAACGGCTGCTCGAAACGACTGATTTGCATACCATTCTGCGCCTGCCGACCGGGATTTTTTACAAGCAAGGCGTCAAGGCGAATGTGATCTTTTTCGATAACAAGCCGGCGAATAAAGACCCTTGGACGAAGGAAGTTTGGATCTATGATTTTCGGACGAACATTCATTTCACGTTGAAAAAGAATCCGTTGTCTTATAATGACTTGAAGGACTTCATTCGCTGCTATCAGCCGGAGAATCGGCACGCCCGGCAGGAAACATGGCAGGCGGAAACGAACCCGGAGGGGCGTTGGCGGAAGTTCACCTATGCGGAAATCATGAACCGAGACAAAACCAGTCTGGATATTACCTGGATCAAAGACAAAAGCCTCGCCGATCTCGACAATCTTCCCGATCCGGATGTGCTGGCCGGTGATATTGTCGAAAACATTGAGGCGGCATTGGAGAGTTTCCGGGAGATCATGAACCGGATTAAATAGCGAAAATACCATTTTGGAGGAGCCATGACAACTCTTGAACTGGAAAAATTGTTGCAAGAACTTTGTTCCCTGCCCTCGGAAAATGAATGGGTGGAGTTTAAAAAGGCTGAACACGATTATTCTTTTGAAGAGTTGGGGAAATATTTTTCTGCGTTGAGCAATGAAGCCAACTTAAGGGGAAAAGATGCCGCGTGGCTGGTTTTTGGCGTTGATGACAAGACACGGAATGTTGTTGGAAGCCAATATCGTATGCAGTCGGGCGGCTTGGAAAGCCTGAAGCATGAAATTGCCAACCACACTACGAATCATGTTTCGTATATTGAAGTATATGAATTGACCGCGCCTGAAGGGCGAGTGTTGATGTTTGAAATTCCTCCGGCTCCACGAGGCGTGCCGGTAGCTTGGAAAAATCATTACTATGGACGGGACGGCGAATCTTTGGTTGCCTTAAATCTGGAGAAGTTGGAAAGAATTCGTCGACAACCGCCGATTGATTGGTCGGCGGGGCTGTGCCATGGCGCGAAGCTTTCCGATTTGGACCCGGAAGCTATAAAGAAAGCCCGCTACGAATACAAACGAAAACTGTCAGAAGGATCAAGCCGCATAGACCCAACTGAGGTCGACAGCTGGGACGACATGACCTTTTTAAACAAGGCGCGAGTTACGATAGCAGGAGTAATAACAAATACTGCGATTGTTTTGCTAGGCAGGCCGGAATCCGTTCGTTTTTTGGACCCGGCAATTGCCCGAATGACTTGGATTTTGCGTGACCAAGATAATCAAACTATTGACTATCAGCATTTTGATCCACCCTTTTTATTAAACACGGATGCTCTTTTTGCTCGGATTCGCAATTTGACATACCGATATTTGCCGGATCAGACACTGTTTCCTACGGAAATCAAACAGTACGATTCTTATGTGATTCGCGAAGCTTTGCATAACTGTATTGCTCATCAGGATTATGAAATGCATCAACGCGTTAATGTGGTCGAAACGCCGGATGAACTAATTTTCAGCAATGCCGGCTCTTTTATTCCAGGAAGCATTGATGCGATTATCGAACATGACGCACCCCAAGAATTTTATCGGAATCCGTTTCTTGCCAGTGCGATGGTAAATCTGAACCTGATCGATACCGTTGGGAGTGGAATTATCCGTATGTTTGATCGCCAACGTAAGCGGCTGTTTCCCCTGCCGGACTACGATTTGGCAGATTCGCGCAAAGTTATGGTCCATATTCATGGACGCATTCTTGACGAACGGTACACCAAAGTATTGCTGGCCAACACCAACCTATCATTAAAGACCGTCATTTTACTTGATAGAGTGCAAAAGCAGGTGCCGCTGACCAAGGAAGAGGCAAAACAACTCAAGACGCAAAAACTAGTGGAAGGGCGATTCCCCAATTTGTTCATCAGTAGCGGAGTGGCGGCGGTAACGGGCGATCGTAGTAAATATATCCGTAATCGGGCGTTCGACGACGCATACTATAAAGATTTGGTCTTGAAGTATCTGGGGAAATATGGCGAGGCTGGCCGGCGCGACATTGATGATGTGCTGACGGATAAATTATCGGATGTTTTATCCGAACCCCAGAAGCGCTCGAAGATTCGAAATCTGCTTTATGCGATGTCGAGGCGAGATGCAACAATCCAGAATATCGGAAGCAAGAAAGCTTCACGCTGGATATTGACTGACAGGGGTAAAGAAAATTTAGCTTTATTTAGCGATAAAAAGATATAATTTTAGTAATAAAACGGCTGTCGAGGCCGAAATAACGGCCTTTTACTTTTATTGCTTTCGATGATGATTAGACAGAACCGATTGTGGCAAAGTTGATTCGCTTGCGGCCTGAGGAAAGGGGACTTTGTTTTGGGGTAACCTTTTATCGCGACCCCCATTTGCCGTTTTTTGAGCTGAAGCTATGCAGCGCGTGTGATCTTTCCTACAAAAAGCATGCCCATGAGGAATATTCCCTGGGCGTGGTCGAGCATGGGGAAAGTTCTTTTTGGCATGACGGGAAACTGAACCGGATCTATCCGCAAGCCGTGGTGCTGTTCCCGCCGGCGCTGATTCACGCCTGCAATCCTGATCCGCGCAGCCGGTGGCAATATAAGATGCTGTTTGTGAACGCGGATTGGGTCGACGGCTTCGTAGCGGCCAAGGGCTACCCGGCGCTGGATGCCCCGGTGGTCCGTTATGATGGGGACTCGCCGGCGTATCCGTCGCTGGACGGAATGCTGTCGGCTCTGACCGGCAACGCCGACCCGCTGGAAAAGGAAGCGGGCATCATCGCCGGATTCGAACAGATTCTGCGGCGGGAGGGAATGCCGCCGGACGAGGGGCTCCGACCGGAACCCGACAAGCTAAAGGCCATCCGGGAGTACCTGCACAGTTGTTTTTGGGAGAAAATCACTCTGGAGCAACTGGCTCAAGTTTCGGCGCTGAACAAATTCCATATTATCCGCCTGTTCAACGAAGCGTTCCGGATTCCGCCGCATGCCTACCAGACCCTGCTGCGGATCAACTATGCGAAAAAGGAGCTGCGCAAGCGCCGGCCGGTGGCGGAAGTCGCCCTGGAAAGCGGCTTTTACGATCAGAGTCATTTTATCAAGGCGTTCAAGGGCCAAGTCGGCGTGACGCCGCAAAATTATCTGGCAAATTTGCATTGATGCGCCGACTGGCCGCATCAATTTTTTACAATACGGCGAGGCGTGGGCTTGCTAAACTTTAAGCATAGAACGGACAAGGAGGACAGGAAATGCTTAAAGGGTACACGCTGCCCCGCACGCCGCGGGGAAAATCCAGTCTCGCGCCGCCGCCGCCCTGGCACTATGTGGGCGACGCGACCGCCGTTGAGTTCGAGGCCGATCCGGCCGCGGCGGCGGCCTACCTGCCCGAGGGGCTCGAGCTGGCATCCGGCCGGTGCGCCGCGTATTTCATCGAGTGGCAATATGCCAGTGAGACGGGCGAGGAATATCTCGACCCCGTCCGCAGTCAATACCGGGAAACGATCATTCTGCTGTCGGCTGCGTTCGAAGGTTCGCCGGTCGCTTACTGCCCGTACATCTGGGTAGACCAGGATGTTTCGCTGATGCGCGGCCTGGTGCAGGGCTGGCCGAAACAATTCGGCAGCACCTGGATCACCCGGGCCTATCCGCTGGCGTCCAAGGCCGCCCCGGTTCTCGGCCCCGGCGGCAAGTTCGGCGCCACTCTCTCGGCCCGGGACCGGCGACTGATCGAAGCGCAGGTCACGCTGCGGGAGCTGACGGATGCGCTGCCATCGCCCAGTTTCGCGAAGGCGGTCAATGTGCGGTATTTTCCCACGCTGGTCGCCGGTCGGCATGACCGGCCCGCAGTCCACGAGCTGGTGCAGCTGAAATCGCGCGATGTGGGAATGTCGCCGATCTGGAAGGGGGAGGCGACGATGGCGGTTTTCGATCATCCGCACCTGGAACTGTCGGATTTGCGGCCGACAGCGGTCCTGGCCGGCTACCGGTTTTCCTTCGCACTGACCGTGGATGATCTGATTCCGCTGCGCGACCTGCACGCCGGGGATTGACACAGCAACGCCTCCCGGTTTTCGCCGGGAGGCGTCTTTTCATTCTTACGTCCAGTTTTCGCCGCTCATCAAGCGCCAGGCATTTTGGAAGGCGATCTTTTCGGCCGTGGCCGGCGCGAGCACTGACAGCACCGCGGCGCGGAAGCGGGACATCACTTTGTCATAGCCTTCCCAGCGACCGGGATTGACGTCGGAACCGAGGACAAACCGATCCGAAAAGACATTGAACAGGTGCCGCCATTCCTCTTTCAGGCGAGGTGAGCCGTTGCCCGTTTCGTACAGAATGGCCTCGTGGGCGCCGGTTGGCGGGAAAACGCTGCCCGGACCGCTCTGAACGATATCAAAATAGAGGTTGGGATACTTTTTCAGAAACTGGCGCACGCCTTCCGGTGTCGGCAAGCGGGTCCAGGTTTTGGGGTCGCGGTTTCTGCCGACATGGCACCAGATGACGTCGGCTTTCGGGTACCGGGACAGCATTTTTTCCAGCTCCGGCAGCAGGGCGTCTTCGGCTTCATGGTGCAAGAGCAGGGGAATGCCGGTTTCTGCCGCTACCTGGAATACGCCCTGAAACGATTCGGAATCCAGGGGCATGTGGATGTTTCGGTTGTTCGTGCTGGAGATATAGTGCCGGGCTTCAAATTCCCCCATGGAAAAATAAGCGCCGGAGCGCACATCGGCCTGCAATTCCTGGATCAGCGACAAATCCTTGCCGTGCCAGCGCGGGCCGTCACCGCCGATGGTCGTGGGCACGAGCCGGTCGGGAAATTGCCGGCAGTCTTCGAGAGAAGAAACGTTGCCGTTGCGCTCATTGGGGCCGAGCCAAGTCAGGGCCACGCCGTTCCGGTCCATCTTGGCCAGCAGTTCGGCGAGGGGAACTTTTCTTCCCCAGTGCTGTTCCACGTCGATGATGGGCAGTTGCCCCCGGCTGAGAAACGACTTCAAAGTGTTTTGGTAGGAATTAAGCAGGGCCTGCCTGGCCGCCATGACTTCCGGCGGGAACGATTTCGGTGACGACAGGACCGGACGAAGCGGTGGAAGCAGCAAACAGCCTGCGAACGCGGCTGCCCGGATCAGGAAGGTTCGCCGGGAAATCGGGAAATTCATGAAGGGTGGCGGTTCATTCCACTGATGTGTCACTGACATTCACCTCGTTCAGCGCGCCGGGAGGCGTTCGTTTTAGTCGGATGCTTTGCCGTGGAGCTCAGCGTCCACCGTCAGGATGAGCTTGCGGATGACCGCGAAGGTCGGCGCCGGCAGGCCGGCCAGTATATGGGCCAGTTCCGCCACCGGTTGGGGGAGGTCGGCCAATTCGTCCGTCAAGCTTGCGCCGGACAATGATTCCGGCGTTACGGCCAATGTCCGGCAGAGCGCCATGAAGTTGGCGATGTCGGGCTGGAAGCGGCCGGCTTCCCAGGCGGTGATCCGCTCCCGCGGCACGCCGAGCCGCAGGGCCAGCTCCTTTTGGGTCAGATGGGCCCGCAGCCGCGCCGCCTTGATGTTTCCTGCCAACAAAATCCGTCACCTCTTCCTCATTTTATGTGGGCGGACAAAAAATAGCAATCAGCGAAGCAAGCGAAGGCAGCGGGGGATTGTGTAACGCATGCGGGGGTATTGCACAAAAATGCACAAAAGCCTATAATCGACATGTAATATAAAAACACATGTGCTATTATAATACACAAATGAGGCTGGGATGAACAGAACCTGTCCGCTGCGCAAGCAGCTCGAACGCCCGCCAAACCAGGCGGGGCAACGATAGGGTCGGAATGGTATGTGGCGCCCACTCAACAATCAGCGGGTAACGACCCGCTATTTTTATGCCTGTCGACGTTTATGCGAAGGAGGTGGTGAAGCATGAATTATTTGTATGAGATCAATCATTTTTACACCTGGCTGACGACGCACCCGCTGTCGCCGCAGGGACAGGCGCTGTGGCATTTGCTGATGTCGATCGACAACAAGTCGGGCTGGCCGGCCCAGTTCAGTGTACCCACCGCGACGCTGGCCGCCACGCTCGGCGTGAGCCGGTCGCAGCTCAGTCGTTGCCGCCAGGAGTTGAAAGAGGCCGGCCGGATTATCCATCTGCGGCGCCAGGGCAGTCAACCGCCGATTTACCGGCTGATGCCGTTCGAACCGCCGAAGGAGGAACCGGCGGACAAAAATCAACCGGCGGATCAGCCGCCGAAACCCACCCGGAAATATCTGCCGCCGAATAGTCCGCATCGGTTGAACCGGGTGAAGTTTTACCGGGTCAAGTGAAAAAATCGGGTAGCATTGTGGATAAAGTGGGGGATGCCTTGTGGATAACTTCCGGCGTCGACCAAGGAGGATGAGGAATGTGTCGACAACAGCATTTATAATCGCAGTCGGGATTGTTGCGGCGACAAGGCTGGAATTGCCGTGGTTGCCGGGTTCGCGCGGCCCCTAAACCAGACCGGACCAGACCAGACTTTTAGAACGTAGTAGTAAGGAGACGGCAATCTGTGGATAACTCATGAGAATGGTAGGAATCGAATCGGCAGAAATGAAGGAGGTGAGGACGGTGAATCAAATCACACTGACCGGAAGTCTGGTACAGGAACCGATCGTAATGCGGACCTCGAAAGGAATATCGGCGATTTGGTTTGCCCTGTTTGTACAAGACGGCACATTCGGTAAGCCGGAATTTTTCAAGGTGATGTGTCGGCAGGAGTTTGCGGAGGTTTTGCGGCGAGCCCGTGAGCGGAAGCGAAACATCATGGTGCATGGCGGCCTGCATACGTGTACCGGCCTGGACCCGGACGTTCCCGGCTCGGGCCGGTTTGTCCGGGCGGAGGCGATCGTCCTGCTCGAAACGCCCGCGGTCGGGGTAGATGCGGCGACCATCGGGCAAAATGAGGAATTGACGTTATTTCCGCATCGATGAGGCACTTATATTTTAATTCATACATCTATAAATAGACTTAGGAGATGACGACCATGAAACCCTGTGAACGTTTATTTTTCCCGGCGAGCTCGGAACGGCTGGCGAAAGAGGCCGCGGAGAGCGGGAAATCGCCGATGTTTTCCCGGCGCGATCTGCTGGATTTGGCGGTGGCGGCGGAGGACGAGTGCGACCAATGGCGGCGGGAGACTGAGGAGCTGCAGCCCAAAGCGGAGTTTTACGATCGGGTGGTGGACTCACAGGCCTCGTTTTCACTCGGCGAGACGGCCAAGATGCTGGCGGTCCCGGGCTTCGGCCGCAACAGTCTGATCCGGTTCCTGCGCGAGGAAGGAATCTTGATGGGCGATAATGTGCCCAAGCAGCGCTACATCGACCGCGGCTATTTCCAGGTCGTGCAACGGGACTTCCACGCGCCGCGCGGCAAGACGACAATCAAGGCGGTGACGCGGGTGCGCGAAAAAGGCGTCGAGTTCATTCGACGCCGGCTGGATTCCTATCTGCAGCAATACATGGAACGCCGGAATGCCGGCTATTAAAAGGGAGGGATTGATTGTGCGAATCTGCATCGATCCGGGCCATAGCGGCCCGATGGAGCCGGGCGCCTGCGCCGGCGGTGTGACGGAAGCGGCCATCGTGCTGGCGATTGCCAAAATGACCGCGAAAATATTGACGGATCGGGGGCACAAGGTGCTTCTGACCCGCGAGGACGATATCGAGGACGACAGCCTGCTGTGGCGGGCGGAGGCGGCGTGGAAGTTCCGGGCGGAGATTTTTGTCAGCCTGCACTGCAACGCGGCGACCGATCCGGCGGCCCACGGCACTGAGGTTTTTTACTATCCGACGAGCGAAAACGGCCACGCGCTGGCCCGCTGCATCCAGGCCGAGCTGGTGAAAAACTGCCAGACCGCCGACCGGGGCGTGAAGACGAACGACGAGTGGACCGTGCTGGTGGAGACGGCCTGTCCGGCAGTGCTGGCGGAAATGGCGTTCCTGTCGAACGACCGCGAACGGGAGATGCTGACGGACCGGTTCCTGCAGCGGCAGTTTGCGGTGGGCATCGCCAACGGTATCGAGCAATACGGCAAGGGCGGGACGCTGTTCGCCGGAATGGCGGCAGGGGCTTGAAAGCCCGAAACAACGGCGTTCTTTCGGAAGTGTTGACAGATTTTTGACCCTGGACCTATACTGATATCAGACAAGAGAATAACGCGCCAATGGGGATGGAGCGAACGACTCGGGCACCTCCGCGGGAATTGCAAACCTGCGGCTGCCATATAGTACCTCCATCCCCACGTTTAAGGGGCACGCCGGCGCGTGCCCCTTTTATATTTCAGGATGCGGGTGCGAGTAAAAAATGGAAGGAGGGATCCTCATGGCTGTTGTGCAAACGCCCCAGGACTCCCGGATCGGCGTCNNGTCAAGCCGGCGGCAACCGACCAGGACATGTACGATGTGGCCGTCAGCCTGTCGGGCCTGATGGCCAGCGCGCTCGTCAAGATCGTGCGGACCGACGAAGCCGTCCTGACCAGCGAGTAACGCCGGCAGGACACCCAATCTAGTGAAAGGAGGAGCGAACCATGACCAGAACTCTCCGGTTGCCGTTTAAGAACGCGGCGGCCAAAGACGTGAACTTCCTGGTGAACAACCCGAAAGACGGTCTCACCAAGGCGGAAGCGGTCGCGACCCAAACCCTGATCATCGCCAAGAACATCTTCAATTCCAGCGGCGGCGATCTGGTGTCGGCGGGCGACCCGGTCATCCTGATCTCGGATACGGCTGCGCTGGCCTAACCATGGACTGGGCGCAGCTCATCTCCCAGGTGGGATTCCCGATCGTGGTAGCGTTTTGGTTCTTGTACAGACTTGACGATCGCCTCGGGTCTTTTGAGAAGACGGCGGTGGCGATCTGCCAGCGGCTGGAGGACCAGGCGAAACGCTGCAACGAGTGCCGGGACTGGAGGGCGCGAAACGGCAAAGACAAGGCATAGGCGCTGATCGGCCGGACCGG
>DCTI01000198.1 GCA_002329525.1 Negativicutes bacterium UBA1444
CGGCCGATTGGGTCGTCAGGAAAATTGCCCAGTACCAACAGCAGATCGACGCAAACAAACAGACCGCCGCCCGAGAGCGCCAGCAAATCGACGACTGGTTGGCCGTGGTCAACGGCGACGCCGAAAAATCCATCGAGTGGCTGGCCGAACTGCTCCGGCCGTATCTCGAAACCCGGCTTGCCGATCAGCGGATCAAGACACTCAAACTGCCCGGCGGTACCGTATCGCTTCGCAAACCGGACGCGGAGTTTTCCATCGATGGCGAGAAGGTCACGGCAGAGAACCCTGAGCTGCTGGACTTCGTCCGGCGATCGAATCCGGACTTGCTGAAAATCAAAGAGACTGTCGACTGGTCGGAATTAAAAACCACACTGATCGCCACCGAGTCCGGACGGGTAATGACCACCGACGGCGAGATCCTAGACTTCATGGCGGCATGGCAGCCGCCGGACAAAATCAATGTGAAAAGGGTCAAATAAATGGAGGACCATCTAACCGTAAATGAACTGCTGGCCGAGCTCGAATCCCGTGGGTTTGGAATCTCATACGTAACATTAAACCGATACGTCAAAGCCGGATTTGTTGAAAAGCCAAAAACAATAAATGCCGGAAGGCCATCTGGACGCGTGTCCGTCTATAAAAGGCGTGCATTGTTCGAGGCAATTGCAACCCACATGATGTTAAACCCGAGCAAAAACAATCAGCTGCGTAGGATTAAGGAGTTAGCTGATCGCCTGGAGGCGGCCAATGATTGCAAAAACAATATTCAGGGAGGGGTCAAATAAATGGGAGTGTTTCAAAAAGCCGAACGCCGCAAGGCAAAACTGAAACTAGCGCTGTGCGGGCCTTCCGGGTCAGGGAAAACATATTCCGCGCTGCGGATCGCCACCGGCATGGGCGGCAAGATCGCGTTTATCGACACGGAAAATGATTCCGGGCAACTGTATTCCAGCGATTTCAATTACGACATCGTGTCGATCGCGCCGCCGTTCTCCGTCGACAAATACGTGTCGGCGATCAAGGCGGCCGAGGCCGAAGGGTATGACGTGCTGATCATCGACAGCCTGTCGCACGCATGGAACAAGCAGGGCGGTATTCTGGACGAGGTCGACAAGCGGGCCGGGTCCAGCGCCAACAAATTTACGTCCGGATGGCGCGAGGCCACGCCGATGCACGACAAGTTTATCGACACAATTCTGCAGTCGCCGCTGCACATTATCGTCACCATGCGGGCCAAAACGGCCTATGAAGTCGAAAAAGACGAGAAAGGCAGGTCCGTTCCGGTCAAGAAGGGGATGGAGCCTATCCAGCGGGCCGGCCTCGAATACGAATTCACAGTCGTGCTGGACATGGATAACTATCGGCACATGGCGACCGCCGGTAAAGACCGCACGAAGCTGTTTGACGGTCAGGTGTTTATTCCGGATGAAACCACCGGTCAGGCCCTGGTGAAATGGCTCGAATCCGGCACCGACGTTCCGACGCAATACTTCCAGCCAACAACCCAGCCCGGCTGGGTTACGCAGCAAATGTCGGCGCAGGTCCCAACACCGTTCGCCGCGGCGCCGCAGCAATCCCTGCCATTCGAACCGGCACCACAATTCGAACCGCCAGCTCCACCGGCTCCGCAATTCGGGTTCCCGGCGCTCGAGGTCGAGATCGTCAATATCTGGTCCGGTGCCGGCTGGCCGCTGGATGGTCTTCCCGGCTGGGTCACACAGCGTTTCGGCGGTCGGGGCCCGGCACAGATCACGCCGGCGGAANNGTCGTTGCATTATAATGCAACGACAGGAGGACAAGGATAAATGGCAACAATCAGCGTATTCGGCAGACTCACCGGTGATCCGGAGGTTAAGCAGGGGCAAAACGGGAACATCACGCATTTCAATCTGGCCGACAACCACGGCAAGGACCAGCAGGGGCAGGATAAGGTTTCGTTTTTCCGATGCTCCGCGTTCGGAAAGGCCGGCGAAATGATCGCCGCGTCGTGCAAAAAAGGCCACCGTCTAAGCGTGTCTGGTCGGTTTGAAAGCAGGAAATATACCGACAACAGCGGGGCGTCACAAACGTCGCTCAACGTTACGGTCAATGATTTCAATTTCGTCGAGCAACGCGACCAACCGCAGGCAGCGCCGGCGCAGCAACCGTTCCCGCCGTTCCAGCCGGGGGCATTGCCGGCGAGCGAACGGCCGTTTTAAAACATGTAATGATGATGTAACTGCGGGGCGGCGGTGGATAACGATCAACTGACGTCCAAATATAAGGGCGCGTTACTTGCCCATGTGGGCTATAAATTCCCGGCCCCGCAGATTTAATACCGGAGGCAACCCATGATCCAGCTTCGTGATTATCAGGACGACATCGTGAATAAAATCGGCGCCGAATTCGACGCCGGCCGTCGCCGCATCTGCGTCGTGCTCGGATGCGGTGGCGGAAAAACTGTCATATTTAGCTGGTTATCCGGACGGGCCCGACTCAAAGGCACNNCAGCACCGGGCCGAATTGATCCAGCAGACCAGTGACACGTTGGCCGGTGCTGGCATTGCCCACGGCGTCATTGCGGCCGGGTCACCGCTGAACCTGCGCGAAAAAATACAGGTCGCCAGTGTGCAGACGGTGGCGCGGCGACTTAATAAAATTAATCAACCAAGAATAATTATCATAGACGAAGCGCACCACGCTCTAGCCAACACGTGGAAACGCATTCTCGCCGAGTTCCCTGACGCACTGGTCATCGGCATGACCGCCACCCCGGCCCGGACAAACGGCCAGGGGCTGAACGACATCTTCGAATCCATCGTTGAGGGCCCGAGCGTCAAGGAGCTGATCGACACCGGTTATCTGGCCCCGTATCAGTATTTCGCCCCGCCGCAGATCGCCAAACTCGATGGCGTCAAGGTAAAAATGGGCGATTACGACCAGAAACAGGTTGCTGAAATCATGGACGACGGGAAAATAATCGGTGATGCCGTCGAGCATTATCAGCGCATGGCCGCCGGGAAACGCGCGATTGTGTATTGCGCCAGCATCGAGCACAGTAAGCACACAGCAGCGCAATTTACGGCAGCCGGATTCACGGCGGCGCATCTGGATGGCGATACACACCCGATCGAGCGGAAACGCCTGGTGGATAGTTTCAAGACTGGGCGGCTGCAAATACTCACAAACGTGGATCTGTTCGGCGAGGGATTCGACGTTCCCGGCGCCGAGGCCGTAATTATGCTCCGCCCGACGCAATCGCTGACGCTATTTATCCAGCAAGCCATGCGGGGCATGAGAATCGATCCCGGCAATCCTGACAAAACAGCAATCATTCTCGATCACGTTGGCAACGTGGCCCGACATGGACTGCCGGACGAGGACCGGATATGGACGCTGGCCGGCACGCGCAAAGAGCGCGGCTCGTCCAGCAAGTCCGAATTTCCGATCCGGCAATGCCCGAGATGTTACACGGCACACCGGACGGCGGCGCAGTGCCCGAAATGCGGATATCTGTATCCGGTCGAGCAGCGCGCTGAGATCGAGCAGGTCGGCGGCGAGCTCACCCAGGTGATCGACATCGAGCGGCAGAAGCGCCGACAAGAAGTCGGCCGGGCTCGGACAGTCGAGGAATTGGAGCGGATCGCGATCGCGAGAGGTTACAGTTTTGGATGGATTCGAAAGATGTGTGAGGTAAAGCATATACCGATGAGGAGAAAATCATGAACGAGCACGATTTACAATCAATGATTCGCGCCGAGTTGTCCCACTGGGGCACGTTCTTTCGGGCTAATGTCGGAACCGGCTGGACCGGTAACACAATCAAAAAAACGACCGACGGCGGCGTATNNGGACATTTTCGGCGTCGTACCGGTAACGATCACGCCGGATATGGTCGGTCAGACAGTGGCGATATTTGCCGGCATCGAAATAAAAACGCCGGCGGGACGGGTCCGGCCGGAACAGAAAAATTTTATCGAATTTATGACCAGGCAGGGCGGCCGTGCTGGCGTCGCCCGGTCGGTCGAACAGGCGGTAAAAATTGCGAGAGGTGAAAACGTTGAATCATAAATCGTTTAGGACATATCACGACATGTCGGCAACGGTCTGCGTTAATTTCGCGCCCGGGATCGCATCCGACATCCGGCGGGAAAATATTCGCGCCGATCGGGCCCGGCAGGCGCAAGCCCGCGAAAAGGCATACTGGTAGACGCTGCGGAGCCGGGAAGGAGAGACGAGACATGAATTTGCTCAGTGATCGATGGATTTGCCGGAATTTTATCCGGATGATGGTCGGCGTTGGCGTGCTGATTTGCATTTTGATCGCAGCGCTGTTCTGGACGCTGGGGCAGACGATGGTCGTAAACGCCAGCATGGCCAGTGAGATTCGGGAGCTGCGGCGGGACCAGCTCACCGACCGGGCGATGATCCGGGCGCTGGCGGACGAACAGCGGTGGGTGCGGGAGAAAGTGCGGATTAGCGTGGAGGGGAAATGATGATGGCGGCGATCGGATATGTTTTTATCGGCATAATCATTGGCGTGATTGCAATGACAGTATTGTTTTTGTACCTGCTAGACGGCGGCGGAATACATTTTTTTAAATAAATCAATCGAAAGGATGTGTAAAAATGAGCAAACTCAGCATAGAAGAGGCCCTGAAAACTAAACTGCCGTTGCCGTGGAAAGTTACCGACCCGACCGGGACGAGTTTTCTGGTCGCCCGACGCCGGCCGGAGGATTTGACCAAGGAACTGTTCGAGCAACTGGACGCGTATGGCGTCGATCGGGCCACGATCCGCGAACTGTTTTATAACGTAAGCGCGGGAAAACCTTGGAATTGATTCCGGGGATGAAAGCGCCGGGATTCCGGGCTTTGTATGTTGCCCATGGTCTGTAAATATGGTAAAATATAACCATGAATACAATAATAAAATCAAGACATTCCAGCTACGTTCTCAACTATCACATAGTCTGGATTCCTAAGTATCGACGGAAGTTCTTGGCTGGTGATTTGCGGCAGGAAACGGAGGAAATCATCAAAGCTGCCGTGGCGGAAAAAGATTGGACGTTACTCGCGCTGGAAGTTCAGCCGGATCACATTCATCTTTTTGTGTCCGCGCCGCCGACCGTGGCCCCGGCTGAAATCGCCAAGGCGGTCAAAGGAGTGTCAGCCAGGCGGCTACTCATGCGTCACCCGGAACTGGCGAAAAAGACCGGCAGGGGGACGCTTTGGGCACCTTCCTACTACGTGGGAACCGCCGGAGCTGTATCGTCGGAGATCATCAAACGG
>DCTI01000008.1:0-11711 GCA_002329525.1 Negativicutes bacterium UBA1444
CGCAGCTTTCGGGCGGCGAGCAGCAACGGGTAGCGATTGCGCGCGCCATAGTGAACAATCCGGCGGTTTTGATCGCTGATGAGCCAACGGGAAATCTTGACCCTGAGACATCTTGGGATACTATGAAGATTTTTGACCGGATCAATCAAACGGGAACCACTATATTAATGGTTACCCATGACAAGCCAATCGTCGACCAGATGATGAAGCGAGTCATTGCTTTGGAGAATGGCCGTATCACGCGTGACGAGTCCAAGGGAGCCTATGGTTATGAAGATTAGCACTGCGGAATATTTTATCACCGAATCGCTTCACTCCATCAAGCGAAACGGTTTGATGAGTGTGGCGTCACTGATGACTGTGGCGTTGTCACTGCTGATATTGGGAATCTTCACCGTTATGGTCATGAATTTGAACCATATGGCTTCGGTTCTGGAATCGCAGGTGCAGGTAACGGTCTATCTGCAAGACTCGCTGAACGATGTTGAGATGCGCGAAGTAGGAACGCGAATTACCAAGTTGCCGGGAGTCACCCGGGTCACTTTTGTCAACAAGGCGGAAGCCATGACCCGTTTCAAACAACGATTGGGTGCCCAGCAGGGACTGCTGGCGGAGTTGGGAGAAGCCAACCCCTTGCCGAATTCGTTTGAAGTTAAGGTGGATCGTCCTGATCGAGTCAAACCGGTGGCGCTGGCCATTGCACAGTTAAAAGGGATTGAAGCGGCGCGGTATGGGCAGGAAGTCGTGGAACAGCTCTTTAGCCTCACCCGGATGGTGAGAATTTTTGGCATGGTTTTGATCGTTTTTCTGGGGCTGGCTGCCCTGTTCATCATTGTCAATACCATCAGGCTGACCGTGTTCGCCCGGCGCCGCGAAATCGGGATCATGAAATACGTGGGAGCAACGGATTGGTTCATCCGTTGGCCGTTTATCATTGAGGGAGTTTTGTTGGGCTTTTTGGGTGCCTGCATGTCTGCCATCCTGCTGACGCAGTTTTACAGCATGGTGACCGGGCAGGTTTATGAATCGTTGGCTTTTTTGCCGTTGTTGCCGCAATATCCGATGATGGGGTACGTGAATATTTTCTTGTTATTAGCAGGAATGACAATTGGTGTATTGGGGAGCATGATTTCGGTGAAGAAATTTTTGAAGGTCTGAGACGGGGGCGCGGGATGCGGGAGAATCCTTTTTCTCACGAAAAAATAGTGTCGGTCATGCTGGTACTGTTGTTTGTCTGTTTTGCGGTTACGCCGGTTTGGGCGGATGAACTGGAAAGCAAACAGCAGGAACTGCTCAATATACAGCAACAGATGGAAGAACAACAGCGCCGGGCGGAGCAGGCACGTAGCAAAGAACGCAGTATCTCTGAACAGCTGCGTCATATCCAGGGTGAACTGGATTCTGCCCAGGGCGAGTTCGACGCGATCAATGACCAACTGGAACATACCGAAGAGCAGATTCAGGCCAATATCGAATTGTCAGCGCGATTGATCAAGCGGCTGGAAGCGCAGACCAAGATTCTCCATCGCCGGTTGCGCGACATCTATAAGAATGGGCAGGTCAACTATCTGGATGTTTTGTTCGGGGCCAAAGATTTTAACGACTTTGTCAGCCGGATGGATATTCTGAAAAAAATCCTGGCCTATGATAATGCCCTAATTCAGGGGACCAAAGCGGACCGGTCGGCATTGGCCAAGGCCAAGGAACAATTGGAAGCGGACAAGGTGAAGATCGTCGAACTGCGAAAGTTAGCTGCTGTCAAACGCGACCAGGTGGCGGCACGCCGACAGGAACGCCAAGGCGTGCTCAATGCGGCGACTTATGAACGCGAAACGGCTGAACAGGCGTATCGGGAACTGATCGAGACATCCAAGGAAATCGAACGGATGATTCGCCGAATCCAGTCGGGCGAGAAAAATGTGGGCGGCAGCACTGGAACGATGCTTTGGCCGGCGGAAGGGGAAATCACCTCACCGTTTGGGTGGCGTACCCACCCGATTTTCGGCACGCAACGCCTGCACACGGGGATTGATATCGGCGCTGATTACGGTGACACGGTTCGCGCAGCCGATGGCGGGGTTGTGATTCATTCCGACTGGATGGGCGGTTATGGCAACGCAGTGATTATTGACCATGGCAATGGGATATCTACGTTATATGCCCACAATTCCCAACTATTGGTCAGCGAAGGACAGGCAGTCTCCAAGGGGCAGCCTATTTCCCGCGTCGGTTCTACAGGATATTCAACCGGGCCGCATTTGCACTTCGAAGTGCGGCAAAATGGGTCGCCGGTCAATCCATTGAATTTCCTGCCGTGATATGGAATGAGGTGTAAATATTGAATAGCCGTCGGAATATCGTGATCGGCGCCATCCTGCTGGTAGTGTTGACTTTTCTCATTACCGCAGGGGGCGCCCTGTATCTATTCGATCAGATGGTGCCGGATACAACCGGCGCCGTGAAACTGATGCGTGCCATTGACGTAGTCCGAAGCCGTTATATCGAGGAAGTGCCGGTGGAGCGGCTGATGAGCGGCGCGATACGTGGAATGGTGAATTCGTTGAACGATCCCTACTCGATTTATATGGATGCCAAAATGTATAAAGAATTTCGAATGGAAACTGAAGGCTCCTTCAGCGGTGTGGGGATAGTCATCAGTGTGAAGGACAAATTGTTGACGGTCGTTTCGCCGATTGAAGGGACTCCCGGCGAGAAGGCCGGTATCCGTAGCGGCGACCAGATTTTGAAAATCGACGGACAGGATACCAAGGATTTGGCACTGGACGAAGCGGTCGGCAAGATCCGCGGCAAGGAAGGCACGGATGTGACTCTAACCCTGCGTCGCGGTGAAAAAAGCTGGGATGTCAAGTTGACTCGGGCCAATATCCAGATAAAGACCGTATCCAGTCGGATTTTGCCAGACAAGATTGCGGTGATTCGTTTATCCATGTTTAATGAACAAACAGCCGGCGAGTTCAACAAACAATATGAGGCGATGGAAGCACAGGGCATGAAGGCGCNNGCTGATCCTGGATCTGCGTGATAATCCGGGTGGTTTGCTGGATTCGAGTGTTCGCGTCGCCAACAAGCTGGTGCCAAAGGGGCCGGTTGTTTCCGTGGTGACGCGGGACGGTGAAAAAGAGGTGCATTACTCCAAACTGGAGCAAATGAAATATCCTCTCGTGGTATTAGTCAACGGCGGCANNGCGCTTCGGAAATTGTCGCCGGGGCGGTGCAGGACACCGGGGCGGGGACTTTGATCGGAACCAAAACGTTTGGCAAGGGTTCCGTACAGTCGATCGTCAAATTAAGCAATGACACTGCCATCAAACTGACGATTGCCAAATATGCCACGCCGAAGAACCGTTTTATCAATGGAATCGGTATTGAACCGGATGTTAAGGTCGAGAACCCGGAAAACAAAAATGGTACGGAGTCGATGCCGGGACGCTTGCCATATGCAAACAAAGACGGGCAAACAGGAGCAGGCGCTCCGCCGGATCTGCAGATGGAGGCCGCTATCAATTTACTCAAAGGGAAGATCTAATGGGTACTCCCTGGCTGGAAATTTTCAAGCTATTGTTGGTTACAACGGTGGCAGTCTTTTTGCAGCCTCTGTTCTGGGGCGTTTTGGGGATTATCGCCTACCAGTATTGGCAGGTGCAAAAACAGCAATTGGCAATGTTTGGTGTTCCAGGCTTTTCGGTCAGCCGGCAGGTTAAATGGGCGATGTTATACGGCACTTTGGGCGGGTTGATCGGCAGTATGGTGCTAACCCTGGTCGGCGTGAATCTCGACCGCATGGGTTTCCTGTATATTTGGCCGCTGGCGCTGTTGCTGACATTGATTAACATTCGCTTCTTATGCTTTGCTTATGCCGGCGGTATTGTTGCCGCCATCAGTGCATTGACCGGATGGCCCGACGTGGATGTTCCCCAGGTATTGGCATTGGTTGCCGCGCTGCATGTTACCGAGAGCTTTCTGATTGCCATTAGCGGCCGAAATGGTGCTGTCCCCATTATTTTGAAGCACGGCGGTCGTTTGGTGGGCGCTTTCAACTTACAGAACTTCTGGCCGCTTCCCCTGGTTGTGCTTAGCACCGTCGCCATGAAAACAGGTGCTTTGCCCGAGGGGGTTTTTCATACACCCGATTGGTGGCCGCTCTTGCCTTTGGGCATTGAACCACCGGTTGGTTTTGAGTGGGTCTACGTAATGATGCCGGTTGTGGCGGCACTCGGCTATACCGATGTGGCGATCTCCAGCACACCGGCAAATCGGCGGCGCCGCTCCGCTGTTTCCTTGGCTTTGTACAGCCTGAGCCTATTGACGTTGGCGTTGTTGGCGGCAAAGTTCACCTGGCTGAAACTGCCGGCGGCCTTATTGTCGCCATTGGGGCATGAGTATTTGGTCCGCCGGGATAATCGGCTGGAAATGAGCGGCATGCCCTGTTATGTTCCGCCCGACCAGGGAGTTATGGTTCTGGAATCCATTGATGGAAGCGTTGCCCGAAAAATGGGTGTGCGCAGCGGTGATGTCATTATTTCTTTTGCCGGTTTTTCGATTAACCGTGGCGCTGACTTGTCCTACGCGATAGAATGGGGTCCGCCGGTATTCGAAATGATTCTGTCACGAAACGGCCGGGAGGTTCGTCTGGCGGGGAATTTTCCGCCAGGTGAGCGAATGCTTGGTCTTATTTTGGTTCCTGAAGGGCATGAACCGTATTATGTTACCATTGGAAATGGTCGCAGCGGGCCGCTGAGCCGTTGGTTTCAGCATCTAATTCACAGGTTTCGGAGGAGAAACTGATGCCTGATTTTCAAGTTGAGGCACCATTCGTCCCTATGGGAGACCAGCCGGCGGCGATCGAAAAGCTGGTAGCGGGCATCCAGCGGGGCGATAAAGCGCAGGTATTACTCGGAGCGACCGGTACCGGCAAAACGTTCACTATGGCCAAGGTCATTGAATCCGTTCAAAAGCCTACTTTGGTCATCGCCCACAACAAAACGCTCGCGGCGCAGCTGGCCAGTGAGTTTAAAGAGTTTTTTCCTCAAAATGCAGTGGAATATTTCGTCAGCTATTATGATTATTACNNCCGGAAGCCTATGTGGCCCAAACTGACACCTATATTGAAAAAGATTCCTCCATCAACGATGAAATTGACAAATTACGCCACTCAGCCACTAGCTCACTGTTTGAACGGCGTGACGTGATCATCGTGGCCAGTGTGTCCTGCATCTATGGCCTCGGTTCACCAGACGAGTATTACAACATGGTTTTGTCACTTCGGCAGGGGCAAATGCGCGACCGTGATGAGATTCTCCGGAAACTTATCGAAATTCAGTATGACCGGAATGATGTGGCGTTCAATCGTGGCAATTTTCGGGTTCGCGGCGATGTGATCGAAGTGTTTCCGGCCAGCGCCAATGAAAAGGTTGTCCGGATCTCACTGTTTGGCGATGAAATTGAACGATTGCAGGAGGTTGACAGCATCACAGGTGAAATCTTGGCGGACCGGACGCATATCGCAATCTATCCGGCTTCCCACTATGTCACCTCGCGCGAAAACCTATTGCGGGCGGCGCATGACATCGAAATTGAACTCGAGGAGAGACTTGCCTGGTTCAAGCAGCATGACAGGCTGCTTGAGGCGCAAAGACTGGAGCAACGAACCCGTTATGATCTGGAAATGATGCAGGAAATGGGCTATTGTTCAGGAATTGAGAACTACTCCCGGCATCTGACCGGACGAGCTGCCGGCGAATCGCCGTTTACACTGGTGGATTATTTCCCGAAAGACTTTCTGATTATTATCGACGAATCCCATGTTACGTTGCCTCAACTTCACGCCATGTATAATGGCGATCGTTCTCGCAAACAGTCGCTCATCGACTTCGGCTTCCGCCTGCCGTCGGCGCTGGACAATCGACCACTCAAGTTCGAAGAATTTGAGGCTCGAATCCGTCAGATTATCTATGTTTCGGCCACACCGGCCGACTATGAACTCAATATGGCGACCCAAGTCGCTGAACAAATCATTCGGCCTACCGGCCTAGTTGATCCGATCGTGGAAGTCCGGCCGGTTGATGGTCAAATCGATGATCTGCTCAGTGAAATTCACGGCCGGATCGAAGCTCAGGAACGGGTGCTCGTGACCACCTTGACGAAAAAAATGGCCGAAAATCTGACGAACTACTTTCGCGAGATGGGCATCAAAGTCCGTTATCTGCATTCGGAAGTGGAAACCATTGAGCGGGCGGAAATTATTCGCGGTTTGCGATCGGGCGAATTCGACGTTCTGGTGGGAATCAACCTGCTGCGGGAAGGGCTGGATCTCCCCGAAGTGTCCTTGATCGCTATCCTCGATGCCGATAAGGAAGGGTTCCTTCGCTCCGATACATCCCTGATCCAGACAATTGGCAGGGCTGCCCGCAATGTTCATGGCAAGGTCATCATGTATGGCGATCGCGTTACGGATTCCATGCGCCGGGCCATTGAGGAGACAGACCGGCGACGGGTGGTGCAAGAAGCCTACAATTCCCGGCATGGAATTACGCCGACCAGCATTCAAAAAAAAGTGAAGGATTTGATTCAGACTACAAAGGTCGCCGAGAGTCCGGCGCCGTATCTCACCAAAGAGGTACGCAAGCTGAGCCGGAAAGAGACTGTGGCCTTGATTGCCAAGTTGGAAAAAGACATGCGGGCAGCGGCGAAAGCGCTGGAATATGAACGGGCAGCCGAGTTACGCGATATGATTTTCGAACTGCGCGAGGACAGCCACCGACCGAAATAATTTGAAGGGGTATTGCTTTGAGTCAGGAAAAAACGAAGCATTGGCTGGGCGTGCTCTATGTAAATTGTGCAACGTTGGCCTGGGCGTCGAATATGGTAATGGGGCGAGTGCTGAAAGATGCTATCGGACCGATTACTTTGGCCTCCGCCCGCTTTGTTGTTGCATCAGTGATCTTTGCCTTGCTACTGCGGCAGCAACCGGCTGCGGATCGAAAGATAGGCAACGACCGGCTACTGCTGATCGGAATGGCGCTGACCGGAGTGGTTCTGTTTTCACCGGCTTTATATCTGGGGCTTCGTTATACTTCGGCCGTCAATGGGACTTTAATCAATGGAATCGGGCCGTTGATGACCGGGGCTATGGCGGCCGCAATATTGCATCAGCCAATGTCGCGGCGCCAAGTGGTCGGGGCGTTGGTAGGTTTGGTCGGAGTTGCCTATTTGATTACCAATGGAACAGCGGACTTCTGGCAGAATGCGCAATTTAACGTTGGCGATCTGATCGTGCTGTTTTCTGTGGCGATCTGGGGACTTTATTCCGTGATGGGCAGCCGGGTGATGCGCAAGCGTTCCCCGATATCCACGACGGCCCTGTCGACGTTGCTGGGACTGCCAATGTTGATTCTGCTGTCTTTTTGGGAAATCCGCCATATTCCAGTGAACTTTGATGCAAAACTTTTGTTGGGAATCGTATACTTGGGGATCGTTCCGGCGGCAGGCGGGTTTTACGCCTGGAATGCCGGTGTTTCCCGCCTCGGCCCGGGAGGGGCTATGGTCTTTTATAATACTTTACCCCTCTATGGCGCGCTATTGGGAGTCACTTTACTGGGAGAGCCATTGGGACTGTCACATGGGATCGGCGGACTGCTGATTATCGGCGGCAGCCTTTGGGCGGCGAAAAAATAGCAGCAGCGCAGTAACGCTTCGTAGCACCGTAGTTTTGTTCTCTTGCCCATAGAAAAAAATGAAATCAGTTAAAATGAAAAACTGCCGATTCCATCGGCAGTTTTTCATTTTAAAATAGATAGTGCAAAACATACTAATATGTTAAGTAGTATTATACAAATATAATATTACTTAACATATTTTTATAATTTGATATAATGATCTTTAAAATCCTGTTGTTTAAATAAACAGGAAGAGCGGTACTGTAAACCGACAAAAGTGTTTACAGCGGCTGATAAAATGAATATACTATTAACGCGAACAAATGTTCCTAAGATATCAGCCTTCTTTCAAATAATACGAAACGGTCACCACCGCAACCCGCGGATCATGCATCAACCGATTTTTGATGAAGAAGCCGGTTTGATTGTGAAGTAAATTATGCCACCATTTCTGAACTACAAACTGTGGAATTACTACTGTGATTAAATCGTCCTGGCGAAAAGCTTCTTCCTCGCTTTGGATATAATCCAGCAGGGGCGAAATGGTATCGCGGAAAGGCGACACCCGGATGATGAGAGGAACGTCCAGACCGAATTCGCTCCATTTGCGGCGAAGCTTTTCGGCAGATTCCGCATCGACGGACACATGGAACGCCCGGATGCTGTGGTAACCAGCTAAACGCTTCGCATACAATAAAGCCTTGAATGAAGCGCGGTTTAACGAAGCCAGAGGAACAATGATGTGACGCTCTTGATCTGCCCGAATAGTTCCCACTGCGCTTTTTTCACTGATTGGCAGGCTAAGCTGCTTGGCGACGAGCGAATAATGGGCTTTGATTTTCAACATGCCGAAGATGAATACGGGGACCAGAATGCAAACGATCCAGGCACCATGCATGAATTTTGTGGCACCGATGATCAGTACCGTAATAAAAGTAACGATGGCGCCAAACCCGTTGATGGCGGCCTTGTGCCGCCATCCGGCCGCTTTTCCTCGCACCCAGTGGACCCACATGCCCGACTGAGATAAGGTGAAGGAGGCAAAGACGCCGACTGCGTAGAGCGGCAGTAATAGATGGGTTTCTCCCTGAAAGAGTATGACCAGGATGGCCGAAGACACGCCCAGAAATTCAATGCCGTTTGAAAAGTTCAGCCGTCCGCCTCTTTGGGCAAATTGGCGGGGCATATAACCATCCTTGGCAAGTAAGGACAACAATAACGGCAGATCGGTAAAAGCCGTGTTGGCCGCCATAACCAAGATTAACGCTGTTGTCAACTGGATAATATAGAACATGGGAGAAGCCCCAAAAACCTGGCTGGCGATCTGGGCAATTACCGTTTCGTCAGGATTGGGCAGTGCGTGATATAAAGTGGCCAAGTAGGAAGTGCCGCCAAAGATGAACAATACGATAAGGGCCAGCAGAAACAGTACTTTGATGGCATTGGATTGAGCCGGTTCCCGGAAATTGGGGATTGCATTACTGACTGCTTCCACGCCGGTCAGGGCTGTACATCCGGAAGCGAACGCCCGTAAAATCAGAAACAGGGTGATTTCTCCCGTGAATTCGGGAACGGTGCGGATTGCCTGGGGAATGAAACCTCCCACATGGACTTTGTAGATTCCATAGATAATCATGATCAGCATGGCAAAAATGAAAGAATACGTAGGTATGCCGAACATGCGGGAGGAATCCTTAATTCCCCGCAGGTTGCCAATTGTCAGCAACGTAATAAAAAATAATGTGATGGCAACACGATGCGGCAGCAATTCAGGAACCGCTGAGGTTATAGCGGCGGTTCCCGCAGAGGAACTGACCGCTACGGTCAGAATGTAGTCAATGGATAGAGTCGCTGCCGCCGTCAATCCTGGCAGTGTGCCCAGATTGTCATGAGCGACAATATAGGACCCGCCGCCGCAGGGATAGGCCTCAATCGTTTGCCGGTAGGAAAAGACAAGTATGAATAGTAATGCCACGATTGCCATGGCAATGTGAAACATCTGTCCATAGGCCAGGAGCCCGATGACGGGAACCAACACGTAAAGGATTTCCTCGCCGGCGTAAGCGACCGAGGAAATGGCGTCGCTGGCCAGTACGGGCAACCCCCAGAACACGCTGAACTTTTCTTCGCTCAGTTTTTCATTGGGCAGAGTTTTTCCAATCAACGCCTGGGACAATTTTCCCCAAACCGTTTTAGGGGAAGGATAAACGAGGGACGATGACACCACAATCAGCCTCCAGATGATTTAAGATTACTGAGGATCACCAAAATAATATAGCACAGGCTTTGTCAAAACAGTGTCAAAATTAATCCCAACAGTGTCAAGAATCTATAAAAATGAAGATAAACCTGAAGAACAATTGGTTAAACGCTTCCCAGATCACTTTACGATAATATTTATTTTTTAGTAAAATATTTATACTGACTTTCATGTGAAGACGACGGACTTCGGGCGTGCCGTGAATAGGGTGCCAAGAAAAATTCACTGCAGCCAGCGGCTGGCAAAATATAAACAAGGGATAAAGGTGATACGAAATCGTGAAGGATAAACTGATTGTAAAAGGGGCACGTCAACATAATCTAAAGAATATCGACGTCGAAATACCCCGCGACAAGCTCGTGGTGCTCACCGGTCTGTCCGGTTCCGGAAAATCGTCACTGGCGTTCGATACTATTTATGCCGAGGGACAACGCCGGTATGTCGAGTCTTTGTCGGCCTATGCCCGGCAATTTCTCGGGCAAATGGATAAGCCGGACGTGGATTATATCGAGGGACTGTCGCCGGCGATATCGATTGACCAGAAAACGACCAGTCGCAATCCGAGATCCACAGTGGGAACGGTTACAGAAATATACGATTATCTTCGGTTGCTGTATGCCCGGGCCGGTCGGCCACATTGCCCGGACTGCGGCAAACCAATCACCCAGCAGACCGTGCAGCAGATGGTGGACGCGCTCATGGCACAGGGAGAAGGAGCGCGACTGACTTTGCTGGCGCCGGTCATTCGAGGGCGAAAAGGCGAGCATCAAAAAGTGCTGGAAGAAATCCGCAAGGATGGCTATCTCCGGGCCAGGGTCGATGGCGCGATTCGGGAACTGGCGGATGACATCCGGCTGGATAAGAATAAGAAGCATACCATTGAAGCCGTGATCGACCGTGTTATCGTGAAAGACAGCGTGGCCCGGCGTTTGGCCGATTCTATCGAGACCGCCCTGAAATTGGGAGATGGTCTGGTAACTGTGGATGTTGGCGGCGAGAAGGAACTGACCTTTAGTGAAAATTTCGCTTGTATTGATTGCGGAATCAGCCTGCCCGAAATAGCGCCGCGCCTGTTTTCCTTCAATACCCCGTATGGCGCGTGCCCGGCATGCACCGGCTTGGGCGTCAATATGGAAATCGACCCGGATCTGGTAGTGCCGGATGAAAACAAAACGATCGCCGAAGGGGCGATTGTGGCGGTTTCCAGTAAACCCGAAACCTACTTCATGTGCCAGTTGAAAGTGTTACTGGAGCGACGCGGCTATTCGTTCGATGCCCGGTGGCGGGACTTGCCGGATGATCTTCGGGAGTTGATCCTTCATGGATCGGAGAACGAACGTCTGTCGTTCGAATATGAGAATCTGTTCGGCGAGGTGAAGACCCATTTTACTGCCTATGAGGGTATCTTGCCGCTGCTGGCCCGGCGCCATCGGGAATCGACATCGGATTCGATGCGGGAAGACGTCGAGCGATTCATGACTTCCAAGCCCTGTCCGGTTTGCCTGGGTACCCGACTGAAAAGGGAGGCTCTGTCGGTATTCGTCGGCGGGAAAAATATCAACGAGGCGACGCGCCTGACTGTTCAGGAAAGCCGGGATTTTTTCCGGAATCTGGACCTGACGGAACGGGAACAAGCCATCGCCCACCAAATTCGCAAGGAGATCGACGCCCGTCTGGGTTTTTTGATTAATGTTGGTCTTGACTATCTGACCCTGGACCGGGCGGCTGGCACTTTGTCGGGCGGCGAAGCGCAGCGCATCCGTCTGGCGACCCAG
>DCTI01000008.1:11801-12664 GCA_002329525.1 Negativicutes bacterium UBA1444
CGCCGACCATATCATCGATATCGGGCCGGGCGCCGGCGTTCATGGAGGATATGTGATCGCCCAGGGAACGGTGGAGGACATCCAGGCCTGCGAGGCGTCCATCACCGGCCAGTACTTGTCGGGAAAACTGTCCATTCCGGTGCCGGAACAGCGGCGCCGGCCGAACGGCAAGTGGATTGAAATCCTGGGTGCCACGGAAAACAATCTGGCGCAGATCGATGTCCGGTTTCCGCTCGGGATTTTTACGGCCGTGACGGGCGTGTCAGGTTCCGGCAAAAGCACTTTGGTGAATGAGATATTATATAAAGCGCTGGCCCAAAAACTGTACCGGTCCCATACCCGGCCTGGCGTCCACGCGGAAATCCGGGGTGCCGAGCATATCGACAAAATCATCGATATCGACCAGTCGCCGATCGGCCGTACGCCCCGCTCCAATCCCGCCACCTATACCGGCTTGTTCGATTCGGTGCGCGAACTGTTCAGTCAGACTCCGGAAGCAAGACTTCGTGGTTATAAGCCCGGGCGTTTCAGCTTTAACGTTAAGGGCGGCCGCTGCGAGGCCTGCCGCGGCGACGGCATCATCAAAATTGAGATGCATTTTTTGCCGGATGTTTATGTGCCCTGCGAGGTGTGCCATGGCGACCGATATAACCGGGAAACGCTGGATGTGCATTATAAAGGAAAGAATATTGCCGAAGTCCTCAACATGGTGGTCGAAGAAGCCTTGGCGTTCTTTGCGAACGTGCCGAAAATCCAGCGAAAACTGCAAGTCTTAAATGACGTGGGGTTGGGTTATATCAAACTCGGTCAGGCCGCCACCACCCTGTCCGGCGGCGAAGCCCAACGGGTCAAATTGGCTACGG
>DCTI01000174.1 GCA_002329525.1 Negativicutes bacterium UBA1444
TGTTGGCGGCAATCCTGGTGAATTCGACCGCAGCGATGATGTTGTCGACAATGACGGCGTTGCTCTTTGGTATAATCGCCGAGCAAAATGTGCGGGTGTTTTCTTTTGTTCTCATAGGCAGCTTCGCCGGAGTTTTCTGCCTGGCCCAAAGCGGACGCAAGCATAGCTTGGTGCGGGCCGGACTCTGGGTCGCGCTGGCGAATGTCGCAACGATTGTAACGACCGGCCTGATTGAGGAAACCGAGTACCGGCAGATTCTGACTGATTCCTTATTGGGTGCCGTCGGCGGAATCGGGGCGGCTATCCTGGCCATTGGGCTGCTGCCTTATCTTGAGCAGGCTTTTCGAATCACGACTTCCGAAAAACTATTGAACTTGGCCCGGCCCAATCATCCGCTGCTGCAACGGTTGTTGCTGGAAGCTCCGGGGACTTATTATCACAGTATTTTGGTGGGAAATCTGGCGGAAACGGCAGCCGATCAGATCGGCGCCGATCCGGTTTTGTCNNCGGGTAGGCGCCTATTATCACGATGTCGGCAAGATTCAGCGCCCGTTCTTCTTCGTGGAAAATCAGGCAAACATGGAGAATCCCCACGTAAAACTGTCTCCCAGCCTTTCGACGATGATCATCACTTCCCATATCCGGGATGGTCTGGAGTTCTGTCGGGAATATAAACTGCCGGAAGTAATTGCGGACATTGTCGGCCAGCATCACGGAACCTCGCTCGTCTCTTATTTTTATAAGCAGGCGGCGGAAGGTGAGCATGGCGAATGCATCATTGAGGAAGACTTCCGGTATGAAGGACCTAAACCGCAAACCAAGGAAGCCGCGCTGATCATGCTGGCGGACAGCTGCGAAGCGGCGGTCCGGGCAATTCGCAATCCTAACGTGACCCGAATCGAGAATACCGTTCGTCGGATCATTAATGAACGATTGCGGGATGGGCAACTGAATGAATGCGATTTGACCCTGCGTNNTATCCGGGTGCTTTGCAGCACTTGCCATTCGCGCGTGGAATATCCTGCGGATGCGATCCGCGACTTGGAAAGGAGGCGATCGCGCAATGCAAATGGAAATAAACCGGGAACCGGAAAACCTCTCGTTACCGTTGAGAACCGAGGAAACATTGCAGACTGTGCTGCAAAAAACAGCGGAGTTGCTGAAACTGGCGGATGAGACCGAAATCAGCGTGTTATTGGTGGATAATGCTACCATTCGGGAGCTGAACCGGGACTACCGTGCCAAGGATGCACCGACCGATGTGCTGTCGTTCCCCTTGGAAGAAGAACGGGAAGACGAGGCCGAGCCCGCAGTGATCGGTGGGCCGTCAGCGCGGATGCTGGGGGATATTGTGATTTCCGTGGAAAAAGCAGTTGAGCAGGCGACAGAGTATGGTCATTCCGTGGAGCGGGAACTGGCGTTTCTGGCTATTCATGGCTTGCTGCACCTGCTGGGCCATGATCATGAAAAAGGGGAAACGGCCAAACAGGCGATGCGAGCGGAAGAGAAAAGAATTTTGGCTGCTTTGGGCATTTCCCGATGAATGCCATGGACTCGCCGGAATTGCTAAAGGCGGCGCTGATGGCGCGAACCCGGGCCTACGCACCCTATTCGGGATTTGCGGTTGGGGCTGCTGTGGAAGCGGGGAGCGGCCGGATTTATTCCGGCTGCAATGTCGAAAACGCCTCTTTCGGGTTGACGGTTTGCGCAGAGCGGATTGCCATTTTTAACGCCATCGCCGCCGGTGAAACGAATTTGCGGCGGTTGCTGGCTGTCGCCGACACAGCCGGACCGGTTTACCCCTGCGGCGCCTGCCGGCAGGTGATGCAGGAGTTTAACATTTCCGAAGTGATTTTGTGCAACGTGGCGGGGAGCTGTCGAAGTNNCATTGCCCGAACTGTTGCCATACGGATTCAGCCAGGGACAGATGGAAGGGGCCGCAAGGAATGAGTGAAGAGGGCAAACATTATAAATCCGGCTTTGTGGCTGTCATCGGACGGCCCAATGTCGGCAAGTCGACCTTACTGAATCAGCTGGTCGGCCAAAAAATCGCGATCGTTTCCGATACACCGCAAACGACCCGCAACCGCATCTTGGGCATTTTGACGCAACCAGACGCGCAGATTCTATTTTTGGATACTCCCGGCATTCACAAACCGCAGCACAAGCTGGGTGAGTATATGGTGAAAAGCGCCCGGGGAGCACTGAAGGAAGTCGACCTGATTCTGTTTGTGTCGGATGCGACGGAGTCGTTCGGAGCGGGCGAACATTATATTCTGGAGATGCTGAAAGACGAAGCAACCCCGGTTGTATTGGTGTTGAACAAGGTCGATTTGTTGCCCAAAGAAAAATTGCTGCCGGTGATCACCCAATACTCCGGATTCCGCGATTTTGCGGCAATTGTGCCATTGTCGGCCCTAACCGGAGAAAATACGGAACGCTTGCTGTCGGTGATCAAGGAAGCGTTGCCGGAAGGACCGCAGTATTATCCGGACGATGAAGTGACGGATCAACCGGAACGGGTGGTGGCCGCCGAACTCATTCGTGAAAAGATATTCCGCCTGACCCGGGATGAAATTCCCCACTCTTCGGTCGTCGAGGTCGAAGAAATGAAAACCCGCCCGAACGGCGATGTGTTTTTACGAGCCACCATCTATGTCGAACGCGACTCGCAAAAAGGCATTGTTATTGGGGCCGGCGGAGCCATGTTGAAAGAAATTGGCCGGCAGGCGCGACTGGAAATGGAAAATTTGTTCGGATCCCGCTTTTTTGTCGATCTCTGGGTCAAGGTCAAAAAGGATTGGCGTAACAAGGACGGGAGCCTGCGATTATTCGGCTATGACGATCGGGACAATGGATGAATTCCGGAAAAAGTGAGATGCGACGGACATGAACAGAGTATCGCGATATTTCCTTAATGGCGTTATTGTTCTGATCCCCATCGCTATTACGGCTTTCGTCGTGGTTCAGGTATTTATTTTCACTGAATGGTTGGTTGGTCGCTTTTTACCGTCGTTTCTGCGATTTCCCGGCATGGCGCTGCTGGTGATGCTGGCCGGAATTACGACAATCGGCCTGCTGTCAACGCATTGGGCGCTGAGGTGGCTGTTGACCCGGACGGAAAAAATGCTTAATCTGCTGCCGGGTGTCAAATTCATCTATAATAGTGTCAAACAACTATCATCGGCAATGCTGGACTCGCAAAGCCTGCTGAAAAACCCTGTGCTGGTGCAGTTCCCGCATCCCGGCAGCTGGGTGTTAGGGTTCTTGGCCGCCGACCTGAGTAATAGTCTGGCGGAACATTTACCGGGAAGACATGTTTGCGTTTTTGTGCCGATGAGTCTGAACCTGACGGCTGGTTACAATATTCTGGTCCGGGAGGACGAGATCCGTCCCCTTGACGTAACCGGCGAAAGCGCGTTACAGTATGTCTTGACGGCGGGCAGCGTCATGCCCAGAAAATCGTCGTGATTTTTTAAAGAGGTGATTGGCCATAGACGGTCCTGCTCATAGTATTTTAGCCCTCATTGCAGCATTTGCACTGTTAGTGGTAAATGGTTTTTTTGTGTTGGCCGAATTTTCTTTGGTGCGAATTCGTAAAACACGTCTGGAAGAGTTGTCACAACGAGGCGACAGCCGAGCTTCCCTGGCCCTTAAAATGGTGGCGAAGCTGGACTCCTATCTTAGTGCGGTGCAACTAGGGGTTACTCTGGCTTCCCTGGGTTTGGGCTGGTTGGGGGAACCGGCGGTGGCGGCGTTTATCGAACCCTTGGTATTTCATTATTTTCCCGGCTCTACGGTAATATTGCGATCAATCGCCCTAGTGTTGAGCTTTTCTGTGGTTACTTACGTGACGGTGGTATTGGGCGAACTGATTCCTAAAAATATTGCCATGCAAAAAACGGAAACGATGCTGTTATGGTCGGTTTGGCCATTGTATGTTTTTCATCAGTTGGGTTGGCCGATCATTGCCCTGTTCGATCGTACGGCGCGCGTCTTGCTGAACCTGATCGGCATTGAGCCGGCGAAAGACGCCGACGTGGCCCATTCGGAAGAAGAGTTGCGCATGATTGTCAGCGCCAGTCGGCGCGGTGGCGTGCTGGACCAGATGGAAAGCGAACTGATCGACAACGTGTTTGATTTTGCGGACCGGATGGCACGGGAAATCATGATTCCACGTCGTGATATGGTATGCTTATTCGTCGACGATCCTTACGAGGAAAATTTGCGGGTGGTGATGGGGACAGCCCATACCCGCTATCCGCTATGCCGTGAAGACAAGGACCACGTACTTGGCATGGTGCATATTCGGGATCTGATGAACTATAACGGAACCCAACATGACAACCCCGACCTGTCTTCGGTAATGCGGGAAGTTCTGATGGTGCCGGAAGGAATGTCAGTGGCCAAGCTACTGCAATTGATGCGGCATAAAAGAATCCACCTGGCGGTGGTGGTGGATGAGTATGGCGGCACGGCCGGACTGGTGGCATTGGAAGATGTCATTGAGGAAATTGTCGGCAACATCCAGGATGAGCACGACAAACCGGCAGACCCGGAAATACAACGGATGCCGGATGGTTCATTCCAGTTTGACGGTGGTGTGTTGCTGGATGATGTGTTGAAGTTGCTCAACATTCGGTTGGATGAACACGAAGAAGATACGGTGGGCGGCTACATCTTTGGTCTGTTGGGCCGCCAACCCGCCAAAGGGGATATGGTGGCGATTGGCGATTATCGGTTCAAAGTATTGAAGACGGACGGGTTTCGCATTTTACGGGTTTTGGCCAGCCCGACGGTCCCGCCGGCGGAGCCGCCAGACGCCGATTTGGGGAGCGTACTGTCTTGATTCAGCAATATGTGACCGAAGCCTTGATCCTCTCGGTACGGGACATGGGCGAAGCTGATCGGTTGGCGGTATTGTTTTCCCGCGAACATGGAAAATTGTCTGCCGCCGCGTATGGCGCACGGCGGCCACGCAGTCGTCTGGCCGGAACGGTGCAGAGTTTCGCGCAGGTTTCGGTTTCCCTGATGCCGGGCCGTAATTTGGATACCATCGGTCAGTGCGAAGTAAAACGGAGTTTCCGGGAATTGCGCGAAGATCTTGTTCTGATGACCTATGCGGCATTCTTGACCGAACTGGTCGCCGAACTCTGGCCCGAGCGTTCTCCAGAACCATCGGCGTACGATGTGTTGACGTTTGCTCTCGCATTTCTTTCGGAACGAAATCCCCGCTTGGTTTCTCTGGCTGGCGCCTGGCAATTGTTGGCGTTGGCTGGTTTTCATCCGGAATATGAGAGGTGCGTCGTTTGCGGGCAACTCTTGACTTTGCCGGCTTTTTTTGATTCCTGCGCCGGTGGTGGAGTATGCCCGACCTGCGAACATGCCGGCCTGCAGCCATTAGACGATGCCGTATGCGGTTTTATTGACCGCTTGCTCAACCTGAACTGGCAACAACCGCCGGCGTTTAAGGTGACAGGAGCCGTTTTACTGCAGGCGGAAAAAATATTGATTGAATTCATTGCCCATCGTCTGGAACGCCCCTTGAAATCCATTCGATTTATTCAGATGATGAAAGGAACGGAGCGTCTGGAGGAAAGATAATGGCAGCGATCCTGATGACCGTCAATCTTGAGGAAGGAATGCCGACCGTGCCGCAGGCACAAAGCCGGCTGATCGCCGAACTGGGACGCGCGCGGGCGTCCGGGGCCAAGGCTGTGAAGTTGATTCACGGCTATGGTTCTTCTGGAGTCGGGGGAAAATTGAAGATTGGTGTACGGCAATTTTTGAGCACAAAAAAACGGCAAAACAAAATCCAAACTTTTGTCGCCGGCGAAGAATGGGATATTTTTGACGAAGAGTCCCGCAGGTTGCTGGCCGATTGTCCCGACTTGGCCAAAGATCGCGATCTGGGACGGGGCAACCCGGGCATTACGATGGTCTTGCTGTAGCCAATCTTTGTCAACAATGATTGACACATAGGGCTGGCGCTACAATCAGTATAGAAATTACGCAATGAGAGGGATCACTCAGTGGCACGGATACTGGTGGTGGATGATTCAACGACAATCCGGCGGTTGTTGCGGGATATGCTGACAGGGGCCGGACACCAAGTCGTGGGGGAAGCGGATACCGGCGTGAAAGCCTATACGGAGTATGTGCGCCTTAAGCCCGACATTGTGACCATGGACTTGGGAATGCCGACAATGGACGGGCTGGCTGCGATGTCAAAAATCTTGGCGCCGTTTCCCGAGGCCCGTTTTTTAGTGATCAGCGCCATGGAACAGCGGCAAGTGATCGAAGAAGCTTTGGAGCGCGGCGCTCGCGGTTTTTTGTTGAAGCCGTTCACCGAGCCTCAGGTGAAAGAGGCCGTTGCCTCCATCCTGAAACAACCGTTCAGCACAACCGAATTTCGGGAAAAGGCGAGGCGATATCGCAGCAGTAAAAAGAATGAGTCGCAAGCTGATAACGCCTTTGCGGAGGTGTTTTCTCCCTATAATGTGGAACGGGCTGCAAACGGATCCATCCGGATCGAAATCAATCCACATTTCTCGGTGGGAAGCTGTGCCGCTCTGGCGCTGGAGACGAAGTTCGAATGCCAAGCCGTCTGCCCCGGCGTAAAATTCGATTTTGGCGGGACGGGACATTTGGACCGCAAAGCACTGGCTGCGCTCAACAAGCTCATGTATGAACTGCATCAAACTTGTGGTGGGGTGACCGCTATTATTCCCAACGACAAAATGGTTCGACAAATCCAGGATGATCATGCGGCCGATGGGCAATTAACTTTTTTGGCGTTATTGGTCGAAGAAACCCAGAAAATTTAAAGCAGCTTCCAGTCATCGATCGTGAGAAATTTAAACCAGAGCAGGCGGCGCAGGGAAATCGTGAAATGCCCCGGGATGAATAGCGACTTGGGCATATACACTTCAATGCCGGTTACTGTTAGATGATTGTAACGGTCCATGTCCTTGGCGGACGGTTCGCCCAATCGCACGGATGGGCCCAGATTGATTTTACATCAGCCGATACGGGAATCGCGAGTTTCTACGAGCAACACAGCGCCGCCGTTTTGTCGGATATATTGTTCGGCGCTGGTTGTGAAACGGATTTCTAATTTGGCCATCAGGCACCTCCACAAAGAAAAAGATTATTTGTTACCATTTTACGTTATAAACCGGATCGGGGCAATCTTCGATTCAAAAGACGCGGCGAAGGCTTGATTTTTTTTTGCGTTTTCGATAAGATAATTGCAGTTACGGTGATGCGGGAAAGAGTAGTCTGCAACAGGCCACGGACAGCGAGCCGATGATGGTGGAAGATCGGTGTAGTGCAGATGAAAGGCGTTCCCAAACCGCGAGAGGAAAAGTCCGGTCACGGATCGAGTAAAGCTCGCCATACAAGCAAGGCGGACTCTGGTAAGAGTCAAGCAGGGTGGAACCGCGGGAATAAACCCGTCCCTGCAACGAGTATGTCGTTGCAGGGACGGGTTTTGTTTTTCCGACTGCAACGGTCAGACTGATAAAATTTTGAAGGGGGAAGAACTTGGCATGACTTTTCAGGAAATTATTTTGACGCTGCAAAAGTTTTGGTCCAGCCAGAACTGCATCATCCAACAACCGTATGATGTGGAAAAAGGCGCCGGCACGATGAATCCGGCGACTTTTCTGCGGGCCTTGGGGCCTGAACCATGGAATGTCGCTTATGTGGAACCGTCCCGACGTCCGGCCGACGGCCGTTACGGCGACAATCCCAATCGTCTGTTCCAACATCATCAGTATCAAGTGATCATGAAGCCGTCGCCGCTGAATATCCAGGAACTCTATTTGGAGAGCTTGGCGCAGCTCGGAATCAAGGCGGCCGAACATGACATCCGTTTTGTGGAGGACAACTGGGAATCACCGACGTTGGGCGCTTGGGGCCTGGGCTGGGAAGTTTGGCTGGATNNAATTACCCAGTTCACCTATTTTCAACAAGTGGGCAGCATTGATGTGAAACCGGTTGCCGTCGAGATTACTTACGGATTGGAACGCCTGTCCATGTATATTCAAGGCAAAGAGAATGTATTTGACATTGAATGGGTCAATGGCATTACCTATGGCGATGTGTTCCATCGCAACGAAGTCGAACAGTCATACTACAATTTTGAAATTGCCGATACCGACATGCTGTTCCGTTTGTTCGACATGTATGAGAAGGAAGCGGTCCGGGTCGTCGAGTTGGGCTATGTGCTGCCGGCCTACGATTATGTCCTGAAATGCAGCCATACCTTTAATCTGCTGAATTCCCGGGGAGCTATCAGCGTCAGCGAACGCACGGCGTTTATCGGTCGGGTGAGAAATCTGGCCCGCCTTTGCGCGCAGGGTTATTTGGCGCAACGAGAAAAATTGGGTTATCCTCTTTTGAAGGGGGCAAAATAAGATGGCAAAGGATTTGTTGTTCGAGATTGGCACGGAAGAGATTCCGGCAAGGTTTATGCCGGGCGCTTTGGCTCAACTCGCTGATTTGGCCAGAAAATCGCTGGCGGACAAGCGGATCGATTTCGCATCCCTCAAAACGGTAGGAACGCCCCGCCGCTTGGCGTTGATCGTACATGGCCTGGTGGAAGAGCAAGCGGATCAGACGCTCAAGAAAAAAGGACCGTCGCTTAAACTGGCCTACGATCAGGCTGGAAAGCCCAGCAAGGCCGCCGAAGGCTTTGCCCGCGGCGCCGGAGTTGCGGCGGGGGATTTGGTCAGTGAAGACGGCTATGTTTATGCGGTAATTCATGATACATGAAAACCTGTGGCGGGATTGCTGCCGGAGCTGTTGCAAGGATTGGCGGCGGCTTTGGCATTTCCCAAAAACATGCGCTGGGGTGACGGCGATCTAAAATTTGTTCGGCCGATTCACTGGCTGGTTGCGCTCTTCGGCGCGGACGTCGTGCCGGTCGAATTTGCCGGCATTGTATCCGGTCGGGTTAGCCGGGGCCATCGGGTTCTGGGGTCGGCTAGCGTCACGATTCCGACAGCCGCCCATTATGAAGCCCTGATGCGGGACAACTTCGTGATTGTGGATCCGGATGAACGGCGGGCGATCATTCGCAAGCAAGTTGAAGATTTGGCGATTGCCCAAGGCGGTACGGCGAACATCGATGCGGAACTGTTGGAAGAAGTTCTGTTTTTGGTGGAGTATCCCACGGCTTTGTGCGGCAAATTCGAGGAAAAGTTCCTTGATCTGCCGGCTGATGCCATTATTACGCCCATGCGGGAGCATCAACGTTATTTTCCGGTGTTCAGCGCGGACGGCAAATTGTTTCCGGTGTTCATTACTGTCCGAAATGGCGGCTCGGAGTTTATCGACAATGTCCGGCATGGCAATGAACGGGTGCTTCGCGCCCGGCTGGCCGATGCCCGTTTCTTTTACGACGAGGACCGCAAGGTGCCATTGGGTGAACGCGTGGACAAGCTGAAAACCATTGTATTCCAGGAAGGCCTGGGTACCATGTATGACAAGGCCCAGCGCCTCAAAAAATTGTCGGTGGCAATCGCTGCACAAATGGAGGTGGCCGCTGCCGAACTGCCACTGGTGGAACGCGCCGCCGAATTGGCGAAAGCCGATCTGATGACCGGTATGGTTTGTGAGTTTACGGAATTGCAAGGAGTAATGGGGGAAGAGTACGCGCACTTGTCAGGCGAATCGCCGGTTGTGGCCAAAGCGATCTTCGAACACTATCTGCCGCGCTTTGCCGGCGATATCCTGCCGTCGACCGCGGCGGGGCGAGCCGTGGCAATTGCCGATAAGATCGATAATATTGTTACGACGTTCAGTCGCGGACTCATCCCGACCGGATCTCAGGATCCTTACGCCCTGCGCCGCCAGGCCCTTGGCGTGGTAAATATTTTGATTGATGGAAAGATTTCTCTGTCGCTTTCGGAAATGGCCGACAGGGCAATGGAACTGGCGGGACTGGTTGACGCAGCGAAACGGCAAAAGGTTCTCGACAGTTTTCAGGAGTTTTTCCGGCTTCGCCTGAAGAATGTTCTAAGTGATGCCGGCGTCCGGTATGATATTATCGATGCTTTGTTGGCAACAAGCACCGATGATGTTTATGACGCCTGGCTGCGGGCGATGGCCATGGCGTCGCCCGCCGGAACGGCCGCTATGGAAAGGGCTGTGGAAGCGTTTACCCGTGCCGCTAATCTGGCTGGCAAAACGGAATGTGAGCAGGTCGACATCTCTTTGTTTGAAAATGCAGCCGAAGCCACGCTGTATCAAGCCTATGAGCTCGCCAAGTCCCGTGTTGCCGGCGCAATAAATGGCCAGGCATATTTGGATACACTGCAGGTGATTGCCGATCTGGCCGAGCCCATTGATGCATTCTTTGCCTCGGTCATGGTCATGGTGGAAGATATTCGGGTTCGGGAAAACCGATTGGCCCTGTTACGGAAAATTAGCGTCCTTGCATGCCAGATCGCCGATTTTAGCAAAATCGTACCTCAATAGTTTCTGGCAAAGCAGTTTAACTTTCAGTCTCCCTGACATGCAAAACACAGACCGGAGTCGTTTTCGACTCCGGTCTGTGTTTTTCGAGAGCAAAACAAGACAGATAAGTATGTGAAAAAAATAATAAAATATTTTATTATTTAGCATATACTATATTGGCAATATAACTCATATATGATATCATGAAAACGAAAAAAGTTAGGAGGCGGTATGGTGGTCGACAAGGGCGCGAAAGATCAATCGATATTGTGGTTTGAGGATATTTGCCGGGAAGATGTGGCGATTGTCGGCGGGAAATCGGCGTCGTTGGGAGAAATGACTTCCAAAACCGGTGTGCCGGTTCCCTATGGATTCGCAACTACTGCCCAAGCTTATCGAACGTTTTTGCACGAAACCGGCCTCGACCAAAAAATCGGCGAGATGATCGCAAATCTGACCAACGTCGAGGACAGCCGCCAACTGCGGGAAGTCAGCGCCGGTATTCGCCAAGCCATTGTGGACGCCAAGTTGCCGGCGGATTTTGAAGACTCGATCAAGCAGGCGTATGCGGCTTTGGCGACAAAAGTTGGGGAAGAGAACCCCTTCGTTGCCGTACGTTCGAGTGCGACGGCAGAGGATTTGCCGGATGCTTCCTTTGCCGGGCAACAGGAAACCTATTTGAATGTTCGCGGCGCTGACGAGGTGGTGGAACGGGTCAAAGAATGTTTTGCCTCCATGTTTACCGACCGCGCTGTTTACTATCGGACCAAGAAAAATTACAGTCACACGGAAGTGGCGTTGAGCGCGGTTGTTCAGATGATGGTCTTCTCGGCGGCTTCCGGGGTTATGTTTACTGTCAATGTGGTCACTGGCGATGAGCGCAACATCTTGATCGAAGGGTCCTGGGGATTGGGCGAATATGTTGTACAGGGCACTGTGACTCCCGACCATTTCTGGGTCGCCAAAGCGAATCTGGAAATCGTGGAACGGTCCGTGAACGAAAAAGCAATCCAGCTGGTTCGGCGGCCGGGCGGCGGCGTCGTTGAGAAGCCGGTTCCCGATGAAAAGAAAAGCAAACCGGTGCTTTCTGATGAACAAATCCGGGAATTGGCCCGGTATGCCCTGGATATTGAAAAACATTACGGAACCTATATGGACATGGAATGGGCGATGGATGAGCGAAACAATAAGCTCTGGATCGTGCAGGCCCGTCCGGAAACCATCTGGTCGAATAAAAATAAACCGGTTGCCATAGAAAAGAAGGAGGTAGTGTCTGTGAAAAAAGAAGCGGAAGCCGCACCGATCGCTGAACGGAATGTTTTGGTCAAAGGCCTGCCGGCCAGTCCTGGAAGGGTCAGCGGAATTGCCCATGTGATTCTGTCGCCGAACCTGATCGACAATTTCAAAGAAGGCGAAATCTTAATTACTGAAATGACTGCTCCGGATTGGGTACCGGCGATGAAAAAGGCCAAAGCCATCGTCACCGATTCAGGCGGTATGACCTGCCACGCCTCGATTGTCAGCCGGGAATTAGGAATTCCTTGCGTGGTTGGCACCAAGAGCCGCGGCAAATCGGCGACTACAACCATTCAGACCGGTATGCAGATTACAGTGGATGCGACAAACGGTGTTATTTATGAAGGCGTGATCAGCGATCTGGTGGCGACGCCGCGGCCGGCCGAAGCGGGTCCGGGATTTGCCGTGGAAACATTCCCGGTTACCGGGACCAAAATTTATATGAATCTTGGCGACCCGGACTTGGCAGCCCGTTATGCGCCGCTCCCTTCCGATGGAATCGGCCTGATGCGGGAAGAATTTATCTGGACAACTTTTATTCATGAACATCCCATGTATCTGGTGGAAATGAATCAGCCGGACCGAGTGGTGAATGTACTGGCGGATGCGTTCCGTAAAGTCGCCCAGGCTATGGCGCCGCGCCCGGTGACGTTGCGGTTCAGCGACTTCAAGTCCAGCGAATACCGGGATCTGAAAGGCGGCGAAAAATATGAACCGGTTGAGCCGAGTTCACTGCTGGGGTGGCGGGGAGCTTCCCGGTATTATGATCCTGCATATATTCAAGCTTTCCGGCTGGAGNNCAAGCCGTGCGAAAAGTTCGCGAAGAATTTGGTTTTAAAAATTTGCACGTCATGATTCCGTTTTGCCGTACGGTAGAGGAGGCCGCCAAGGTTACCGCATTGATGGCCGAGGAGGGTTTGCGGCGCGGACCCGATTTCAAGGTTTGGCTAATGGCGGAAATTCCCTCCAATATCATTTTGGCCGATCAATTCAACCAATATGTGGATGGCTATTCGATCGGGTCCAATGACCTGACCATGTTGGTTCTGGGGTGCGATCGCGATAATGACAGTGTCGCCGGCATTTTCGACGAACGGAATCTGGCGGTTAAACGGGCGATTCGGCACTTGATCGAAGTCGCGCACCGCGACGGAAAAACAGTTTCCATCTGTGGACAGGCGCCCAGCGTCTATCCGGATTTCACGGAATTTTTGATTCGCAGCGGCATTGATTCCATCTCGGTAAATCCGGATGCGGTGAAGGCTGCCAAGCATTGGGTGGCCCAGATCGAGCAAAGAATAATATTAGAAAAGGTAACAGGCAGGGGACTGGCGGAAAACAGCGAATATACATGGTAGTATGGATCTCGGAGAGGAGTGGTTTCCATTCTACTTACGCCGCGACAGGAAAAAATCATCGAAATGGTCAAGGAAGGCGGCCCACTGACGGGGGAACAACTTGCCGAACGCTTGGGCGTGAGTCGGGCGGCATTGCGCCCTGACCTCGCTATTCTCATTATGTCCGGCATACTTGACGCACGGCCGAAAGTCGGATATTATTACACAGGCAAGGGCGCTTTCAGCATGCTGACGGAAGAAATATCCCGTTATAAAGTGCGGGATATCCAGTCCGTGCCTGTTGTCGTGGCTTCGACAGCCAGCGCCTATGATACCATAGTGACGATGTTTCTCGAAGATGTCGGCACGGTGTTTGTTGTTGAACCGGGCGGGATACTGAGAGGCGTCGTTTCACGAAAGGATTTGCTGAAGGTGGCGATGGGAAGTCGCGATCTTCAAAAAATTCCGGTGAAGGTATTGATGACCGGGATGTCGAAAATGATTATGACCGATCCGGAAGAACCTGTTCTTTCAGCGGCGAAAAAGCTGGTGGATGGAGAAGTCGACAGCCTGCCGGTGGTTCGCCCGATGGGTTCCGAAGACGAAAAGGCGTTCGAAGTGATCGGCCGGTTGACCAAAACCAACATTACCCGGTTGCTTGTCGAAATGGGACAGGGAAAAAGGAGGTAACCGTCATAGCCGCTTTGCCTATCATTTATGCGTTGTCCGATTCCATCGGTGAAACTGCGGAAATGGTCGCTCGCGCCACGGCCAGCCAATTTGATTCCGGGAAGTTTGACATTGTCAGGATTCCTTATATCACTTCGGCGGTCCAGATCAAGGAGACATTGCGCGAAGCCTCGAAGCATCCGTGCGTGATCTGCCATACCTTGGTGTCGCCCGACCTGCGTGATGCATTGCTCGAAGAGGCCAAGAAGTATGATTTGGTTACGGTTGATATTATGGGACCGATGATTCGGGCCATTCAATCCGTTTCGGACATGACTCCCAAATTAAAACCCGGCTTGATCCACATGCTGGACCAAGATTATTTCAAACGGGTGGAAGCAATTGAATTCGCCGTTAAGTATGATGACGGCAAAAATCCCTGGGGGTTGCTGAAAGCCGATTTGATTCTGGTGGGGGTTTCCCGGACGTCGAAAACGCCGCTTAGCATGTATCTGGCCCATAAAAAAATCAAGGTGGCCAATGTGCCGCTGGTGCCGGAAGTTCCGCCGCCGGATGAGCTCTTTCAGGTATCGCCCCAGAAGGTTGTGGGCTTGATCATCGATTCCCGAAAACTGAACGAAATTCGGGCTGAACGCCTGAAAATCATGCGGTTGCCGCCGGACGCCAATTATGCCACATTGAACCGGATCGGCGAAGAACTGGAATATGCCATGAAAATTATGGAACGTATCGGTTGCCCGATTATTGATGTCTCCAATAAAGCCATTGAAGAAACGGCCAACAAGATTATGGAGCTCGTGTTTAAGAACGGTCGAGCGTAAATCCAGCAATACATGAATTTGGGCACAAAAAATCCCGGCCAATTTGACCGGGATTTTTTGTTAATTCACAAATTCTTTGGTTTCCACATTGTAGCGGATAATGTCGGAACCGACAGGAACCTGCCCGGGTTGAATCACTTTTACATTGCCTTTGAATTCGGCGATTTTTGTTTTCCAGTTATAGTCGACACTATCGGCGGTAATCTGAAGATCCAGTCGTTGAAAATTTGCGCCGCCTTCAATCATGGCGACATTTTTTCCGAATACGACGTAGGCGGAATCTCCCTTAAATGTGACATCGTCCTGCTTCAGGGTCCAACCGCCGGTTCCCCAGAATTCCAGGGTGGACAGTTTGACCCGCGCATTGTCGCCGGCAATAAAGCCGTTGTTGAGATGAATTACGATATTACCGCTGATGATGTACTGGCCGGTTTCAACATCAAAATATTGTTTGTCGGCTCGGAAATATTTATTATTGACTGCGGCAAAACTGCTGGCGGAAAAGGCAAACAGCAGCAGTGCAACCAAGATAATAAGACGACACCTTTTCATGCAGGGTCCCTCGCTTTGTTGGCAACAACAAGTTGCTTTGCTTATTTACCTTTATTATAACAAAAAATTGCCGGAATGTGTTGGGTGGCCTTGGAGAATAGTACATTAGGAGAAGGTAATGTGATTTTTGAAAAAATATTATTCTTGGCAGGATACCCGAAGTTTGTAGCGAATAGTTAATACACTATGATAAAATATTCCGCTGCCGACGATTTTATCGAAAAGTTGCGGGCACAGTCTGATATTGTTGCGATTGTATCGGAATATGTCCCACTGCAGAAAAAGGGTCGGAATTATTGGGGCTGTTGCCCTTTTCACCAGGAGAAAACTCCTTCGTTCTCCGTGGCGCCCGATAAAGGGTTTTTTTATTGTTTTGGTTGTCAGGCCGGCGGCGATGTATTCCGTTTTCTCATGAAAATTGAAAATATCGGGTTCGGCGAGGCGGCAAAACTGCTGGCGCAAAAATTGAATATTCCAGTGCCGGAACGGGAACGTTCCGAGGCGGAGCGCCAGAGAGAGCAGGAGCGGGAAGAAGTTTTTCAGGCCAATGCATTGGCACGGGATTTTTTTCATGCTTGCCTGTTGAAATCCGCCCTGGGCATATATGCATTGTCATACCTGAAGGATCGTGGCGTGTCAGTCGATACGGCGCAGGAACTGAAACTCGGTTTTGCGCCGGATGATTGGAGTAAACTGGCCACCGCGTTACAAAAGCGCGGAATTCGTCCAGAGATTTTGGTAAAGGCCGGTTTAGCGCTTCCCCGCCCCCGGGACGGTGTTTATGACCGCTTTCGCAACCGGATCATGTTTCCGATTGAGGATGTTCGGGAGCGAATCATCGGGTTCGGCGGCCGGGTGATGGATGACGCCCAGCCCAAATATCTGAATAGCCCGGAAAGCCCGGTGTTCAGCAAAAAACACGTTCTGTTCAACATTTCGCGGGCCTACAGGGCAATTAAGGACGCGGGGCGGGCGATTGTTGTCGAGGGCTACATGGATGCCATCGCCTTATCCAGTCAGGGAATCCGAAATGTTGTTGCATCTCTGGGTACTTCTTTTACAGCCGAACAAGCACGACTAATTCGTCACTATGCGTCGGAGATTGTTTTTGCCTATGATGGGGATGCTGCAGGACAGCAGGCGACGCTGCGGGCGTTATCGATTGTGCGCGCCGGCGGCGCGGAAGTCCGCGTGGCCTCGTTTCCCGGCGGCAAAGATCCGGATGAAGTGATGCGGAAATACGGCCGGGAATTTGTGACCCAATGTTTGAATTCCGCGGTTGGCCTGCTTGATTTTCAAATGGAACAGATTTTGAAGAATTCCGATTTTGCCGATTTGAACGGGAAAGTATCGGTGGTAAATCAAGCGGTGCCATATTTGGCGATGGCCGACAGCGCTGTCGAGGTGGATGCTCACATTGCCAAACTGGCGGAGAGATTAGGCATTGATGAAGGATCGATTCGCAGCGAACTGCGCCGGCACCGGGGACAAAAGGAAATTTCCCGGCCCACGGCGATATATGTGCGGCGCGGTAACGATTCCCGACAAGTGGCTGCCGAAGAATATGTGCTTCGACAGGTTCTGGAATCCCCGGAACAGTTTGAGGCGGTAGCTGCGACGTTGGTTTCGGGCGATTTCCAAAATGGTCCGCGACGAACCTTGGCGGAGACAATTTGGCGAGCTGCGGCGCAGGATAAAAATTTGCGTCCGGAAAGTTTGATGGCGGAGCTGGACGAGGAGACGGTTCAACTGTTATCCCGTCTGCTTTTAAAAGAAGAACAGGGTCCGGCGGTGCCGCAAGTTTTGGATGATTGTGTGCGAATTATTTTATTGGCCCGTCTCAACGCCGAATATGAGGAGTATCGGCTGAAAGCCGATTTACTGTTGCGCAACGGAGATTCGCAATATATGCAGGAATTAACGAATGCGCAGCGAATACTTACAAAAATTAGCGATTTAACCAGAATGCAGGGTTGAAGGAATTTTGTTTTACAGCCGGAGGGAGTAGGGTTTGGCAATGATCGACAAAAAGAAACTCATCACGGATCGTGTGGATGAGTTGGTGAAAAAAGCGGCGCAGGCCAACAATATGATAGCGACGGTTGAAGTACTGGACACATTCCAGAATGAAGACCTTTCGCCGGAAGATATTGAAGATGTCTACGAATTGTTGGCAAAGAAAAATATAGAGATTGTCGATGAACTTCCCGACCCCGAGGCTCTGGAAGCAGTCGGTGCTGCGGGTTCTGAAACGGTCGTGGAAGAAGTCGACCTTGAACAGGCGATTCCGGAGGGCGTCAGTATTGACGACCCTGTTCGGATGTATCTGAAAGAGATTGGCCGTGTCTCTTTGCTTTCGGCGGTTGATGAGACGAAACTGGCGCAACGCATGGATAAAGGCAACGAGGCGCAACTTTTGCTCGACGAAATGGCCATGGATAGCGATTTTTTAGAGATGGAAAAACCTTTGTCGTTGCCGGAACGTTTGACTTTGGCCCAAACCTTGTTGGCCAGGGAAGAATATACGGTGCGGGTGCGGCAGACCAGCGAAGTGTTCAAAATCCTGCGTGATCTTGCCGGTGCGCAGGAACGGAAAATTACCAATGGTGTCTTTCAGGCTGCCGTTGCTGCGCTGACCCGGGAAGAAATTCGCGCCTTGCAAAATCATTTGAGTTCCGAGAGTGTAGAAATTATTGACGGTGAAAATGACGGAAGTTTGTTTATCCCGCCATCATTAGACGGGATTCCAACCCCGGCATTTTCAAATGCCGGCGATTTCACCGAATTGATTCAGGCCTTGGTGAATTTGGGCCGCCAGCAGGCTAACCTGATTACGTCCGAACAGCTGAATTTGGCGTTACGTCCGGAAGATCCACCGACTGTGAGACTTTCCGAAGGCGGCAATGTCACCAAAGCCATCCAGGGGCTAAAGGACGGAAATATCCGACTGGTTGAGGGCAGTAATCTTGCTTTGACCTATTATTTATTGCAGGGTGAATCGCAATCGTCCCCAGCTGTTGCCGGCGCTATGCAACGAATTCGCGCTACCGCCAAAACTGCCCTGGAGCAGGGCGACCGGGCAAAACGGAGTTTGTCCGAAGCTAATCTGCGGTTGGTGGTCAGTATTGCCAAACGCTATGTCGGCCGTGGAATGTTGTTTTTGGACTTGATTCAAGAAGGCAATCTCGGTCTGATTAAAGCTGTTGAAAAATTTGATTATACAAAAGGCTATAAATTCAGTACCTACGCTACCTGGTGGATTCGCCAGGCCATTACCAGAGCCATTGCCGATCAGGCGCGGACCATTCGTATTCCTGTCCACATGGTGGAAACCATCAACAAATTGATTCGGGTATCACGGCAATTGTTGCAGGAGTTGGGGCGGGAGCCTTCTCCCGATGAGATTGCCAAGATGATGGATATTACGGTCGAACGGGTCCGCGAAATCATGAAGATTGCGCAAGAACCCGTGTCGCTGGAAACGCCGATCGGCGAAGAAGAGGATTCCCACCTCGGTGATTTCATTGAGGACGCCGATGCGCAGGCACCGGCTGATGCCGCTTCTTTCATGGTATTGAAGGAGCAGTTGGAGGAAGTCTTGGAAACGCTGACGCCGCGGGAGAAGAAGGTGTTGCGGCTGCGGTTTGGTTTGGACGATGGGCGGGCACGGACTTTGGAAGAGGTAGGCCATTTCTTCCAAGTCACCCGGGAACGCATTCGTCAGATCGAAGCGAAGGCGTTGCGCAAATTAAGGCACCCCAGCCGGAGTAAAAAGCTGAAAGATTTCCTGGAATAAAGAAGAATAAAAAAAGTGATAGAATCCGACAATAAATTTGTAAAAAGGCCTTGACGATGCCTGGTTGCTTGATTTATAATAAATGACGTTGACAACATTCCTCGATAGCTCAATGGTAGAGCACGCGGCTGTTAACCGCGGGGTTGTAGGTTCGAGTCCTACTC
>DCTI01000247.1 GCA_002329525.1 Negativicutes bacterium UBA1444
CTATGGTTACCTTCTCTGCCACCGCTCCGGACTCCTGCCGGTGCTCGGAAAACGATAATCGCGCCCCATCGATGTTTACATCAAAATCTCGGTTTTGTGGCTGACCCGGCTCAAAACTACAACCGGTCCCATTTTAGACACAAGGCCTGCCGACGAAATCGCCGGCAGGCCTTGCCTTGTCCTTATCTTATTTAAAATCGGCAATCGCAATTCCGCATTCGGTCAGGATTTCCTTTAGCCGCTCGATTTTGGTCGCGTCCGGCGTCGTGAATGGGTGGCCGGCTCCGCCGACGGCGCTGTATTTCGCCTCGCCAAAATCATGGTATGGAAGCAGTTCCACGCCGGCCACCTGCGTCTGTTGCTTCAGAAATTCGCCCAGTTGGCGGATGTTCTGCTCGCTGGCATTCACTTCCGCGATCAGGGGAACGCGCACGATCGTATTGGGCTGCAGTTCGGAAATCCGGCGGATGTTTTCCAGGATCAGCCGGTTGCTGACGCCGGTCCGGGCCGTATGCACCGTGTCGTCCATATGCTTGATGTCCACGAACACCCCATCCAGCAATGCGATAATGTCTTTCCCCTGCTCCCAGTCGAAATAGCCGCTGGTTTCGACGGCGGTGTCGATCCCCAGGCGATGACATACCGTCGCCAGCTGCCGCAGGAACTCCATCTGGGCGAAGGGTTCGCCACCCGAGAAAGTGACGCCGCCGCCGGACTCCCGATAAAAAATGGCATCCCGTTTGATAACGGCCAGCACCTCATCAACGCTCACCGTCGAGCCCATTTTCTTTCTGGCGCCGGTCGGACACACTTCGCAGCATTGGAAGCAGGCCGTGCATTTTGTCCGGTCCAGCTCGCTTTTGCCGTCAGCCATGGTGACGGCGCCGGTCGGGCAGACCGCGGCGCAACGGCCACAGCCGCTGCAACGGTCCCGCATGTACAATACTTCCGGGCGGCCGTTCCAGGATTCGGGGTTGGCGCACCACTGACAACGCAGCGGACAGCCTTTGAAGAAGACCGTGCTCCGAATCCCTTCCCCGTCGTTGACCGACCAGCGCTGGATCTGGAAGATTGTGCCGTTACATGGCTTCATAGGTCGTTCTTTCGATAATGGCGTCCTGCGCCTCGCGGGACAGGTTGACGAACTGCGTGCTGTAGCCGGCGACCCGGACCAACATATCGCGGTAGTCTTCCGGATGTTCCTGCGCTTTCCGCAACGTTTCGGCCGAGATCACGTTGAACTGGACATGGAAGGCGCCCAAGGCAAAGTACGCCCGGATGATGGCGGCCAGATTTCGCAGGCTGCGCTCGGTTTTCAACAGTTCCGGCGCCAGTTTCACATTGAGCAGCGTACCGCCGGAGTGAACGTCGTGGTTGATCTTGGCAACCGAACGCATGGCGGCGGTGGGGCTGGTCAGGTCGGTCCCCGCATGGGGNNGGAGATACGCCTTCCGTCAGCGGCGTGCGGGCTTTCCGGCCGTCGGGGGTCGCACCGATCACGCTGCCGGCCGGAATGTAGTTGGAGATGCCCATGAACGCCGAATTGAACGGCGATCCGAAATAATCTTTGTAGGCGTGGATTTCCTGGTGATAAAACTCGGAAATCTCCACGGCGATCGAATCGACGTAGTCGATGTCGTTGCCGTATTTCGGGCAGGCCAGCGCCGCCTGCCGCAGTTCCTCGTAACCCGCCCAGTCGGCGTCCAGCGCCGCGCAGATCTCGGCCAGCGTGTATTTTTTCTCTTCGAACACCAGTTTCCGGATCATGGCCAGGGAATTCGCCATATCCGCCACGCCGATGCCGGTGAGGACCGGTCCGACATTGTATTTGGCGCCGCCCTTGCTCAAATCTTTGCCTTTTTCCAGGCAGCCGTCCACCAACAGGGACAGGTACGGCCGCGGCACCATTTCCGCATGGATTTGCTGGGCCGTGATCGTGCCGATGACGGAATGCTTCACCAGATAGGCAATTTGCCGGAATACGGCCGCTTTCACTTCTTCATAGCTGGAAAATCCGTCCGCCGGCTGTTCGGCCAGCCCCATCTGTTTGCCGTCGAGGCGACTTTTGCCCTGGTTCAGGGCGTATTCGACCGCCGCCGCCAGATTGACGCTGACTGCCGAAGTCCATTCGCCGACCTTACGGAAATGCGGCACCACGCAGNNCACGCAGCCGCAGTTGCTCCAATCCCGCGCGTCTTCGGGAGACAGGCCCGCCGCCACCAGCATGGCCGAGCCGACCCGATCGTTGTGCACCGCCGGGAAACCGGTGCCGGCGCTGATGAGGCGGCATACCGCCAGCAGAAACTCGTCCGGGCTGTCCGGGTGAATCCTGACGCTCAGGCCGGGCTGATGGGTTTTCACATTTTCCGTCGCCTGCAGACACATATATGACAGTTCGTTGGTCGCGTCCCGGCCGTCCCGGGTCCGACCGCCCACGGTCAGATTCTGGAACGAATTGTAGCCGGCGAAGAACTTGGCGGTATTGCTGGAAATCGCCCACACCCATTCCGACAGTTTGATCCACAGCGCTTCGATCAGCTCCTGCGCCTGGTCCTTGGTCAGAAAGCCCTTCTCGATGTCGACGGCGAAATACGGATGCATGTACTGGTCGAACCGGCCCAGGTTCAAAGCCAGCGAGTTTTCGGACAGGATGGATCCCAGTTGGGTAAACCACACCATCTGAATGGCCTCATGGAAAGTGGTCGGCGGCTGTTCCGGCACGNNCCCGCCGGCAGTTCCGGGCAATGGCCAGAAGTTCGGCCTTGCGGCCGGCCTCCCGCTCCGTCCGGGCCAATTGCTCCGCCTGGTCGGCGTAGCGGTTCGCCAGCGCGACGATGCCGTCCGAAACCAGGACTGCCGCCCGGTAGAAGTCGATCTTCTCCATCGCTTCCACGGTGATCGGTTCCAGTTCTGCCAGATGGGCCAGTGCTTCCGCCTTGAGCCCGCTGAAACCTTTCTTGAAAATCACGTCCTGATAGTCGGCGGTAACTTCACCCACCGCGTTGCGCCATTTGGAGTCGTTGTCGATGATGCCGGTATCCACCAGAATATTGGCGGTTTCGGAATTCAGCCGCGACAGGAAGGTTTCCTCCAGCGACTTGCCCTGCCAATAGGGAAAAACTTCGTTGCGCAATGTGCGTTTGGTAATGTCGTCGATACAGTAGGGGTCCTGGCTGCGGCTCTCGAACGAGTTCATCTCGCGGTCGACCCATTGCCAGGAATACTCCGGGCAGACGATCCCGCATTTGCGGAATTCGCCGATCGAGCCGACGATCAGTTCGTTGTCGAAAATCGTCACCGGGATGGTTTCGCAGACAGCCTTGAAGGCTTTCGCCCGCCGGAGGATCACCGCTTCGCCTTCGGTTTGCTTGTGCGAGGCGGTAAAGGCCAAGGCCCGTTTCACACTGATGGACGGTTTGGAATCAATGTAGGATTTTTTGAATTCGGCAATTCGTTGCGTGGACATGAGAGACGCCTCCTTTTGCTTTAACGCCCCGCTTCGAGGGGGCCGGTTCGGCTTGCAATAATTTTCGANNACTCAGGCATCATTGGCAACTTTGGGTTGATGCGGCCCGATTCCCGATGGCTCTATCGTTCCAGATACCGGCTCAGATTTTTCTTGGCATCGGTCATATGCTTGCGCAGAACTTTCTGCGCCGCCTTAACGTCGCCGTCGGCGCAGGCCGCGAGCAGTAGCCGGTGCTCTTTCTGCGATTTCTCCTGGTGATGCAGCGTGGACAAATACAGGCGCATATAGCGCTCGACATTGTTGTGCATGGTCTGGATGAACGACAGCAGTTTTGGCCGGTTGGCCGCCCGGTACAGCGTCTCATGAAATCGCCAGTTCAGTGAGCCCCAGTGCTGACCCTCGCCTTCGTCGTCGGCTTGCCGCAACAGTTCGGTAGCCGTCGCCAGCTCCGCTTCGTTCAGATTGGGAATCGCCAGTTCCAGCGCACCCAGTTCCAGATATAAGCGGATATCGAAAATCTCCTGCGCCTCGGCCGCCGACAGTTCGCTGACCACCGCGCCCCGGTTGGGATAAAACTTGACCAGGCCTTCCCCTTCCAGGCTTTTCAGCGCTTCCCGCAAGGCGCTCATGCTGACGTTGAACTTCGACGCCAGTTCCTCCTGCTTCAGCTGGAAGCCGCCGGGCAATTCACCGGACAGGATGGCCTCACGCAGACTGTGCGTAATCATCCCCGGCAAGGTACAGTATGATGTTTGGATCTGGGTTTTAAAATTGTACTGCTTCATGTTCTTACTATAACTTCTTCCGATGGTTCTGTAAAGAAGATTTTCGAATGTATACAAGATTTAATTTGCCGGGATTACGATTTGAAAACGAGTCTCCGCCGCGAACTTGCGGCAAATTGATGTCGTAACGGACGCTGACTAACCGGATGGCCACCGTGATAAAAAAGGCCGGATATAACGCCTGGCCGTCCGGCATGACCATCTGCAGACCATAAAAGGCAAGCGCGCCGATGGCGGAGGCCACCGCGTAGATTTCCTTATGAAACACCAGGGGGATTTCCCGGATGAAAACATCCCGCAGCACCCCACCGCCAATACCGGTCGTAACCCCCAGCACAATGACCAGCAGCGGGTTGTCGTAGGGCAACGCCAACCCGGCGCCGGTGACGGTAAACGCGCCCAGGCCGACTGCGTCGCAGATCGTCAGCATCGTTTTCCGCCGGGCTACGGGAATCACATAGAACGAAACGACGATAGCCACCGCCAGGCTGAGCAAAATGAACGTCGGATTGCGAAAAGCCAGCGGCGGCGCGTTACCCAGCAAAGTATCCCGGATAATCCCGCCGCCCACCGCGGTGGTCACGGCCAGCATGGCCACGCCGAAAATATCCAGCCGCTTTTTGATGCCCACCAATGCACCGGCCGCCGCAAAAGCGATGGTACCGGTGATCTCCAAAATTGTCCACAACAAGGCGCACGCCTCCCCTCTGCCTGTCCCTGGTTATTATATCAGAGAAGCACGCTCGTGGAAAAATCGCTGAAGATCCGGGCAGTTCCTTGTTCAAGATAAGCCTGCCCGGCGCAAAATGGTACTGGCACCGGACAGGCCCTGTTCCTGTTATTTCTTCTCGGAGAGAAAAATGATGCGCGCCATGGCGATGCCGCCGGCGATGATGAAAATCGACAACAACGNNTCGGCGCCGCGAAGGTGATCGCCAGCCCCACGACGATTGTCAGTACGCCAATCTTGAAGTGCTTGCGCGACAGTTCCGCGTACACCGCCCCGAACACCGCCGGCAGGATGAAGCCGAACGCCTTGGTCACGAATTTCGGCACCAACGGCATGATCGCCGAGCCGATGAACGTGAACAGCGTCAGAATCGCCACCGAAACGAACACCGACGAAGCGATCCCGATCGTTGCCATCACGTCGCCCTCGGGCGATCCCGGCTCCGCTCCCGCCACGCGCTGCGCCATCGTCGCCGCCGGCACCCGGATGTCGGCCACGTTGCCACACAACCAACTGATATACGAACCGCCGATGCCCAGCATCGGATAGAATGACAGCGGCTGCACCAGCCAACTGACACCGAACGCGCTCAACNNCACCGGCGGCATCACGCCGATTACTCCCGCCAGATACAACGCCGGCACAAAGTTGGCGATCAAGCCGGCGACGATCGTAAACATCCCGATTCGAGCCGACCGGGCCTGAAAATCATAATTGCCTTCCATATTGACCCTCCTCATTTCATCGTTATTATGAAAACGTCAATCATAAAACTTTCACGCGGTGAATCGCCTTAGAAGAAGTATGCGGCCGCGAACATGCCGATCAGCATCGCGATCCCCAGCGCCGGCTCCTGCAAGCGCGGATAATTGCCCGCGTACTTGGAGATCAACAGCATCGAAATGAACGACACGATGCCGGCGAAGAATTGCCCGCCGCCCTGGATCAACGCCGGGCTCCACAACGAGGCGAACAAGCCGATCGCCGCCCCCGTCATGATCAATTTCACCCAGGCCGGATTGTATTTTTGATTCATTTTGCCGATTGCGGAGTTCATGCGTTTCACGAAGATCAGCGCCACCAGCATCCAGCCCGCGTTATTCATGGCCATGCCCCAGATCGCGTAACTGAAGGCTTTCAGGTCGAACGCCGCCGAGCGCATTTCCACCCCGATCACTTTGGTCGACAACGCCGACATGGCCAACTCCGTCCGGGCGGCGCCAATGTCGTTCATCCGCATCCAGGTCGTCGGTCCGCCCAACACTGCCAGCAGCGCCAGCAGGATGACCACCGGCGCCAGCGACGGCCCGATCGCCGTGATCATCGCCGCCCGCATTCCTTTGACACAGATGCTGCGGGACATCCCCAGCTTGTCTGCCGCCTTGAATCCTTCCCGCAAAAACAATACACTCTGTCCCACCACCACCAGCACCATGATGCTGGAGGCCAGCCACATCCCCGGACTGTTCATCACCGTTTGCAGATTCATAGTTACCCTCCTTTTATTTTAAAAAATTGAGTCCATCGCCTCTGGTTCCGGTCACTCCGTGCGTCCCAGCACTCTTCCCCGGTAGACACGTTGGTGGCTTCCTTTGCTTACTGCTACCCGACCGTTCACGATGACCGCGTCGATTCCGGTGGAGTATTGCTTGGGCTCGTTGTACGTCGCCTGGTCCTGCACCTGATCCGGATCAAAGACGACAATATCCGCGTAATAACCCTGACGGATCAGGCCGCGGCCGCCCAGGCCGAGACGCCGGGCCGGTCGGCTGCTCAGCTTGTGGATGGCGTCCTCCAGCGTCAGCGCCTTCAGCTCGCGGACATAGCGGGCCAGCAGGCGGGTCGGCGTGCCGAAGGAACGGGGATGCGGCTTGCCGTAGGCCAGAATGCCTTCCGCCGACAGACTCATGGCGTCCGAACCGATCATCGCCTGCGGTTGCTGCAGGAACGTGATGACGTCCTCTTCCCGCATGGCGTAATAGTTCATCTGCACCCGGCCGTTTTCGGCGATCAGCAGGTCGAACGCCGCGTCGAACGGATCCTTGCCCTGCAATTCGGCAATTTCCGTAATGAATTTTCCTTCCAGGACCTTGTTTTCTTCGCTGCGGACCGACGACACAAAGAATTTCTCCCAGCCGCCCGCCGACTTGACGAAGTTTTGCCAGCCCGGCAGCCCGTCGGCGATTTCCTGCCGTAGCCTGACCCGGATCGCCGGATCGCCCAGCCGCTGAATCATCTTTTCCACGCCGCCTTCGAAAATCCAGGGCGGCATACAGGCGGACAGCGAGGTCAGCCCCGCCGTGTAGGGATACACGTCATACGAGACTTCGATGCCGTCGCGCTCCGCCCGCGCCAGCCGTTCCAGCACCAGATCGGTCTTGCCCAGCATGTTTTGACTCAACAGTTTCATGTGCGAGATATGCACCGGCACACCGCCTGCTTCGCCAATCCGCAGCGCCTCGTCGATCGCGCCCATGATGCCGTCGCTTTCGGTGCGCATGTGCGTGCAGTAAATTCCCTTGTAGGGACGGATACTCTTGCAAAGCTCGCCAATCTCTTCGGTGGACGAATACTCGCCCGGCAGGTACACGAGGCCGCTGCTGAGGCCGAGAGCGCCTTCGGCCATCGACATGTCGACGAGCCGCTGCATTTCCTTCAGTTCCTGTGCCGTGGGATTTCCCTTGGCAAAGCCCATCACGGCGATCCGGACCACTCCCTGCCCCAGGAGTGGCGCGATGTTCAGCGCCGGCGGGTTGTTTTCAAGATATTGCAGATACTCGCGGAAACTCGTCCAGGGCAACTCGATTTTCACCGGAATCGAACCGATCAGGCGGGTTCCCAGATAATCGATCAGTTGTCCGCGGTTCTCCTCCCGGATCGGCGCCGGCCCGATGCCGCAGTTGCCGACGACTTCCGTGGTGACACCGCTGTGGATCTTGCTGTTGGCGTTGCGATCGTACACGACGGACAGGTCGGAATGCGTGTGCATGTCGATAAAACCGGGCGCCACAACCTGGCCGCCGGCATCGATGGTTTGGCCGCTTTCGCAGTCGCGCAGATCGCCGATGGCCACGATTCGGTCGCCGACTACGCCGATATCGGCCGAATACGCCGCCTGGCCGCTGCCGTCGACGACCCGCCCGTTGCTGATCTTCAGATCAAACATGATTTACTTCACACTCCTTGTAAAAATGATGTCCACCGGTTCAGACCGCGCCGCCCAGATTCAGCACGCAGGCCGCCAGCAGCTTCGCTCGCTCAAACAGGCTGTCGACCACGGCGAATTCCTCCGGGCTGTGGTTGCGGCCGCCCTTGACCCCCATCGAGCAGACGGTCGGCACGCCGGCGATGATCGAATAGGCGGAGTCCGAAGCGCCGCCGACAACTTTGGCGTACGGTTCGCCGAAGCCGTTTTCCACAGAAGTTTTCCGCACCAATTCAAACAGTTGCAACACCGCGTCCGTTGTCTTCATCGGTTTGATCCCTTCCATGAACGTGGCCTTGCCCGTCGTGCCGTCGACATGCGTCTTGTCCGCGACCTGTTGCAGTTTCCCCAGAATCCATTCCAGATCGTCCGGGTCCTTATATCGCACATCGATGTCGATTTTCGCGTAGTCGGGCACGGCCGTGGATGTCTTGCCGCCCTGCATGACCCCGACATTGAAACTGATGCCCTTCTCCTTGTCAGTCAGATTTTGGACATCGATGATCTTGTACGCCATTTCCAGAATCGCGCTCCGGCCGTTTTCCGGATCATTGCCCGCATGCGCCGCCACGCCGTGGATTTCCAGCATAAACCGGGCCACGCCTTTGCGCCCGACCACGATCCCATTGTCGACGAAGCCGGTTTCAGTGTTGAACGCCGCCGCATGGCCCTTCGCCTCGGTCATGAACACGTCCGGCGCGCTGGAACGGGCGTGCAGCACTTCTTCGTCGCCGGCCAGCACTACTTTGATCGGCCGCGCATTGTATCCGGCGGCCCGCAGGGCTTTGATCGCGTACAGGAACGCCACGATGCCGCCCTTCATGTCGAGGACGCCGGGGCCGTATGCCTTGCCGTCCCGGATGGTGAAGGGCTGCCGGGCGATGGCGCCGGCGGCGATGGCCGTATCCATATGACCCAGGAAGAGGACGCCAGGCGTGGCGATCGGGCCGGGCAACTCGGCGATCAGCATATTGCCGGCCTGTGCGAACTCCACGGTACGGATGGCCGCGCCGACTTCGTCCAGCACCTGCCGGAACCGGCCGGCTACGAGGTCAATACCGGGCTTTTCGTGCGGTCCGCCCTCCATGTTGACTACTTCCTGCCACAATGACACCATTTCGTCCCGGTGGCTGTCGATAAATTGAAATGCCTGTTGCTTTTGCTCGGTCCGGTTCATGGGATCCACCCTTTCGCTTCATTTTTTTGACTTTGCGCCTGGCGGCAGGATCGCCGTTCGATATTTTCGATTTTCGAAAATCAATTCAATTCGTACGCACGATTCTCTTCCGACAGGAAGGAAAATCGTGCGCAAATCCCGGTAATGTCTATTTGATGACTTCCCGGCCGACCAGCATCCGCTCCATCGCTTGTTCATCGACTTCGTATTTCACGCCGTTGGTCTCGTCGGGCACGATCAGCGTGCAGCGGTCGGTGATATTCACGTGCGGAATGGTAATGTCATCTTTGAAATAGCGGTTGCTGGCGGCGATATCATGGGCGAGCAGCGTAAAGTTCGGCAGGCTGGCGAACGAAATGTTCTGCACGCGGCCGATGCCGGTTTCGGTCATGCCGCCGACCCAGATCGGAATATTGTGCTGCATGCAGAGGTCGTGGATCCGGACGGATTCGCACAGACCGCCGCAGCGGCTGGATTTGATGTTGATGACCTTACAGCTGCCCAGTTCGATGGCGTGGCGCGCCATATCATAGGAAACGATGCTTTCGTCGAGGCAGATCGGCGTCTTGATCGCCTTCTGCAACACGGCGTGGTCGATGATGTCGTCCTCGGCCAGCGGCTGTTCGATGTACTGGAGGTTGAACTCGTCCATGGCCCGGAACAGGTCAATGTCAGCCAAAGTGTAATCCGAATTGGCGTCCACGGTCAGCGTGATATCCGGGTAGTGGCGGCGGATCTCCCTCAGCACTTCGATGTCCCAGCCCGGCTTGATCTTGATCTTGGTCCGGTGATAGCCTTCTGCCAGATATTTTTCGATTTTGCCCAGCAGCGCCGTCACCGTCGGTTCAATGCCGAGGCTGACGCCCACCTTGACTTCATTCTGCGTCCCGCCGAGCAGGGTTTTCAGCGATTTGCCCTCTCGCTGCGCGTGAATCTCCCACAGCGCGTTCTCCACGGCGGCAATGGCCAGACGGTTGCCGCGGATGAAGGAAATCTTTTTCATGTAATCCGCCGGGTCCCGAATTTCCTGGTGCAGAATCACCGGCGCGATGATGTTTTTGATGATGTGGAAGCAAGTTCCGTTGTCTTCGGGATTGTACAGCGGTCCGTAAAAGGCCTTGCACTCGCCGTAGCCGACCAGGCCTTCCGAAAAAACCTTGATGATGAGCACGTCCCGTTCGACGAAACGGGTGAAGCTGGTTTCAAAAGGATGCAGAAACGGATTTTTCAGATGCAGGATGTCGATCCGGTCGATGATCATGAAATACGGCGCCTCCTCCTGTTTGTATCGGTCGGGGAAATATTCCCCGCCCCTGCCGCTGCCGTCGCTTGCTGCGGAATCCGGCAACGCCTAGCGCAAAATCTCTTTCTTCTCGTAGGTATATTTCTCCAGCAGCTCCGGAATGGGCTCGAAACCGATCCCCGGCGTTTCCGGCACCCGAATCATCGCTTCCTTGTCGATGACCACCGCCGGCGTCGTCAGGTCGACCTTCCAGTAACGGTCCGATGCCGGCACGTCGCCGGGGAACTTATAGTTTGGCAGGGATGATACGGCAATGTTGTGGGCGCGGGCGATGCCGGTGTCGAGCATGCCGCCGCACCAGACCGGAATTCCGTGTTCCTGGCACAGGTTGTGGATGTTGCGGGCCGCCGTCAGGCCGCCGACCCGGGCCACCTTGATATTGATCGTCCGGGCGCTGCCCAGTTCGATCGCGTGCCGGGCGTCGTCAACGGAATGGATGCTTTCGTCCAGGCAGATCCGGGTTTTCAGGACGGCCTGCAGTTTGGCGTGGTCGACGATATCATCGTTCGACAGCGGCTGCTCGATCATGATCAGGTCCAGGTCGTCCATCGCCTTGAACAGGTCGATATCCTTCAACGTGTATGCGGAATTGGCGTCCGCCATCAGCATGACGTCGCCGAACTCCCGGCGGATTGCCCGCAGATATTCGATATCCTTGCCCGGTTTGATCTTGGCCTTGACCCGGCGATAACCTTCCTCCCGGTGTTTGGCCACGACCCGCACCAGATCGTCGGGGCTGCCCTGAATGCCGATGCTGACCCCGGTTTCAATCTTGTCCTTCGTGCCGCCAAGCGCCTTGGCCACCGAAATGCCCTGCTCTTTCGCGTACAGGTCCCAGATCGCGCAGTCGAGCGCCGCTTTCGCCATGTTGTTCCGCCGGATATGGGCGAACAGGCTGTGGACTTCTTCCGGCCGGGCGATCCCTTCCTGTTTGAACAGCAGCGGGGTCAGGAAATCCTGCATGATGT
>DCTI01000005.1:0-1694 GCA_002329525.1 Negativicutes bacterium UBA1444
ATCCCCATGGGCACCACCCTGCGCGAGGTCGTCGAGGACATCGGCGGCGGCATCCCCAACGGCAAGAAGTTCAAGGCGGTCCAGATCGGCGGTCCGTCAGGCGGTTGTCTACCGGAAGAGATGCTGGACCTGCAGATTGATTATGATACCCTGACCGGGGCCGGCGCCATGATGGGATCCGGTGGTCTGGTAGTTTTGGATGAAACCACCTGTATGGTGGATGTGGCCAAATTCTTCCTGAACTTTACGCAGAAGGAGTCCTGCGGCAAGTGCACGCCGTGCCGCGAGGGCACCATGCGCATGCTGGAGATCCTGACCCGGATCACCGAAGGCAACGGCCGGGACGGCGATATCGAACTGCTGGAAACCCTGGCCAAAAACATCAAGGCCACCGCACTGTGCGGCCTGGGCCAGACCGCGCCGAACCCGGTGCTCAGCACGCTGCGTTATTTCCGGCACGAATACGAAGCCCACATTCACGACAAAAAGTGTCCGGCCGGCGCCTGCAGCAAGCTGTCGGGCTATCGGATCACCGAACTTTGCAAGGGCTGCGGCCTGTGCAAGAAGTCCTGCCCGGTGGAAGCCATCAGCGGCGAGATCAAGGGGCAGCACGTGATCGACCAGACAAAATGCATCAAGTGCGGCGCCTGTATGGCGAAATGCCCGTTCAAGGCGATTATTAAGGGCTAAGGCATCGAAAGGAGAGCATGATACCGTGGATATGGTTAATGTAACAATCGACGGGCGCAAACTGCAGGTGCCAAAGAGCGCCACAGTACTGAGCGCCGCCCAGGCGGCAGGGATCAGCGTGCCCAGTCTTTGCTATCACCCCGAACTCCGGCCGGAAGGAGCCTGCCGCGTCTGCGTGGTGGAGGTGGAGGGCGCCAGAACATTGGTGGCATCCTGCGTTTATCCGGTCAATGAGGGTATGGTCGTCCATACCAACACCGCGGCGGTGCGCGAAGCCCGCAAGACGGTTGTGGAACTTCTGCTGGCGAACCATCCGCAGGACTGCCTGTCCTGCCAGCGCAACACGAACTGCGAACTGCAGACGATCGCGGCGGATCTGGGGATTCGCAAAGTCCGCTTCGACGGCGTGAAGAAGAGCTTGCCTCTCGACGCCAACAATCCCTCCCTGGTGCGCGATCAGAACAAGTGCATTCTGTGCGGCCGCTGCATCAAGGCCTGCAGCGACCGGCAGGGCGTCAACGTCTATAGTTTTGCCAAGCGCGGTTTTGATACCGTGGTGGCGCCGGCCTTCGAGGTCGGGCTCGACCAGGCTCCCTGCACCTACTGCGGGCAGTGCGCCAGCGTGTGTCCGACGGCGGCCATCGTGGAGAAAGACGACACCGAGGCGGTCTGGGCCGCTCTCAGCGACCCGACGAAGCATGTCATCGTGCAGACCGCGCCGGCGACCCGAGTGGCGCTCGGCGAAGCCCTCGGCATGGACAGCGGTTCGATCGTTACCGGTAAGATGGTTGCCTCGCTGCGGCGGCTCGGTTTCAACCGGGTGTTCGACACCGATTTCACGGCTGACCTGACCATCATGGAAGAAGGCCATGAACTCCTGCACCGTTTGCAGAACCAGGGCGTGCTGCCGATGGTCACCTCCTGCAGCCCGGGCTGGGTCAACTTCATTGAACTGATGTACCCCGATCTGCTGCCGCACCTGTCGACGGCGAAGTCGCCGCAGC
>DCTI01000005.1:1741-10011 GCA_002329525.1 Negativicutes bacterium UBA1444
GGATGTCGATTATGTTTTGACGACCCGCGAACTGGGACGCATGATCAAGGAAGCCGGCATCGATTTTGCCGCCTTGCCGGCTGAGCAGTACGACGCACCGTTTGGAATTTCCACCGGCGCCGGTGTGATTTTCGGTTCATCCGGCGGCGTTATGGAAGCCGCGTTGCGGACGGTGGCGGAAGTCGTCACCGGCAAGCCGCTGGAATCCATCGAATTCACGGCGGTGCGGGGTCTGGCCGGGATCAAGGAAGCCGCGGTGCCGATCGGCGACCTGACGGTCAAGATCGCCGTGGCGAACACCCTGTCGAACGCCAGGATCATGATGGACAAGATTCGGGCCGGTGAGGCCGATTATCAGTTCATCGAAATCATGGCCTGTCCCGGCGGTTGCATCGGCGGCGGCGGCCAGCCGGTGCCGGTGTGCGAGGAAACCCGCCTGAACCGGATCGCCGCGATCTATGAATGCGATCAGGATTCCCAGATCCGCAAATCCCACGAGAACCCAGCTGTCAAGGAGCTCTATGATACTTGGCTGGGCCAGCCGCTGGGCGAAAAATCGCATCATCTGCTTCATACCCATTACAAGGCGCAGATCCGGTGCTAAACCCCAAATACGGCAGTATCTCCCGGGCGACGGTGGATCGCCTGCCGCTATATTTCCGAACCCTCCGGCTGATCAAGTCGGAGGGCTCGGATATTGTGTCGTCCGAAGAGCTCGGCCGGCGCATCGGCGTGACACCGGAACAGATCCGCAAGGATCTGGCTGGATTCGGCGCTTTCGGCAAAAAAGGCGTCGGCTATCATGTGGCGGAACTGCTGAACAATATCGGCGTCATCCTGGGGATCGACCGCCGCTGGAATATCGGCATCGTCGGCATCGGCCATCTGGGCTGGGCCTTGGCCAACTATCGCAACTTCGCCTCAATGGGATTCCACTTGTCGGCGTTGTTTGACCAAAACCCGGCCTTGGTCGGCCAGGTCATCAACGGCGTGGAAGTTTTGGCCGTTTCGGATATGGAAACCACCATCGCCGACCGGAACATTCAGATCGGCGTCATTACCGTGCCGGCACCGGAAGCGCAGAGCGTGGCGGACCGCATGGTCGCCGCCGGCGTCCATGGGATCTGGAATTTCGCGCCGGTGCGGATCAGGGTCCCGGAAACGGTGCAACTGGTGAGTGAGGATCTGTCAGTGGGACTGACCACGCTATCGTACCATCTGCGACGTCAAATGCCGTAACGATGGCGGATTTTTCCGGAAAAGAAAGTAAATTAACTATTGTGTGTAAAATGATGGTTGACTTTCTGAAAAATCTGTATAAAATATTAGATGGAACAAGAGCGGTCATGGGTTGTGATAGCTGTTCCGGAAAGTCCTTTGTTGAAAAGGGGAGAGCGATCGGATTAGCCATCGGGAATCAATCGGCTCGTAACGGAACATTGAAGTGTATGGACAGCCGGGCGAAGATGCAAGACTGAAAATACCATCACACAAACAGATGTCGCTTATTGTTTTTCGTGCAGGGTTGCCTTGAGCGAAAGATACCGTAGTAAGCAACGCCATGGTTTGTATTGTGCGCTAGCACATTTACATTCATGGCGTATTTTTTTTGAATGATTTTGAGAATGTTTTCACGTTACCTTTAGGAATGATTTCCGGTGTCCAGTTTGGGGCGTTGCCCCTGGAATAATCATATTTTGAGGAGGAGAGACTGCATGATTGAAATCAAAGACCGTGTCCGCAACAGCGCGTTGCAGGCCAAGATCACCACGGCCGAAGCAGCAGCGGCCCTGATCAAACCGGGCATGAACCTCGGCGTCAGCGGATTCACCCCGGCCGGCTATCCGAAGGCTGTGCCCCTGGCCTTGGCGGAGCGGATGAAAGCCAACCCGTTCCAGATCAATCTTTGGACCGGCGCCTCCGTCGGCAAAGAGCTGGACGGCGCGTTGGCCGAAGTAAAAGGGATTGCCCGCCGGCTTCCTTACCAGACCAATGACGCGATCCGCAAACAGATCAACAGCGGCGCGATCGCTTATACCGACCTGCACCTGAGCCATACGGCGCAAATGTCTCGTTACGGTTATCTGGGCGGCGAAGTCGATATCGCCATCGTCGAAGCCTGCGCGATCACCGAAGAGGGCAACATCATCCCGACTACTTCGATGGGTAACACCGCATCGTATGTGCAGAGCGCCAAACAGGTCATCGTCGAAGTCAACGTGAGCCAGCCGCTCGAACTCGAAGGCATGCATGACGTATATGTGCCGCTGGATCCGCCGAACCGGCTGCCGGTACCGATCGTGAAAGTGGATGACCGCATCGGCACCCCGTATATTCCCTGCGATCCGGCGAAGATCGTGGCGATTGTTCCCTGTGACATTCCCGACGCAGTCCGCCCGCTGGCAGCCATCGACGACGATGCCAAAGCCATGAGCGCCCATCTGATCGATTTCTTCCAATATGAAATCAAAAACGGCCGCCTGCCGAAGAACCTGCTGCCGCTGCAATCCGGAGTAGGATCCGTGGCCAACGCGGTGGTCTGCGGCCTCGTGGATTCGCCGTTCTCCAACCTGACCGTGTTCACGGAAGTCATTCAGGACGGCATGTTCGACCTGATCGACGCCGGCAAACTGGATTTCGCTTCCGGTACGTCCCTGACTCCTTCGCCGGAAGGCCTGAAACGCTTCTACGCGAATATCGCCGATTATCGCAAAAAGATCATCCTGCGGCCGCAAGAAATCGCCAACAGCCCGGAAACAGCCCGGCGCCTCGGCATCATTGCCATGAACACCGCGATTGAATTCGATATCTATGGCCATGTCAACTCGACCCATATCATGGGCAGCAAGATGATGAACGGCATCGGCGGTTCCGGCGACTTCGCCCGCAACGGCAAACTGACGTTCTTCTTCTCGACTTCCACCGCCAAGGGCGGCGACATCTCCTCGATCGTGCCGATGTGCTCGCATATCGACCACACCGAACACGACGTGGACGTATTCATCACCGAGCGCGGCGTTGCCGATATCCGCGGCCTGTCGCCGAAAGAGCGCGCCCAGGTCATCATCGACAAATGCTCGCATCCCGACTACAAACCGATGCTGCAGGATTACTTCGACCGCGCCAAAGCCGCCACCAAAAACGCGCATTCCCCGCACATCATGGAAGAGGCTCTTTCATGGCATGTCCGGTTCCTGCAAACCGTCACCATGAAGAAATAGAGAAAGAGAAAAGGAGGAACACAAATGGCTAATGAATCGTTGAAAGCCAAACAAGAAGCCTATGCTGCCAAGGTAGAGAAAGCAGTGGCCAAGAATCCTGAGCGGATCAACCTGCCCAAGATGCGCCTGGCAACCCCGCTGGATATTGAGGGCTTCGATTACGAGAAAGATCTCGGCTTCCCGGGCGAATATCCGTTTACCCGCGGCGTACAACCGACCATGTATCGTGGCCGCTTCTGGACCATGCGGATGTATGCAGGCTTCTCGACGGCCGAAGAATCCAACAAACGGTACCGCTACCTGCTCGAGTCCGGCGGAACCGGCCTGTCCTGCGCATTTGACCTGCCCACCCAGATCGGTCTGGACTCCGATGATCCCAAAGCCGAAGGCGAAATCGGCAAGGTCGGCGTGGCCATCGACTCCTTGGCGGACATGGAAATCCTGTTCGACAAGATCGACCTTGGCAAAGTGTCCACCTCGATGACGATCAACGCTCCGGCGTCCGTACTGCTGGCCATGTACATCGCCGTTGCCGAAAAACAGGGCGTAAGCGCCGACAAGCTGAACGGCACCATTCAGAACGACATTCTGAAAGAGTACGCAGCCCGCGGCACCTACATTTTCCCGCCGAAACCTTCGATGCGTCTGATCACCAACATCTTTGAATATTGCTCCAAGAACGTTCCTCACTGGAACACGATTTCGATCTCCGGTTACCACATCCGTGAAGCCGGCTCGACCGCTTCCCAGGAAATCGCCTTCACGATCGCCGACGGCATCGCGTATTGCGAAGCTGCCATCAAAGCCGGCCTGAATGTTGACGATTTCGCCGGTCGGTTGTCCTTCTTCTGGAACGCCCACAACAACGTACTCGAAGAAGTCGCGAAATTCCGCGCTTCCCGTCGCGTCTGGGCGAAAGTCATGAAAGAGCGCTTCGGCGCGACCAACCCGAAATCCTGGATGTTGCGCGTGCACACCCAGACCGCCGGCTCCATGCTGACAGCCCAACAACCGGACAACAACGTCGTCCGTGTTGCCCTGCAGACTGCCGCCGCCGTCATGGGCGGAACCCAGTCCCTGCACACCAACTCCAAAGATGAAGCGCTGGCTCTGCCGACGGAAGATTCCGTGCGCGTAGCGCTGCGGACCCAACAGATCGTCGCCGAAGAAAGCGGTCTGGCCGACACCGTCGACCCGCTGGGCGGCTCCTACTACGTGGAATATCTGACCAACAAGATCGAAGCCGAATGCTGGGACTACATCAAGAAGATTGATGAACTCGGCGGCGCCGTCGTTGCCATCGAAAAAGGCTACATCCAACGGGAAATCCAGGACAGCGCCTACAAATGGCAGATGGAAGTCGAGAAGAAAGAACGCATTATCGTCGGCGTGAACAAATACCAGATCAAAGAAAAACCGCCCGAAGGACTGCTGCGCGTTGACGCTTCCGTCGGCGACTTCCAGAAAGGCAAGCTGGCGAAAATGAAGGCCGGTCGCGACCAGGCCGCCGTTGCCGCAAAACTGGCCGCCCTGGAAACCGCTTGCAAGGATGAACATGCCAACCTGATGCCGCTCATTCTCGACGCGGTCAAAGTCTATGCAACCCTGGGTGAAATTTGTGGCGTAATGCGCAAAGTGTTCGGCGAATATCAGCCGCACGTCAGCTTATAAGCGAGAGTAGGAGGGACAACGATGGAAAAACGTATTAGAGTATTGGTAGCCAAGCCAGGCCTCGACGGACATGACCGCGGAGCCAAAGTCGTAGCCCGCGCTCTTCGCGACGCCGGCTTCGAGGTTATCTACACAGGTATTCGCCTGACCCCGGAACAGATCGCCGAAGCGGCCCTGCAGGAAGACGTCAACGTAGTGGCGCTCAGCCTGCTGTCTGGCGCGCACAACACCCTGTTCCCCCGTATTGTTGAAATCATGAAGCAAAAAGGTATCAAAGACGTTCTGACCATTGGCGGCGGCGTTATTCCCGATGCCGACATCCCTGGTCTGAAAGCCGCCGGAATTGCCGAAGTCTTCACTCCCGGCACTCCGACCGAGAAGATCATCGAATTCATCAAAGCCAACGTGAAATAACCCCGATTCGTCGAAGCGGCGGGACGGACAGGTTTCCTGTCCGTCCCCGCTGAGAATTATCCTTAGGTGGTGCTTTTATGGATATCGTCGCAGAGTTGCTCAACGGCTCCAAATTGGCCATATCGCGAGCCATCACAGCGGTGGAGAACGAGTATGGCGATGCGGTGGAAATCTTGCAAAAGATTTACCCGCATACCGGCCGAGCCTATGTAATTGGGATCACGGGCCCTCCCGGTGCTGGCAAGAGCACCCTGACAGACAAGTTGACCAAGGAATATCGCAGCCGGGGCAAAACGGTCGGCATTATCGCCGTTGACCCGAGCAGTCCTTTTTCCGGCGGTGCGATTCTGGGCGACCGCATCCGCATGAATGAACTCACCATGGATGAAGGCGTTTTTATCCGGAGTATGGCGACCCGTGGCAGCTTGGGCGGAATGTCCCGAAAAACCGCCGAGGCTGTGAAAGTTTTGGATGCCGCAGGCAAAGATATTATTTTTATTGAAACTGTAGGGGTTGGGCAGTCGGAAGTCGACATCGTGAAGGCTGCCGATACGACGCTGGTGGTGTTGGTTCCCGGTCTGGGCGACGACATTCAGGCGATTAAGGCCGGTATTTTGGAGATAGGCGATGTTTTCGCCATCAATAAAGCGGATCGCGATGGCGTGGAGCGATTGCACATTGAAATAGAAATGATGCTGGACCTGGACCAGAACGAGACCGAATGGCGGCCCAAAATCACGCGTACAATTGCCAGCCAAAATCAAGGCGTCGTTGAATTGGTGGATAGTATAGAGGAACATGCCGCATACATGGTGAAGACGGGATTGATTCAGAAGCGGCGGTTTGCACGGACTCGCAACGAGATTCTGACAATGCTGGATGAAGCGATTCAGGCCTATTTGAAGAAAAAGGTGGCGAATAGCCGCTTTGAAGCGTTGACGGAGGAAGTCAGCCAGCGCAAGAATGATCCGTATTCTGCCGTAAAGTCCATTCTGGCGGAGGTCCTGAAATAATTCACATAGATTCTTAAAAGCAAAAGGAGGAAAGACCATGTTCAAAATTCTGCACATTGATCACATCGGGATCGGAGTCAACAACCTGGCGGCGATCAAAGACGTTTTCGGCGAAAAGCTGGGAATGTTCCATCAGCCGGAAGACGAAGTTGTTGCGGAACAAAAAGTAAAAGTCAGCTTCTTCCCCTGCTGCGACGCGGAACTCGAATTCCTCGAGTCCACGGCTCCGGACGGCCCTATCGCCAAGGCGATCGAGAAAAACGGCGGCCGTAATCTGGTTCAGCACGTCGCTCTGCGCGTCGACAACGTCGAAGCCGCTATCGCTGATCTGCAGGCCCGTGGTGTGGAAATGCTCGACAAAGCTCCCCGGTATGGCGCCGGCGGCGCGAAAATCGCTTTCCTGCATCCCAAATCGACTGGTGGCATTCTGATCGAGATCTGCGAACATCCCGACCGCAAAGCCCACTAAGCAACGACAGGCGGATTGACTTCAATCAACCTGACAACGATGGAGGTGTACAATGTCTGCAATGGAGGAAAAAGTCGCCCTGCTGAACAGTAAGCGCAAAAAAGTGCTGGCGGGCGGCGGCGAAAAACGGGTAGACAAACAACATGCGAGCGGCAAGAAAACCGCCCGCGAGCGGATTGCCCTGCTGCTGGACCCGGGTTCCTTCGTGGAACTCGACCAATTCGTAGCGCACCGCTGCACGAACTTCGGACAGGAAAAGAAAGAATTGCCGGGTGAAGGCGTAGTCACCGGTTACGGCACCGTGGAGGGCCGTCTGGTGTATGTCTTCGCACAGGACTTCACGGTGGAGGGCGGTTCGCTCGGCGAAATGCACGCCGCGAAAATCGTGAAAGTTCAGGAACTGGCGATGAAAATGGGCGCTCCGCTGGTTGGCCTCAACGATTCGGGCGGCGCGCGGATCCAGGAAGCGGTTGACGCTCTGGCCGGCTACGGCAAGATCTTCTTCAAAAACACCCTGGCTTCCGGTGTTATTCCCCAGATCTCCTGCATCATGGGACCTTCGGCGGGCGGCGCGGTGTATTCCCCGGCCCTGACCGACTGGATCTTCATGGTAAAGAACACCAGCCAGATGTTCATCACCGGCCCGCAGGTCATCAAATCCGTTACGGCCGAAGAAGTCACCGCGGAAGCCCTGGGCGGCGCGATGACCCACAACAGCGTATCGGGCGTGGCGCACTTCGCGACGGAAAATGATGAGGACTGCATGGCCAAAGTGCGGTACCTGCTGAGCTTCCTGCCTTCCAACAACATGGAAGACGCACCGATCGTGGAAACCGGCGACAGCCCGGACCGCCAGGACGAAGGCCTGAAGACCATCATGCCGGACAATCCGAACATGCCTTACAACATGAAAGATGTCATCCGGATGACGGTGGACAACGGCGAATTCCTGGAAGTCCAGGAACATTACGCCATGAACATCATCACCGGTTTTGCCCGGTTCGACGGTTCGACCGTCGGCATCATCGCCAACCAGCCGGCGAACATGGCCGGTTGCCTGGACTGCAATGCTTCGGACAAATCGGCCCGGTTCATCCGGTTCTGCGATGCCTTCAACATTCCGATCGTCAACTTCGTGGACGTACCTGGCTTCCTGCCGGGCACCGACCAGGAATTCGGCGGCATCATCCGGCACGGCGCGAAAATGCTGTATGCATACTCGGAAGCCACAGTGCCGAAAGTCACCGTTATCACCCGGAAAGCCTACGGTGGTTCGTATCTGGCCATGTGCTCCCAGGACCTGGGTGCTGACCAGGTATTGGCCTGGCCTTCCGCCGAGATCGCGGTCATGGGACCGGCCGGCGCGGCCAACATTATCTTCCGCGGCGACCCCAATGTGGAGGAAAAGACTGCTGCGTACGTGGCTGAATTCGCCACTCCGTACAAAGCCGCCGAGCGTGGTTTCGTCGACATCGTAATCGA
>DCTI01000216.1:0-133 GCA_002329525.1 Negativicutes bacterium UBA1444
TTTTGCGTCCGACTTTTGCGTCCGGCTTTTGCGATAAAACGTTACCTGCACAAACATTCCTGTTTCAACAATGTCCGGTTTTTGCAAACCGGCTTCCAAACAAAGCCGTGTCAGTTTCCGAATCCCCCGTCCC
>DCTI01000216.1:138-3120 GCA_002329525.1 Negativicutes bacterium UBA1444
ATCCAGCGTAATCCCTCTTGGAAATGCGCCCGGCGATGTGATCTCAATTCGGGAATCATAAACGGCAACTTTAATGTCCGAACCTGACATCACATAATCACGGTGCACAATGGCGTTAACCAACGCCTCACGTAAAGCTTCGGGAGGTATCTCATATTTATCGATCCGTCGCAAATGGTCGGCGCCAACTTCTCCCGACAGATTGATATTTGCCAGCAGAAATTTCATGGCATTCTCAAGTTGTAAAAACAAGTCCCCCGTCAATTCTTTACGGTCGATGAATACATCGGAATTATCACCCTTGAAGCGGGCGCACTTGATGTGTACGTGCTCCCACGTACCCATCAAAATGGGCGCAGCATTGGTTAGCTGCAGTTTTCCCTGCTGAACTTTTAAGAACTTTAGATTTGCCAAAGATTCTTCAGTAATTTCTTTCCGCAATTGAATCGCAAGGAGTTTTTTCAGCGCCTCAATAACCTCTGCTTTGTCCGAGCAATCTGCACAACAATCCTCATCAAATGAAATATTGAGTTTCTGACGTTCTAATTCCTGAACATACTCAGGATCGGCCTTTTTGTTGGTTGCGCCAACGCGAATATAGACGCCGGCCGCTTTGCCCAAGCTTTTCAGAAAATGCGGTTTAACCGGGCTGGGATATACCTCCACGACAATAATTGTCAGCTCCTGTAAAGAAAATCCATAAATTTCAGGTACGATCAGTGGATGAATAAGATCATGGGCCATATTGGCGATTCGATCCATATAGTCAGGCACCTCGGAGTTCTCTATCCCAATAACGGTCCCATCATCTTTGACGCCAATGAGTATTTTCCCTCCGCCGGTATTCGCAAATGCAATAATCGACTTGGCCAATCGTTCGGAAGTTGGTATTGCCGCTTTGAACTCCAGCGTTTTTCCTTCACCACGTGATATCTGTTCTAAGATCGTCATGAGGCACCTCCATTTGATAACCAACCTACCCATATGCGCTATCAAATGATTTCGTGTCGGCGCCAACAATCTCCTTCTGGGGCTCGGAACGACCGTCGTTGAATTCATACTCGATTAAAAATCAATTTTCCCACAAGAAGGAATGTTTCTCCGTTTGCCGAAAGAGAATAAGCAGGAAGCAAAGGAGGATATCACCATGCTCGAACAACTGTCCTGGAAAATTGGCGGTCAACAGGGAGACGGCATCGAGAGCGCCGGTGCAATCTTCGCCACGACCCTCAACCGCCTGGGGTACTATCTGTATGGATACCGGCAGTTTTCATCCCGAATTCGCGGTGGCCATACCGACAACACCCTGCGCATCGGCGTCCGGCCGCTGGATTCGGTCGCCGACACCGTCGAACTGTTGGTCGCGTTCGATCAGGAAACCCTCACCCTCAGCGCCGCCGAAGTCGCCACTGCCGGCATCATCTTGGCCGATGCGGCCTTCTCGCCAACACTCCCCGCCGGCGCCACCGCTCCCCTGTGCGCTATCCCGCTGACCGAACTGGCCAAAGCCGCCGGGTCCGTCATGCAGCGCAACGTAGTTGCCCTCGGCGCGACCGCCGCCGTCATGGGTCTGCCGCCCGAGCCGTTTCTCGACGTAGTGGGAAAATGGTATGAACGTCAGGGCCCCAAAGTAGTCACCGACAACCGGCAAGCCTTTGATGCAGGGTATCGCTTCACACAAGGAAATCCGACATCAGCCGCTCGGACTCTTGGCCTGCAACCGGGCGATGGACAGACCCGAATTTTCGGCATCGGCAACGAAGCCGTCGCTCTCGGCGCCATCGCTGGCGGCTGCCGCTTCCTGTCCGCCTACCCGATCACCCCCTCGTCGGAAATCATGGAATACATGATCAAACGCCTGCCCGAACTGGGTGGCATCGCCGTCCAGACCGAAGACGAAATCGCCGCCTGCACCATGGCCATCGGCGCGGCCTACGCCGGCGCCCGGGCGATGACAGCCTCCAGCGGACCGGGACTCGCCCTCAAGACCGAGGCCATCGGCCTGGCCGGCATGGCGGAAACCCCGCTCGTCATCGTCGACACCCAGCGGGCCGGCCCGAGCACCGGCATGCCGACGAAACAGGAACAGGCCGATCTGCTGGCGATGCTGTTCGGCACGCCTGGCGAGATTCCGAAGATTGTCCTGGCCCCCGGCGACGTCGAAGAAGCCTTTTACGATGCGGCCGAAGCCTTCAATCTGGCCGAGGAGTACCAATGCCCGGTGATCCTGCTCACCGACCTCCAGCTTGCACTGGGTCTCCAGACAGCCGAACCCTATGACCTGTCCCGCGTGGCCATCCGCCGCGGTAAACTCGCCGATCCCGCCGCTCTGCCGCCCCTCGAGAATCCGGCCTACTTCAACCGCTATCAAGTGACCGAAGACGGGATCAGTCCCCGGACGATCCCCGGCATGAAATACGGCATCCATCACGTCACGGGACTGGAGCACGCCGAATCCGGCAAACCTTCCGAAGACACAGTCAACCGCCGACGCCAAATGGAAAAGCGGCTGCGCAAGACCCGTTCCCTGCCGGCCCGATTCCCGACCCCGGTCTGGACCGACGGGCAGGAGGACGCAGCGGCGGACATCCTGCTGATCGGCATGGGCTCGACCCGCGGCCCCATCCGCGAAGCCGCCAGCCAACTCCGGCAGGACGGGCATCGGGTGCTGCAGGCGCACCTGCGTCTGCTCTGGCCGTTTCCGACCGAGCAACTGACCCCGTTGCTGCGGCAGGCCCAGCACATACTGGTCGTGGAAAACAACGCCACCGCCCAGCTGGCCGGGTTGATCCGGATGCAGACGAGCGGCGGCACGGAACTGAAATCCATCCTGAAATATGACGGCCGGCTGTTTACACCCGGCGAGATTTACCGCCAATGCAAGGAGATGATCTGATGGCAACGGCAAAAGATTTTCATAACGGCGTCAAACCGAACTGGTGCCCGGGATGCGGCGATTTCGCCGTGCAGACCGCCATCGAA
>DCTI01000216.1:3130-3818 GCA_002329525.1 Negativicutes bacterium UBA1444
GCATCAACAGCATCCACGGGCGAGCCCTGCCCATCGCCCAGGGTGTGAAACTGGCGAACCCGGATCTGACCGTCCTTGCGGTGGGCGGTGACGGCGATGGCTACGCCATCGGGCTCAACCACACGATCCAGGCCATGCGGCGCAATATCGACCTGACCTACCTCGTCATGGACAACCACATCTACGGGCTGACCAAGGGACAGACCTCGCCCCGGAGCGATCTGGGTTTCAAGACCAAAACCACCCCGGCCGGCTCCATCGAAGCCCCGCTGCCCGTCATCCAGGTGGCCATCGCCGCAGGCGCCACCTTCGTCGCCCAGAGTGTATCCACCGACATCGCCGGCCTCACCGCCCTGATCGAGCAGGGCGCCCGCCATCCGGGTTTTGCGTTCGTCAACGTCTTCAGCCCCTGCGTCACCTTCAACAAGGTCAACACCTACGACTGGTACCGCGAGCACTTGACCCGGCTCGATGCGCTGCCCGGCTACGACCCGCGCGACAAGGCGGCGGCGCTGGCCACGGTCGAACAATACGAAGGACTCGTCACCGGCCTCGTCTATCAGAACACGGACCGGCCGCCTTACGACAAACTGATCCGGCAGGAATCCCCGGGGCCGCTGACAGACAAGGCTGTTCTACTGGACAAAAACAGCTTTGAAAAGTATCTCGAAGATTTCCGTTAAAAATA
>DCTI01000182.1:0-321 GCA_002329525.1 Negativicutes bacterium UBA1444
ATTGCCCGGCTTGCCAGGGCACGGGCGCGGCGGCGGGAACCCATCCCGAAACCTGTCCGCAGTGCGGCGGCACGGGGCAGACGCAAGTAGCGCAAAACACACCGTTCGGCCGGATGGTCAATGTCACGACCTGCAGCCGTTGCCGCGGCGAAGGCAAAATCGTGCACACTCCCTGCGGCGAATGCCGGGGACGGGGAAAAGTGCGCAAAACCCGCCGGATTCAGGTCACGATTCCGCCGGGCGCCGACAACGGGCTGCGTCTCCGTATTTCTCAGGGCGGCGAGGCCGGAACGCGTGGCGGGCCGCCGGGTGATCTCTACC
>DCTI01000182.1:333-3171 GCA_002329525.1 Negativicutes bacterium UBA1444
CGGGATGGCGACGATCTGCTGTATGATTTGTCCATCAGTTTCCCCCAGGCGGCGTTGGGCGACGAAGTGGAAGTGCCGACGCTCGACGGAATGGCCAAACTGGAAATCCCGGCCGGAACGCAATCCGGCACGGTGCTGACGCTCCGCGACAAGGGGATTGCCCACTTGCGCGGTCATGACAAAGGCGATCTCAAGGTCCGGTTGACGGTGGTCACGCCGAAAAAACTGACCGACAAACAGCGGCAGCTATTGCTTGAGTTTGCGAAACAGGGCGGCGAAACGATCAAGACGTCCGGCAGCAGCTTCGTGAAAAAAGTCAAGGATGCGTTGAGCGGATCCTGAACAGACAGGGAAAAATGCCGGGAGGTGCGACCATGAATGACAAATGGGCGGAGATCAGCATCTATACGACGCAAGAGGCAACGGAGGCGGTAGCGGCAGTCTTTCATGAGCTGGGAGCCGGCGGCGTGGTGATCGAGGACCCTGATTTGATTCAATCCTACCGACTTTCCGGCAATTGGACCGACTGCATCTTCCCCGACGAGCCGGCGGTCGATTATGTCACCGTCGTGGCCTATCTGCCCGCCGATAACCAACTGCCGGGGAAACTGCGCGTTCTGTCCACCCGGATTGACGAACTGGCCGGGCACTCCCTCGACAAAGGCCGGGGAACCATTCGCTGGCGGGAAGTGCGGGAAACCGAATGGGCCGATTCCTGGAAGCAATATTTTCATACGGCCCGGATTGGGGAGCGGTTTGTGGTCAAGCCGTCCTGGGAGGATTATGACGCCCAGCCCGGCGACATCGTACTGGCGCTCGACCCGGGCATGGCCTTCGGTACCGGCACCCACGGCACGACCATCCTTTGTCTCGAAAGCCTGGAGATGATGGTGAAACCCGGCATGACCGTGTTCGATGTCGGCGCCGGGTCGGATATCCTATCGATTGCGGCGGCAAAACTGGGGTCGATCCGGGTTCGGGCCGTCGAATATGACGCCAAGGCGACGGAGATAGCCCGGCAAAATGTCGCCGCCAACCAGGTGGCGGATACCGTGGAAGTTTACCAGGGCGATCTGCTCGCCGGTGTATCCGGACAGGCGGATGTGATTGTGGCCAACCTGATTGCGGACCTGATTCTGCAATTGGCGCCAACGCTACCGGAACACCTGACCCCGTCCGGCTGTTTTCTTGGCAGCGGCATCATCAAGGATCGATTGCCGGATGTGACGGACGCGCTGTCCCGGCAGGGACTGACCGTGACCAGGGTGACGGAGGCCGGCGAATGGGCGGCGGTCGTTGCCTGCCGAAGCCTGGACTGACGATGCGACGAATTTTTGTACCCGGCCCGTTGGCCGATTTCATGGATGTGAAGGGCGAATCCGCCCGACATATCGGTTTTTCCCTGAGAATGGCGGTTGGCGATGCGCTCGGGGTGGCCGGTCAGGACGGACGCTGCGGCGAGGCTGAAATCGTCCGGATGACCGGCGACACGGTGACGCTGGCCCTCAAGAAAATCATCGATTCCACCGAGCCGCCGGTGGACGTCTGGTTGGCGCAGGCCCTGCCCAAAAGCGACAAAATGGACTTCATTGTCCAAAAGGCCGTCGAATTGGGCGTGAAGGGCCTGTTTCCGTTGCAGGCCGCCAATTGCGTGGTTCGCTATGATCCGGCCAAACAGGCCGACAAACTCCGCCGCTGGCAAAAGATCGCGCAGGAGGCCGCGCAACAGTGCGGCCGCGGCGTCATCCCCGAGGTGGGCCCGTTTGTGACGTTGCCGTCGTTGTTCGACCAGGTTCCGGCGGACACGCGGGTGCTGACTCTCTACGAAGGTCCGGGCCGGGAAGGGTTGCGATCGATTCTGTCGACGGATTTTTGCGGCTCCTGGGTTTTGATCGTCGGACCGGAAGGCGGCCTGGCCGAAGCGGAAGTGGAGTATTGCCGGAGCCGGGGGGCACGCACCGCCGGTCTGGGCCCGCGGATTCTGCGCACGGAAACGGCGGGGCTGGCCGCTTTGTCGGCCATCATGTACGAGTGCGGCGATTTGGGAGGAATGTAATGGCCAGGGTGGCTTTTATCACATTGGGCTGCAAAGTGAATCAGACGGAAACCGAAGCGATGGCCGGCCTGTTCCGGCAACGGGGCTACACGGTCGTCGAGCCGGCGGAACAGGCGGACGTATATGTGGTGAACACTTGCTCCGTTACGCATCTGGGCGAACGGAAATCGCGCCAGATGGTGCGGCGGGCCGCACGGCTCAATCCGACGGCCGTCGTTGCCGTCACCGGCTGCTTTGCCCAGATTGCCCCGGAAGACGCCGCGGCGATCGAAGGAGTGGATGTCGTCATCGGCACCGGCGACCGCCACCGGATCGTGGAACTTGTCGAGACCGCCCGGCGCCAGAACGGACCGGTGCTGGCCGTCGGCGACATCATGGCGGAACGCGAGTTCGAGGATATTCCGCTGGCCGGAGCGCCGGGACGGACCCGGGCGTTTTTGAAGATCCAGGACGGCTGCGACAATTATTGCACCTATTGCATTATCCCATACGCCCGGGGACATCTGCGTTCCCGTTCCCTGGACAGTATCGCCCGGGAAACCCGGAATCTGGCGGCGGCGGGCTTCCGGGAAATCGTGCTGACCGGCATCAATCTCGGCGCCTATGGCCGGGAAACCGGGCAAGGCGGTTTGTCTGACGCTGTGCGAACGGTTTTGGCCGAGCCCCGCATCGCCCGTGTCCGGCTCAGTTCCACCGAATCGCTGGAAGTTTCGGCGGACCTGATTGATATCATGGCCGAAGAACCGCGCCTGTGCCCGCATCTCCATCTGCCGTTGCAAGCC
>DCTI01000182.1:3201-5745 GCA_002329525.1 Negativicutes bacterium UBA1444
CCGATATTATTGTCGGGTTTCCCGGCGAGACTCCGGAGTTGTTTGCCGAGACGCTGGCCTTTGCTACGGCGATGGAGTTCGCCAAAATTCACGTGTTCCCCTATTCCCGGCGTTCCGGCACTCCGGCGGCCGGTTTCGCCGATCAGGTGGGCGATCCGGAGAAAAAACGCCGGGTGGCCGAATTGCTGGCGGCCGGCGAGCGCAGCGGCGAGCGATTCCGGCAGCGGTTCGTCGGCCGGACCATGCCGGTGCTGTTGGAAAAAGTGGAACGAGGCCGGGCGGAAGGGCTGACGCCGAACTATCAGCGCGTGATCCTTTTGGCCGGAGCAAACAGCCTGCTGTCCGAGAATACGCTGGTCGATGTGACGCTGGAACAGGTGACGGCTGACGGATTTCGGGGCCGACTTGCGGAATAGCCGGCTTTTTTTATTCGATTAGCAGGATTTTGCCGCTTCTTTACAGAATTTTCATAGCCAACGAAACATACAGGGAGCGGGCGGTTGTGGTTGCTCCGCTGCCGGAAGGGAAGGTGAATCCATGTCGGACGATTGTATTTTTTGCAAGATTGCGTCGGGGGCCATTCCGGCGAAATTTGTCTACGAAGATGAATTTTTGGTCGCGTTTCCGGATATCAATCCCATGGCGCCGGTCCATGTACTGGTCATCCCGCGCAAGCATCTGGACAGCGTCGCGGCGGCGGGACCGTCAGACAGCGCCTTGTTGGGACACGCGCTGCTGACGCTGCCGAAAATTGCCGCCAAGCTGGGAATTGCCGAATCCGGATTCCGAGTGGTCATGAATACCGGCAAGGATGGCGGACAGTCCGTCGGGCATCTGCACTGGCATCTGCTGGGCGGCCGGTTTATGGAATGGCCGCCGGGCTGAACCGACGATGTGCGGGATATTGACGACAGTCAGTAAATGATAGGAAAGGGGAGCTTCACTGTGGCGCAAGATGTTCAACTGGTCATTTTCAAACTCGCCAACGAGGATTACGGCCTGCCGATCCAGAAGGTACAGGAAATTAACCGCATGGTGCCGGTCACCAAACTGCCCCAGACCCCGGAATTCATGGAAGGCATCATCAACCTGCGCGGACGGGTGATTCCGGTCGTGGATCTGCGCAAACGTTTCGGCTTGGTGGCGAAACCGGCCGAAGACGACACCCGGATCATGATCATCGATATCGGCGGACAAACGGTGGGTATCATTGTCGATGCCGTCAACGAAGTCGTTCAGATGCCGGGCGCCTCAATCGATCCGCCGCCGCCGACATTCATCCTTGAGGCCCAGTACATTGAAGGTATCGGCAAAATGGAAGACCGGCTTGTAATTCTGCTCAATATCGACCGGATTTTGACCAGCCAGGAAGCCATTCAATTGAAGGCGACCGCGCAATAGTCCGGAAAAACCTGCGGAGCGGTGAAGCGTGTTGTGGATTGAACGATGGTTGCAAAATTCCCGGGAACAGACCCCGGCCCAGCCCCTGATCTATGTGGTGGATGATTCGGCTCTGGAACGCCGGGTGTTGCGGGATGAATTGCAAAACAGGGGATACCGGGTCCGGGAATTTGTTGATGGTAGCGATGTTTTAACCTGGGTACGCTGTCTGGATGACAACTGGCCGGACATGATCTTGTTGGACGCCATGATGAAGGTAATGGACGGATTCGCAACCTGCGAAGCGATCAAAAGTCTGCCTCAGGGCCATGATTTGCCGATTTTGATGATCACGGCCCGTGATGATGAAAAGGCCATCAATCAGGCGTTTGACAGTGGAGCGACGGATTTTATCGTTAAACCGGTGAACATGCAACTGTTGTGTCGCCGGATCGACATTCTGATCCGGGCCCGACAGGCCGACCAAATGCTTCGCCTGATGGCATTCGNNCGTTGACGGGATTGCCGAACCGCAATTTGTTCGAAAGCGAACTTTCCCGCTGGCTGGACCGGGCGCAACGTGTCCGGCGTCCGCTGGCCATCGTGTTTCTCGATTTGGACCGCTTCAAGCTGGTGAATGATAACCTGGGGCATTCGGCCGGCGACCGGTTGCTGCAGGAAATGTCGCGCCGGTTTCGGCAGGCGGTTCGTTCCGACGATTTTGTCGCCCGACTGGGTGGCGATGAGTTTATCTTTATTCTGCCCGATGTTCATGATGCCAAAACACTGTTGCCCGTCATTTCATCCGTGTTTGAGGCTTGCGATTATCCGGTTGAGATCGACGGCCAACCGGTGCGGGTGGGACTCAGCATGGGAGTCAGTTTTTTCCCGCAGGACGGCGCGGAAATAAAAATGCTGATGAAAAAAGCGGACGAGGCTTTGTATCGCGCCAAAGAAAAGATGGGCAACGCGTTTATCTGTTTTTCCGAACGGAATTAGCCGGCCATTGCCGGCCGGCGCCTACAGAAAAGAGGAAAGAGACTGTCCCGACGAAAGGATAAACCTTGGGCGGGGCAGTCTCTTTTTTCTGCCGCAGCTGGATAAAAAAACCTCCGGCTGACGCCGGAGGTTAAACAGGGGAGGAGGAGGGTTGTTATTTAGAAG
>DCTI01000182.1:5759-10525 GCA_002329525.1 Negativicutes bacterium UBA1444
AAACCGCCGCGGCCGGGTCCGCCAGGGCCACCGAAGCCTTTTTCACCCATACTGCTGATCCGTTGCTGCATCCGCTCGATGCGGGCGTCGGCCTGGGCTTGGGTGATCTGGCCGGCGGAAACCAGTCGGGCCAGGTTTTCCTTCTGGATATTCAAACGTTCTTCGGCCAGCTTTTTCAGGTCGGCTTTCTGGTCATCGGTCAACGGTCCGTTGAAGCGGGCGCCGGGACCGACCAGGTTGTTTTTCATCCGGAACGCGTGGCCGCTGTCCATCATTTTGAGTTTGGCATCAGCCTGTTCCTGGGTGAGGTAGCCGGATTTGACCATCAGTTGTACCTGTTCTTTTCTGAGCTGGAAGTTCTTTTCCTGCCAGGCCTTCCAGTCCGCCTGCTGCGATTCGGTAAGCTTGAGCGGTTCCATCCGGCCGGGACCACCGCCTATGCCGAAGCCGCCTCCCATCATTCCCCGTCCCATTGGCGACGCCATGGTCACTCCGGCTGTTATCAGGGCTAATGCCGCTACGCCGGCGATTATGACTGCTTTTTTCTTCATTTTATATTCCCCTTTCATTTTCAACTATCGCGGATTGTTCCGCTTTCAGTTATGATTATAGGGGGGAGATTTTAAGAAAGCATGTCAAATTTGTGACGCGTTTGTGAAATCTACGCTCGCCGAAAATTCTTGTTCAAGCAGAACAGCGTCGAAAAGAGGGATGAACATGAATACAAAATTAACCGAACTATTGGGAATAAAATATCCGGTTTTGCAGGGGGCCATGGCCTGGGTGTCGGAAGCGAATCTGGCAGCAGCCGTTTCGAATGCCGGCGGCGCCGGGATCATTGCCACCGGCGGCCGAACCACGGAATGGACCCGGGAAGAGATTCGCAAGGCCAAACAGCTCACGGATAAGCCGTTCGGCGTGAATGTAATGCTGATGGCACCCAATCGGGATGAAATCGTTGCGGTCATTTGCGAAGAAAAAGTGGCGTTCGCCACGTTGGGCGCCGGCAATCCGGTCGTCTATTTCGATCAGCTGCACGCGGCCGGCGTAAAGGTGATTCCCGTNNCGTTCCCAGCGTCAAGCTGGCCAAGCGGGTCGAAGCCGCCGGCGCGGACGCCATCGTCATCGAAGGTCTGGAAGCAGGCGGCCATATCGGCACGCTCAGCACGATGGCCCTCTTGACCAATGTGATCCCGGAAGTCAATCTGCCGGTGGTCGCCGCCGGCGGCATTGTCGATGGCCGCGGCATCGCCGCTGCGCTGCTCATGGGAGCCGATGGCGTCCAGATGGGCTCGCGATTCCTGTTGACCGAGGAATGCGGCTTGCACCCGAATGCCAAAGCCCGCATCATTCAGGCCGTGGACACCGATTCGGTGGCAACCGGTGTGTCGCGGGGCCATGGCGTCCGTGGCCTCAAGAATGCGTTTACGGATAAGTACCTGACACTCGAAGCGAGTGGCGCTCCCCAGGCGGAACTGGACCAATTGGCGACCGGAACCAGCCGGCTGGCGGCCGTCGAGGGCGATGTCGAAAACGGCCTGGTGCAGGTGGGACAAAGCCTGATTCCCCTGCGGGAGATACGGCCGGTCCGGGAAGTGCTGGAAACCGTCATGACGGAAGCCCGCCGGCTGTTGACACAAGCGCCGGAAATCGTCAAACGCTGAGAGTATGGATGGAATCAGCCGGATCGTCGGACCGGCTGATTTTTTTTATTTTTTTCGGAAATGCAGCAGGATTTTTGATTATGAAAGTAAAATAAATAACAAAATGCGGCATACTTGACGCTGAATCATTGCACAAAGGCAGTTGGGAGATGCTCGGGTGAAAAAGGGAATCCTGGTGGCCCTGCTGGTGGCCGCTTGTCTGGCCGGAGCGCAAAACGGGACGCTGAACCGCGTTTTGGCCAATGAAAAGGTTCTGCACGTGGTGGAATGGGTGAACAATTTGGGAAGAAAACCGGAGGATCCTGCGTACCTGACCATGAATTACCGGCTGCGGCGACTTTATTTTTCGTTGACCGCCGGCAGCAAGAAAAATCCCGTGGTGTTCTTTGGCGACAGCATTACGTTTGGCACCGACTGGCAACGGTTGTTTCCGGAAGTTCCGGTGGTGAACCGTGGGATCAGCGGCGATACTACGCTGGGCCTGCTGAACCGCCAGAGCGAGGTTATCGAGTTGCAGCCCCGGCAGATTTTTCTGATGATCGGCACCAACGATCTCTGCTTCGGTCGGCCGGTGGATCAGGTGGTGACCAATTATGACCGGATTCTGGCCCGGTTCCATTCGGAACTGCCGGATACCCCGGTGTATGTTCAGAGCATATTGCCATTCAACGACCAGATGTACCCCTCCAACGGCTTGCGGAAAAATCGTTTCATCCGTGAACTGAATGCAAAGATCAAACCCCTGGCGGAAAAATACGGCTATGCGTACCTCGACCTGTCGGGGGCATTTACGGACCCCGACGGTAGATTGCTGGAACAGTATACTTACGATGGATTGCATCTGAACGATGACGCCTATGTGGTCTGGCGCCGGCAGATCGATTCCTACGTCGCCAAGGCATCGACACGCAAATAAACTGAACAGCTCCGGCTGCCGAAGCGGCAGCTTTTTTTTTGCAGGAATTCGCGGACCGGAAAAGAATTTAGAAAAGAGTGGAATTCGCTTCTTTGTTCGCAAAATTGTTCCGGAATCGCTTGGCCGGAGGGGAAGTGCGTGTTCAGTTTTCGCGCCAAGGTTACCGCGCTGACGATCACCACTGTCTGCACAACGATCCTGTGCAGCAGTCTGTATGTCCAGCATGTGATGAATGAATATCTGCGTGCCGATGCCTTTCAGGCCCAGAAAACGGCGGCGCAGGCCATTGCGGTGCATGTGGACGATTTTATCGGCAATCATGCCGGGGTCATCGCGGTGACGGCGACCTTGCCCCAAATGCGCGATACAGCGGATTTTGCCAAAGCCAGCGAAGAGTACCGGGGAGTGCCGCCGGCGGCTGCCCGGCAGCAACGGTTGATCTTCCGGGAAATCCTGCGCGTCCATCCGGAATTCAACAATGTGATCCTTTACTCGCCGGAGCAGGCCCGACCTCTCATCAGCGAACCGCTGTCGCATCAGCAGGGCACTCCGTTGGACAATTACCGGGAAGGCTTTTCCGGCCGGGACTGGTATCGGGGCATCACTGGCGCGCCGGCAGGCAGTGTATATATCAGCGAGGCGTACGCCAGCGCCCAGGCGCAACTGCTGACGGCGATCGCCACAAGGGTTTACGATGAGCATAACCGGGTTGTGGCCATTTTGGCCGGCAATCTTCGATTGGACCGACTTAACGAATACATCCAGGATTTTTCATACGGCAATAATGTCCGGACCTATGTGGTGGACCGGGCGGGGCATGTTCTGGCCCATCCGGACAAAACACTGCTGCAGGCGGACTCGCTGACCCATATCGGAGATCGGCAGGCCGTCCGGCTGGTCCTGACCGATCCGCAGGCCGACGAAGGGGCAGCTGCGCTGAATGATCCGGCTGCCGAGGGAACGCTGTATGTTTCCTTTCAAAAAATTCCCCGGACAGGCTGGTATGTGATCACCGAACAGGCGGAAACGGCAGTGCTGGAGCGGACGCGCCAGTTGCGCGAAGGAATTCTTCTCATGACGCTGTTTCTCAGTCTGGCGGTTTTATTGCTCATCCCTTGGCTGATCCGAACGGTGACCCGCCCGCTGTACCGGGTGGTGGATCACTTGCGGGAACTCGGCGGCGGCAACTTTTCAGCCCGTCTGGAGCGGCAGCTATTGGACCGGGATGACGAGATTGGCCAGGTGGCCCATGCCGTGGATGTCATGCAGACCAAACGCCAGGCGGCGGAGCAGGAGCTGGACGCCAGCCATGAAGAATTGGTGGCCCTGTATGACGATCTGGAAAGCGCTGAAACCAAGCTTAGGATTCAGTATTCGGAATTGCAACGGGAAATCGCTGAAAGGACGAGGGCGGACGAAGCGCTCGCCGAGAGCGAACAACGCTATCTGATGGTGATTGAACAGTCACCGGAAGCGGTGTTATTGTTCGACCCGGACACGGGGAAACTGGTTAAGGGCAACGCCCAGTTTATTGCTCAGTTTGGATTTAACCCGGAAAAGGAGCCCTTCCTGAGTATCAGCGATTTGTCCGTGGATTCGCTGGAGAATTTACAAACGGTTTTGAACACGGTACGGCGGACCGGGATGTTGCCGGCGCAACGCCGATTGTTCCGGCACCGCAATGGAACGCTAATGCATGTGGAACGTTCCGGGGTTTTGATCCGCTATCGCGGAAGAAACCTTTGCGCGATTTACATTTTGGATGTCTCCGAAGCCGTGCGGCGGGAGCAGGAAATTCATCGGGACGCCCAAATGGCCACCCGGGTACAGCGCGAAATGCTGAACCCGGCGCCGTCCTCGGAATATCTGGAAATTCGGACGGTCTTCCAGCCCTATCGGTATGTGGGCGGCGATTTGTACTTTTTGGATTGGCGTTACAAAGGACAGGTGTTGCGCGGCTTTTTGGTGGATGCCGCCGGCCATGGACTGGCAACGGCGTTGCACACATCGGCCATCCACGTGTTGCTGCGGGAAGTGAATGAATTCAATTTGCCGTTGACCGAGCAGCTTCGCTGGCTGAATCGCCGCCTGGGCCAATATTTCAATGACGAAGCGTTTGTGGGCGTCATTGCCTTCGAACTGGATTTGCAACTCCGCGAATTGCGCTGGGTTTGCGCCGGCATTCC
>DCTI01000098.1:0-2431 GCA_002329525.1 Negativicutes bacterium UBA1444
TGCTTTCGGGCATAAAAAAACTGCAGAAACCGCATCCCGTGAAATGCGGTTTCTGCAGCGATTGGCGTCAGCGGGCGAAATTGTCCAGAATATCCTGGGCGATGCCGATTTCCTCGTTGGTCGGGATGATGCAGACCTTCACCGGCGAATCACCGGTCGAAACGATCCGGTCTTTCGGGCCGGCCGCATTGGCCGCCTCGTCCAGCCGGATCCCCAGATGCGCCAGGCGGCGGCAAACCTTGCCGCGGACGGTGGCCGAATTTTCGCCGATGCCGCCGGTGAAGACCAGGTAGTCCAGGCCGCCCAGCACGGCGTAAAAAGCGCCGATGTATTTCACGATACTTTCGCAGAAGACGTCGATGGCCAACTGGGCCCTCACGTTGCCGGCAGCGGCCGCTTCCTCGATGTCGCGGAGGTCGTTGCTCACGCCCGAAACCCCGAGCATGCCGCCATTCTTGTCGATGCCCTTGAGGATCTCGTCCAGCGCCAGTCCCTGATCCAGCAGAAAGGGAATGATGTAGGAGTCCATGTCACCGGCGCGGTTGGCATGAGGAATGCCGGTCTGCAGCGAAAATCCGAAGCTGGTGTCCACCGACTTGCCGTCTTCGATAGCGCAAAGCGAGCCGCTGCCGCCGAGGTGGCAGGAGATGAGTCGATATTTTTCGCCGTAGCGCTGCCGGACCTGGCGGGAAATGAAGCCATGCGAAGCGCCATGAAAGCCGAGACGCTGAATGCCGTATTTTTCGTACCATTCATAGGGAATGGCGTACATTTTCCGTTCCAGTGGGATCGTCGTATGGAAGGCGGTTTCGAACACGCCCACCAACAGTCGTCCCGGCAGGATTTCCCGAAACTTGCGGATCGCCTCGATGTACGGCGGATTGTGGGCCGGCGCCACGCTGTTGTAGGCTTCCATGGCCGCGATCACTTCGTCCGTCAGTTCGTGGATGCCGTAATAGCCCTTGGCGATGACCGTCTTGAAGCCAATCGCGTCGATCTGTTCCACCGATTGGAGGGCGCCGGTCCGCGAGTCTGTCAGGTACTTCAGGAACAGGTTGATTCCCTCGGTGTAGCTGGGCACGCACAGGCCAGTCAGATCCTCCCTGGCTCCATTCAGATTGTTGCGGTAAGAAAAAATCGCGCTGTCGCGGCTGCCGACGCGCTCGATCTTGGCTTCCACCAGGATATCGGTGTTCGGCATGTTGAACAGTTTGTACTTCAAAGAAGTGCTGCCGACGTTGCAAACAAGAATTAGCATGGCCATCATCCTTTCCCATCGATATATTCCCCGGGGTGGTCGTGGTCGTTCTCTCTGTTCTCATTGTATTACAGCCGCCCCGGTTTATGGAACAACCTGTCGGAAAAATCACGCAAAAAAGCCGCCGGTTTCCCGACGGCGAAAGTTCACAACAAATTCAGTCCAGGGTGTGGATGACGATGCCGTCCCGAAGTTTCGGCTCGAACCAGGTGGATTTGGGCGGCATGATGTCGCCGGCGTCAGCCACCGCCATCAGCTCGCCGATCGAGGTCGGATACAGCGAGAACGCCACCACCGCCCGGCCCGAGTCGACCAGGCGACGCAGTTCCGACATGCCGCGAATGCCGCCGACGAAACCGATCCGCTTGTCGGTGCGGGGATCGGCGATGCCAAGGATCGGTCCCAGCAGGTTGTTCTGCAGAATGTTCACGTCGAGGCGGGCCAGCTTGTCGTTGTGGTCGNNTTCGGCGTCAGACGGTACCAGGCGCCGTCCAGATACAGGCCGAACATGTGCAGGCGGTCGGGTTTGCCGGTGTTGGCGACGTTTGCCCGGATTGGCTCGACGATGAATTTCGCCGCGACCCGGCTCAGGAATTCTTCGCCGGTCAAGCCGCCCCAGTCATAGATCACCCGGTTATAGTCCAGAATATGGACTTCGTTGTCGGGAAACAGCACCGTCAGGAACGATGCGGCCTGTTTGCCCGCGCTCAGCCGGCTGACCCGGGCCGCCGCCGCCGCCCGGTGATGCCCGTCGGCAATATACAGGCGCTCCTTGGCGGCAAAGGCTTGCTCCACGGCGGCGATCGCCGCCGGATCGGCCATCACCCACAATGTATGGCTGATACCGTCTTCCGCGATGAAATCATAGGCCGGCTCGCCGGCCGTGACTTTGGCCACCTCAGCGGCGATGACCGGGTCCTGCCGATAGACGAGGAACACGGGGCCGGTTTGGGCCCCGGTGCCCAGGATATGGTCCACCCGGTCCTGCTCCTTGTCCGGCCGGGTCAATTCGTGCTTGCGGACGACGCCGGCCTCGTATTCCGCAACGCTGCATACCGCGGCCAGCCCCGTCTGGACGAATTCGCCCATCTTTTGCCGGTACACATAGTAACAGGCGGTTTCATCCCGCTGCAGCAACCCGTCGGCCACATACTCCGCCAGCTTTTTGCCGGC
>DCTI01000098.1:2460-3300 GCA_002329525.1 Negativicutes bacterium UBA1444
CCCGCAAAAAACTCCGCGGGTTCTGCGCCACCATTTCCCGCGCTTCGGCCGTGTCCATCACATCATAGGGGAGGGAGGCAAATTCCGCGGCGACGGCCGCTAGCGGCCGCAGGGCCCGGAAAGGTTTCACTGTGGCCATGGTTTTCACTCCTTATCCTGTAGTCAGATGCTCAGCGATTCGAAGGTGACCATCGTCGCATCGAGGATGCCGTCCACCGCTTTCAGCTGTTCCAGTACGTCCTGCGGGATGATCGACTCCACCGCCATGACCATCATCTGGTTGCCGGCTTTTTCGCTGCGGCCGACCTGCATGCTGGCGATGTTGATACCGTGCGAGCCGAGGATCGTGCCGACCTTGCCGATCATGCCGGGACGGTCGATATGGGGTCCGATCATCAGCCAGCCCTTCGGCACGAAATCGACGCGATAGTCGTTGATCATGACAATCCGTCCCTCATTGCCGAACAGTGTTCCCTTGATGCAGCAATAGTCCTTGTCGGTGGTGACCCGGACCTTGATCAGGTTGGCGAAGTTGTCGGTTTCCTTGATTTTGACTTCCTTGATCTTGATGCCGCGGCTCTTGGCCATGCCCGGCGCGTTGACGTAGTTGATCGATTCCTGCAGGAACGGGCTGAGTGCGCCTTTAATCACGGCCACCGTCAGCATCTTGGTGTCCACGTCGCTGATATTGCCGGCATATTCGACGTCAATCGCCTGGATCCGGCCAGGAGCCAGCGTCGCCGATAGGCAGCCCATCCGCTCGGCCAGAGTGAAGTAGGGCCGGATGACTTCCAGCACGTGGGCCGGAATCGGTGCCATGTTGACTGCCGTCGTCACCGG
>DCTI01000227.1 GCA_002329525.1 Negativicutes bacterium UBA1444
CATCGAGTCGTTGCCGCCGTTGTACATAAAGTAGCCGATGTGGTGCGCCTTGAGCACCGCAATGACGCGCTCGAAATCCTCGGCGTTCTTTTCGCGCAACTTGTAGCGGCAGGTGCCGATGCCGCCCGCTGCGGGCGTCACGCCCAGCAGCGCGATCTCTTGCGCATCCTGCGCCGAGAGGTCGAGCAGCTCTTCTTTCAGCACTCCCTCGATGCCGTGATAGCCGCCNNATGGCGCGGCACAGCTCCACCGCGCCGCGCAGCGAGCTGTTGATCACCGGCGATGGCCCGCCGGATTGGGCGTAGAGGACGTTGTTGTTCTTCATCTATCCTCCCGCTCTAGGCGTGCCACTCGTGGTGAAAGCTGCCCGGCTTGTCCGTCCGCCGGAAGGTGTGCGCGCCGAAATAGTCGCNNCCCGTCCAGTTGGTGTGGAAGAACTGACCGCGCGGGCTGTCCAGACGCTCATAGGTGTGCGCGCCGAAATAGTCGCGCTGCGCCTGCGTCAGGTTGGCGGGCAGGCGGTCGGTACGATAGGCGTCAAAGTAAGATAGCGACGCGGCCAGGGCGTAAACGGGAATGCCCAGCAGCACGCCGGTGGATACCACGCGGCGCAGCGCCGCCTGGCGCGCCAGGATGGCCTCCTTGAAGAACGGGTCGAGCAGCAGGTTGTCCAGGTCGGGGTTGGCGCGAAAAGCGCGGGTGATGTCATTCAAAAAGCGCGCGCGGATGATGCAGCCGCCGCGCCACAGCAGGGCGATTTCCCCGAACTTCAGGTTCCAGCCATATTCTTTGCTGGCGGCGGCCAACAGCGCAAAGCCCTGGGCATAGGAACAGATTTTGGACGCATACAGCGCATCGTGAACCGCCTGGATCAGTTGCTCCCGGTCGCCGGTCCAGCGACCCTGCGGTCCCTTCAATACTTCGGCCGCCTTGACCCGTTCCGGCTTGATCGCCGACATGCAGCGGGCAAATACGGCTTCGGTGATCGCCGGCGTCGGAATCCCCAGGTCCAGGGCGCTCTGGGAAGTCCATTTGCCGGTTCCCTTCTGCCCTGCCTTATCCAGGATCATTTCCACCAGCGGCCGGCCGGTTTCCGGATCGTTGACCGCCATGATGTCCCGGGTAATCTCGATGAGGTAGGAATCCAGCGGTCCCTGGTTCCAGCGGGAGAACACCCCGTGCAGTTCGGCCGCCGTGAGTCCGCCGGCGCGGCTCAGGATATAATAGGCTTCAGCAATCAGCTGCATATCCGAATATTCGATCCCGTTATGGACCATCTTCACATAATGGCCGGCGCCGTCCGGGCCGACGAAGGCGCAGCACGGACCATCCGTCACCTGCGCGGCGATTTTCGTGAACAACGGCGCCAGTTCCCGATAGGCGTCCATGTCCCCACCCGGCATCAGGCTCGGGCCCTTCAAAGCCCCTTCTTCACCGCCGGACACGCCAGTGCCGATGAAGCGGATCCCTTTGGTGGCCAGTGTCCGGAAACGGCGGCGCGTATCCTCAAAGAACGAGTTGCCGCCGTCAATGATAATATCGCCCGGCTCCAGGTAGGGCAATACCTGATCGATCATGTCGTCCACCGGTTTGCCGGCCTTGACCATCAGCATGACCCGCCGGGGTTTCGCCAGCGCGGCAGCCAGTTCAGCCAGGGAATGTGCCCCCTGTACCGCCAGTCCGGCGGCGTTGCCGGCCAAAAATTCGTCAACCTTGGACGTGGTACGGTTGAATACACAAACCTGAAAACCCTTGCTCACCATATTCAGAACCAGATTTTCCCCCATCACGGCCAAGCCGATGAGGCCGATGTCACACAGCGGTTTCACTTGCGTTTCCTCCCCTGTCAGGCGATAACCCGCCTGTATTCTTGGTCTGCCAACCATTCGGATTTCTCAGTCCAAAGAGAAAATCTTGCCCGGATTCATGATTTCGTTGGGGTCCAGGGCTTTTTTGATGGCCTTCATCATTTTTAACTCCACTGGATCACAATACTTTCGCATCAAATCCAGGCGTTTGTAACCGATGCCATGTTCACCGGACAGCTTGCCCCCCACCGAATAGATGAAGGCGTACAGCTCGTCCTGCAGCAATGGTAACCGTTCATTCCAGATTGCCAGCGGCAAATCCTCCTTCAGGATGTCAGCGTGGACATTGCCGTCGGCGGCATGCGCTGCAATATGGACGGTCACCTCGTACTTTCGGCTCAATTCGGACAGTTTTTGCACCACATCCGGGATACGGGACATCGGCACGACCGTGTCTTCCGCCGAAAAGATCAGGCTACGGGCCCGGTTCGCTTCGCCGAACGTCTTGCGGGACTTCCAGATTTTCACCGGGTCGGCGACCAGAACCTCCAGCGCCCCGTGGGCGGTACACAGCTCGTCGATCGTCACGCACTGATCTTCCAGGACTTCCTCATTGTCGCCGGCCAGCGATACGATGATGTAATGACCCTTGTCGCTGTGCGGCAGTTTCTCGTTCAAAAACTCCTCGCTGCACCGGATGCCCTTGTTATCCATAAACTCGACACATACCGGGCTGACCGGGGACTGCATGATCCTGGCCACGATGTTGATCGCCGCTTCCGGGCTGTCAAACACAGCCAGCAGGTCGATCACGTGCGCCGGTTTGGGCGCCAGCTTGAGGTACACTTTCGTGACGATCCCCAGCGTTCCTTCCGAGCCGGCCATCAGCTGGGTCAGGCAATAACCTGTCGAGTCTTTTTTCAACCGGCCGCCCAGGGTGGTAATTTCCCCCTCCGGCGTGACCACTTCCAATCCCAGTACCTGTTGCCGGGTCGTACCGTATTTAATGGCCTTCATGCCGCCGGCATTGGTGGCGACGTTGCCGCCGATGCACGAACTGTCGGAGCTGCTTGGTTCGCCCGGATACAGATAGCCCCGCTCCGTGGCGAACTTCTGGACGTCGACCGTCCGCACGCCCGGTTCGACAATCAGCACCATATTGGGTTCGTCGAATTCGACGAACTTTGTCATCCGTTCGGTGGATAAAATGATCCCGCCCGCAAAAGCCACTGCCGCACAGGCATATCCCGTGCCGGCTCCCCGCGGCACGATCGGGATCAGGCGGCGGTTAGCCAGTTGGACGATTTCCGCCACCTGCCCGGTTGTCTCCGGAAATACCACGGCTTCCGGGAAATGGACGTATTTTTCCCCGGTCACGGCATCATGCGAATAATCTTCCATTTTTTCACGATCAAGCCAAACGTTCCTGTCACCGACGATTTGTTGCAACTCGGCCACGACCGCGGCATCGACCGGATTATACTTTCCCATATGGTTGCTCCTTACTCTGCGCCTCCGGACAATTCCGGCCGATTCCGCAGCCAACCGGCCACTTCGCCAAAGTTACCGCTGAATGCGGGCCGAACCGCCGCCAGCAAACGCCCGAACTTGTTCAAGGCTGCTCATGGTTGTGTCGCCGGGGAATGTCGTCAACAAGGCGCCGTGCGCCCAACCCAGCCGCAACGCCGTCGCCGGCTCTTCACCGGCCAACAGGCCGTAAATCAGTCCCGACGCAAAGCCGTCGCCGCCGCCTACCCGGTCGTACACATCCAGCTCGGCGGTAGGGGCAGTGTAGGTTTTGCCGTCCATCCAGGCCACCGCACTCCAGCTGTGACGGTTGGTGGAGTGGACTTCCCGCAGCGTGGTCGCGACAATTTTAATTTGCGGATGCTTGGCGATGACCTGGTCGATCATGGCGAAAAACGCGCTGGGATCCAGCTTGGATTTTGCCGCCACTTCCGGGCCGGGAATCCCCAGTCCCATTTGCAGATCCTCTTCATTCCCCACCAGAACGTCCACATTTTCCAGAATCTTTCCTAGCACTTCCACGGCGCGGCTTGGCCCGCCGACAATATTCCAGAGCTTGGCGCGATAATTCAGGTCGAAGGAAACCACGGCGCCGGCGGCTTTGGCCGCCTTCATTCCTTCGATGACCACTCCCGGCGTTGTTTCGGACAACGCCGCAAAAATACCACCGCTATGGAACCAACGGACGCCGCCGGCAAAAATTTTCTGCCAGTCAAAATCGCCGGCCTTGAGCATGCCGCCGGCCTCGTTCGCCCGATTATAGAAGACGACGGGCGGCCGGACGCCCTGGCCCCGGTCGCTGTAAACGGTCGCCATATTGGGCCCGTTGACGCCATTATGTTTGAAATGTTTGTAGAAAGCCTGAACTCCCATCGCCTTTACGCGTTCGGCAATCAAATCGCCGATGGGATAGTCGACCATGGCCGAGGCGACTCCAGTCTTCAGGCCAAAGCAGTCAGCCAAGTTGGCTGCGCAGTTGAATTCGCCGCCGCTGACATGGATCAGGCATTCCGTCGCCTTGCGGAACGGCACGACTCCGGTATCCAGGCGATGAACCAACGCCCCCACGGAAACGAAATCCAATGCGCCTTCAGTACGGATGTTCAAACCGACAGTACTCATACTTTCCCTCCTAAAAATACGAATTTTCATCTTGCGGGCAACCACTCCGAAGTTTGATTGTTCAGACGCTTACGTTTTTATTATATCGCAAAACGGCACATCAGAATATATCGGTTTAGTTGCCGAATAAAACAATCAGGGCAATTCGGCCTGCCGCCGAACCGCCCGATCATTTCTCCCATTTGTTTTTCCGGCCTAGCCCACCGCTTCCAGGCGGCAGCCTTCCCGAACCTCTTCCCAGACCACGGTCCGGGCTTTGGCAAACCCGTTGAACGTTGTCGCGGAGGCGGAGCTGTAGGAACCGATGTTGGGCACGAGGATCAAATCGTCTACATCCAGCCGGACGGTTTCCTTTTCGCGGAAAATCACATCGAAAGAGTCGCAGCTGGGACCGGCGAAGGTCGCCGTCACCGTCGGGCCTTCCTTGAATGGCAGCAGTTCGAAATCCCAGTGGTCAAAAATAACCCCGGAAAAGGTGCCATAGATTCCTTCATCGAGGAAATACCAGTCCTGGTTGTCACGTTGCTGCCGGCCGATTACCCGCGTGATCAGTTTTACGGCCGTCCCGCAAATGAAGCGGCCCGGTTCGGCCCAAATCTCGGTTTGCGGGAAAAATTGCTCCAGCCCCTGATAAATGGTGGTCAGCATCTTCTGAATATCGATCTTGGCGCTACCGGGCGCCCGGATCGGAAACCCGCCGCCAATGTCGAGTATCTGCAAATTCAGTCCCTGCGCTGCCGCTTCATCGAACAATCTGCGACAAACCTGCAAGGCATTGAGATAGGCGTGGGCCTGCGTCGCCTGACTGCCGACATGAAAGGCCAGACCGGCGACTCGCAGCCCGCAGTCGCGGGCTTTCAGAAGCAAGGACAAGACGTCCGACGGTTCGGCCCCAAATTTTTTGTTCAAATCGATCAGCGCCTCGGGATTCTGCATGCGGACACGCACCATCACGCCGGCCCCTGGAGCCACTCGGGCCATCTTCTCGATTTCCGGCGCACTGTCGACCATATAATTCAATATTCCGGCTTGCCGGGCGGTCTCGATACCGTGAACCGGCTTGATGGGGTTGGCGTACACCATTTGTTCCCCCCGGATCCCCATCGCCTGCAGTTGCAGGATTTCCCCGTCCGAAGCAACATCGAAACAAGACCCCAGATCCTTCAGTGTGCGGATAATCCGTTCATCCGGATTGGCTTTGACCGCATAATGAATGTTGACCCGGGGCATGTGCTCTTTCAGATACCGGTAATTGTTTTTGATCTGCTCGACCGACATTACGAGCAGCGGCGTCCCGTATCCGTCCGCCAACCGCTTTACATCGGCCTGGGATAGATGAAATTCCTTTTGCATATCCACTCCCCTTTTTCCCCTGCGATCTTCCGGGCAAAAACCCGATTTGATTGTACCATATCGCGGAAAAACTGCAACATTATTTTGCAAAAAAGAATTGCGGGGAACACCTGCTTTTCAGGCATTCCCCGCCGATTATTTCGGAGTCGTCCCGGCGGCCGATCTGGTGCCCACCCGGACAATCCGGTCCGCCCCTTCAAACTCATCGGTGGATATCTTCTCCCGGTTGATTTCCTTATTGCCGTGCAGGCGGATACGCTGCACCGTAACAACAAACCCGTTGCGTCCCGCCGATTCCACGACTTCCTGTCCCAGGGGCAGAGTCGGATCCTGTTTCACAACCGTTTTGGCCACCTGCACGGTCTTCTCGGCCGAATCAATCCGCACCGTCGGCTCCCCTTGCCGTCGTTTGCTGTAGATCCTAACTTCCAGGGTGCCGGCGGCGGCTTCGGTTTGTATGTACACGGCATGGTCGCGAGTGTTTTTAAGTTTCAGATCGATCTGTCCGTCAGCCACTGTGGCATCCTGCCCCAGGGGGACATATCCTGGCGGGTCGTAATGGGCGCTGCGTTCCACCACCGCAAAATCCGCCAATAGCGCCGCATTGTACAAAGTGCTGGAAACCTGGCACACTCCGCCGCCCCAGTCCATCACCACGCCGGTGCTGGTCAGTGTCGGCGCCTCCTTATATCCGCGTTCGGGGATGCGCAAGCCGACCCGGTCATTGAAGGAAAAAACTTCGCCACTGCGAACCAAAACGCCGGACAGAAATCGCGCGGCGATCCGGATGTTTTCCGCCCGGTTCTCGTCCGCTTCGCTATAGGTGGTGGAAAAAGCGGCGATCATGCCGTTTATCCCCTGCAAATCTTTCAGTCGGATCGCCGCCGGCTCCTCAGCGACCAGCAGACGGACCGGGTCGGCATGCCCGGTTTCAATGCGGTGACGAAGTTGCCGGACGGTATTCGCTACGTCTGTGCGTCGACCGGTCTGATCCGGCGAAAGCTTGAGGCCCCCGGCGTTCTCCCGAATCCCTGCATTCACTGCGTTCCGGTCCACCGCCGCGGCGGCCGTCAAGACGACCTCACGTATTTTTGCTTCATCCGGCACCAAGTCGAAAGAAACCTGACGACCGCCGGCTTTAGCGATAAACTGTTCCGCCAGTCGCTGCGGCAACGAGCCGGCACGGCCGATGCCATACGCCTGCCGTACCAAGGCCGCCGCGTCCATATTGCCGGCCACGGCATCCCAGCCGACCTCCCATCTCTGCTTCTCATATAGCAGGATGGCTGCCGGCCTGGTCTGCAACTGCTTCACGACGGCGGCCACTTTTTGCTCGGCCTCGGCAACCGACAAGCCGCCAACGGCAACGTCGGCAATCACCAACCCGCGGCAAAGCTTGTCGGAACGCATCAATACCGCGTCTTCCGACACAAGCAAAACCACTGCCAACAGAAGGATCACACCATAGTAACCAAGGACTTTGGTCAACCGCATTTTCCATCTCCGAGAATCTTATTTCGCGAACAGACTGAGAATCCCCGCTATGGCGGGGATTCCGGCAATCACGGACCGTATTCTTCAGGACTGCATTCGTTACAGCCGCAAATTCATCGTCAATTCGATCATTTTGTCCTCTTCGCGGATCCGCTGCAACACTTCTTCGGTCACTTCGCTGCCCTGTTCAATGATGACACTGCCATCATTAGCGGTAATCCGGCGGTTTACCCGCTTGCCCAACAGATAGCGGCGCTGCTTTTCCTCAAACAGTTGCGAGGCTTCATCAGCCGGAGCTGCCGTTGGCATCGGCGTCGCCGGCGAGACGGGAGCCGATTCTGAAACTGAANNAAGTGTTGATCGGGGAAGTCCGGGAAACCAGCCCCTCCATCGGCCGGCCGCCCAGTGGCCCTCGGTTCACGGGATCCATCGCCTCGTTGATGATCAGTACGTCCTTGCCGAAGGTAACAATCTGCTGCAACGGAATTTGAATCCGCTCGCCGATATTTTCCTCCACTTCGCAGGAAATGATCCGTCCGGATTCATCAAGCGAAATCTCAACCACCTTGCCGCCCATATGGCCCGAGCGGGTCAGGGTGCGGGTGCCGACGACTTTGACGCCTGCGGACATCAGTTGCTCCAGCCGGGGAAGTGTCGTAACCGGAATCATGATGCCGGCGTTCTCCACGGTAACCGCCGACTCGCCCAATCCGGTAATCGCGTTGAACGGAATCACTTTCGCTCCCAAATACCAGGAGCCGTCATCCACAACCAACGCAACGACCGCACCCTGGGCGGCATCGATGACCAGGTCCTTCACGGTCCCGACTTGTTTTCCTTCACTGATGCTGATTACCGGCAACCTGAGAATGTCCGCACTTTTTTTCATGAATAACCCTCCAAATTACTTAATATGATTGCATACGGTCGCCCGCAAATAATCCCTGCCGTCAGACGCCTTCGGGTGGCGCCGCCTGAAGATCTTGGAGTTCATTGAGTTTTTGCTCAAAAGCCCGGACCTGTTGCTCATTTTGGCGGATTGCCGGCAACTGGAGCAGTTCCCGCAATTCTGTCGCCGCCTCGCCATAATCGCCCCGGCTTTGCAATGTGCTGACGATTTCAGCCACTACCATGGGAACCGCCGCGCTCTCCGCATATAAATGTTTGATCAGTCGGAACGTAGACAGCGCAGCCTCCGCGTGATGCCGGTCTCGTTGAGCAAATGCAAATTCCAGCAGATCCGACAGCGAATCGGAAACCGGCTGCTCGCCAGCCGTTTCTGGCTCGGGTTCCATCGTGAAAACCGGCTCCGACCCAACAACGGGTGGCGGGCCGGTAGGTTCGCCAGTCATAGGCATTGTCTCCGCGCGGACTTCGTTCGGTAAATCCGCCGTGAAAGCGGTCTCCGCCATCTCCGCCTGCCCAGCCGCCGAGGCCAGGATCGCCGCGAAAGTCGGTTCCGGTGCCGGAACGGGCTTCACTTGCTCCGAAGACTCAAATTCAATTGTTTGCACCGGGTCGGCAGCCATAAAAAAAGATTCCGGAGTCAAAGCATTGCCAGTGGACGGTTCAATGGCTCCCATAGCCGGCGCGTCCGGCTCCTGCGCAGCCAAACCCGTCGCTGGTGCTGCCGGCTGGGTCTCAGCCGGCACCGGCAATATCACGGATGCGTTTGTCCGGGCATCATATAGGGCCGCCAGGCAAGCAAAGCCTAAGGCTCCAACCAAAGAAAGGCCGATTGAGCCCAGAAAACCGGCCGAATGGAAAAACAGTTCCGGCAATACCAAGGAAATCAGCCAGGCAAAGCCGATCAACAGAATCAGCAGCCGGCATGACAAATGGATATGAAACAATAATCCGGCCAACTTGTTGATAGCCGCCGTCACGGCCGCCAACACCAGCAGGGGAACCAAAACAAACTCCACGCAGGCCTCCCGTACCGTACCCGTTTTTCAAATATACCTTTGTTTCAGCTTCGACAAATTTTTCATTTTTCCTTTTTCTCGCGAAAAAATCACAAAAACAATCCAGTTTTTATATACTTCCGGGTTCTGAGCCAGCAAAAGCCATCGACCCGGACTGCCTTGTTAAAAAGCAAACCCGGGTCCAATTTTACTTTTATCCCCATTACAAATCTCTCTTTGCCGCATCAGCGACTGCGCTTTGCTCCTCCGGTTGCTGTTTGGCTGCGCTGACTGGCGCCAGGCCGATTTCCCTTTTGAGGCGCTGGATCTCCTCATCCTGTTGTTTGATCTGACGCCCCAGTTTATATAATCGATAACGGAGTTTTATCTGGATAAACAGCTCAAAAAACAGCGCCGCCAAAAAACCCATCAGCGCCGATACAATGATAACCAATACCAACGATGCCTCCACTCGCCAATCGAAAAAGCCCACCGTGACAACCTGGCCGTTCTGCAGGGCGAACGTGACAATCACAATCGTGGATATCATGCCCAAAAGCAGCATCACTACCGGCACAATCAACACCTCCGCTCAACGATTCCTTTTCATTTGTTTCGGCAACAACCGGTCCATTCCCTGCCAAAGCCCCCCAAATATTCGCGGCATTTCGGACGTTGCCCTTGTTATTTTCTAAAATCATGATAAACTATATTATAAAGAAACAGATAATTTTCATTATTGGGCAAACCCGTCGAAAGGCGGGGACGCAAAGCCATGGGTCTACCGGCGCGAAGGCGCCTATGATCGCCAGGTTGCCGTTTTGGAGGCGAATTGGGAAAACGCCTCTGAAGTGTGGTTGCGGCGACTGGAGGAAGCAGTCGCTTAATTTTTTGCCAAGGAGTGAGGCAAAATGCTCAAATACATCGTTCTGATCGTGATTCTGGTCTTGTCGACCGTGGCCGTTTCCGTCGCGGTCGCCGTACCTCTGGCCATGCAAAATCCGCCGGCCGCTGCCGTAGCGGAGACGGAGGCCGGTTACATGTATACGTTGCGCAGCAATGAAAAGGATGCGTTTATTGTCACTACCCTGGCTGATCAGCGTCTGGTTCGCCTGCAGTTGATCCTCGAGCTCGACAAATCGGTCGAGCCCAAGGACCTCAAGAATCCCGACCGGCAGATGCTGGCCTTGCAGGATTCATTGCTGCGAACGATCCGCGCCTGTCGTAGCGACGACCTGACCCCGCAAAAGCAGGCCGCCTTCAAGCAGCGAATCAGCGACGCGGCGACACAGGCCCTCGGAAAACGGGCCGTACGGGCGGTATATCTCACTGGAGTGACCGTCCAGTAACCGCGATCGCCTGAAGGCTTCCAGCCATACCATACAAAAAGTCCGGCAGCCGCCGGACTTTTTCCATCTCATCCATTAAAAATCAAACTGCAGGACCCGGGAAAAAAATGTTTTGACACTGCCAACAGGTTCTGGGGACTTCCCCATCCATCCAACCACTCCACGGGTCGCCGGCCGNNTCGTATTGAATCTTCACACCTGCCCGCCCCCGGGTGATCACGACGCGGTCCTTTAACGGATCTTTTTCCGTATCGATAGCAATCTGGCCGGTGGCGGTATCAAATCGAATCATGCGCTTCACCCTCATGCACCCAATTTTTACAATAAAAAATTTCGCACGAAGCGGTGAAAGCCCTTGCGACAAAAGGCCTATTTGACTAGGACTTTTGTCCTGGAAACATGGGTGTTCAACAGAACCATTCTTTTTCCTTCANNCTTCATCCGCAGTTCCGCTTGCTTGGCGAAAATAAACCGGATAATTTTTTGTTTTGTGGCCGGGTCCAACTCGCCGAATTGGATACCGGCGAAATATTTGTCCAACGGCGGCATCGGCGGCATCAGGCGGAGGATCGTCCCCTGCGTCTCCAGCATAAAATCGGTACCGAGCGTCATCGTAATTTTCACGGCCGTGCCGATTGGCAACGGATTGGCCAAAACCACCTGAATTCCACCGGCGCTGATATCCCGGGTCAGAGTACGGATCACTTTCTTCTCCTCGCCGGCCGTCAACACTTCCAGGGAAACGCCTAAACTGATATCCAGCC
>DCTI01000002.1 GCA_002329525.1 Negativicutes bacterium UBA1444
GAATGGCCGCGTCAAAATTCTGCCGCACCATCGATTCGGAGTGAATGACCGGTGCGTTGCCCGTGAAGGCATTGTATACGCCGACTGCGATTAGGGCGACCATGCCGACGGCGAACAGATAGGTGGGCCAGACAAAAACATTGGAGGATTCGCGGACTCCCCGCAAGTTGATGAGCATCAGCACGCAAAACAGAATGACAAGATCGAGGGCCACTTCATTGCCGATCAAGGCGGGAAACGCGGAAGTTAACGCATCCGTGCCGGAGGAGATACTGACGGCGACTGTCAACACATAGTCGGCGAATAGAGATGCCGCGGCGACCAAGGCAGGTAATTCGCCCAAATTGTGTATGGCGACAGAATAGGAGCCGCCGCCGCCGGGATTGGCGCGGGCCACCTGCACATAAGACAGGGTAACGATGGCTAACAGGAACAATACTGCCGCCACGACCATCGGCAGATATCCGTAGGCCAGCAGCCCGGGAACCGCCAGTGCCAGGGCGATCTGCTCCGGCCCGTAACCAACGGACGAAATGGCGTCGGAAGAAAAAATCGACAAAGCTTTCCATTTGGGAAGCTTTTCATGCGAGATCTCCCAATTCAGCAAGGGACGCCCAATCAAGAAGCGATGAATGGACCTAAACAAAAACGATTTACCTCCCCGAAAAACTTATCACTGGAAATCCTGGAAAGAACGAATTTAATTATATCTGGATTAAAAATAAAAGCTATAGCTGAAATAACGCGATCTATTGCAATTTTTGCCGTTTATGTCCGATTTTCTTAACTGTTGACCCGGCAGGCATCGCCTCAGAGGCGGGCGTGTTGTTTCGTGTCATTTCGCAAATAATAACGGAACCGAAGCCGTGTTTTCACGACAAAGGTTCCGTTTTCCGGGTATTTCTTATCTGCTTGTGTAATCCGACGGAGTTGGCACGGCAGCCGGTCATGCTTGAGGAAGTTTTAAATGGAGTCGGCTGCCGGAACGGCCGTCGTTTTGACTACAAAAGTATCCCCCTGGTTCCCGGCAACTTCGATGAAGCTGCCGGCTGGCGCAAATGCGGAGTCAAGACCCCAAATGCTGTCCGCCAGGACTTCGCCGGAGGGACTGAAGAGAATCAGGCGGCCGTCCGGCGGCAGCGCCGCTTCGATAATGGCGGCGGCCGACAGTTTTCGCCACTCATTATAACCGTCTTTGCCGATCATGATTTTGCCGCCGGCAGTACTCAACGGTTGCGCCAGATCGGCGGGCATGTACAATAATCCGGATACCCAGGCCCAATACCGACCGGCTTGCTCGAAGAACTCCAACTCGGTAGCGTCCCGCATCGAGGCCAGACTCAGACCAGCCGAGGTGGGCGAGCCGATCTTTTTCAGACCGCAGAAATCGATGTAGCCGGGCAAGGAGTCGAATTGCCGGGGCGTTTCCATGTGCTGAGGCGCCGACATGCTTCCCTCATAGGACTGGACATTCCGCCGCAGCCAGAGGGGCTGTAGGGCGTTGGGGGAAATTTGGACCGGCGTGGCCAGCGGTTCGATTTTTTCCAAGGCGATCGAGTCTACGAAGCCGGAAGTGACGAGATATCGGCTTTGACCAACGGTTGTCAGATAATATTTCGCATCGTTGGTATCGTAAAACAGGCCGTCGCGGTAGATCGCCGACAGCTTCGGCGGCGCGGCGGGATCGTCCGCTTTATGCAGGGTCAGCGAGCCGGCGTCGGCATTGAGCGACAGTTTCACGACAGAGCCGCCATCGCCCGCATAATAGCCTGTATACTGCAGAAGATCCGGCGGCAGCGGCTGAGCCGTTCGGGGGATTTTGACAGTCGGCGGCGCAGGTTTGAACAGGTTCTTTTCGGCGGCGTAGGCGTCGAGCAACTTCAGGGCGATATCGAAGGCCGGCGAACTCGCTCCGGTGGCGATGACCGCGACGGAAATCCGCTGGTCGGGCAGCGTAAACAGCATGGAGGTGTATTGGTAGGTGCCGCCGCTTTTGCCCAACACGTTCAGATTTTGGGCCTGGTAGTTCGGCAGCTCCGTAAAGTCCCAGCCCAGCCCGTAACTGATCATGGGGCGGGGTAGTTTGCCCCAGAACTGTGCAGGTTGGTTCTTGCGGATTTCCGCCAGGCTGGCGGCGGTGAGAAGTTGTTTGCCGCCGACTGAGAAGCTGTCGGCGAATCGGCAAAGGTCCTCGGCGGTAGCCGACAGACCGCCCGACCCGAGAAAGGAAATGCTCTCCAGCGGTTCCGGGCGCGACTTGGCGTCATAATAGCGGGCGACGGGCCAACGCGGATCTGCCTGCCGTTCAGCGACGCTCAGTCCGGTATGTGACAGCGCCAGTGGCACCAGGATTCGCTGGGTCAAAAAAGTGCTGTATTTTTGTCCGGAGACCCGTTCCACAATGATTTCCGCCAAAGAAAATCCGTCGTTGCAATAGATCGCCATTTCGCCCGGATTGTGTTTCAGATGCGACCGCGCGAGGGATTGCAGGGTTTCCGCCAGAAACGGCTCGTGATAGCGATAGCCGAAGCTGTTGGCGTAGCTGCCGCCCGGCAGCCCGGACGAGTGATTGAGCAGCATCCGGACGGTGATGTTCCGGTAGCGCTCGTCGGCCATCGTGAATTCGGGGATATAGGCGGTGACCGGACTGTCCAGTTTAATTTTGCCGTCATCGACAAGCAGCATGATGGCGGTGGCGCAATAGGTCTTGCTGATCGAACCGATGTTGAACAGGGTATGGCGATCCACGGGAATGCTGCCGGCCCGGTCGGCCATGCCGAATCCTTCGCTATACACAAACCGCCCATTGTCCATGATGGCGATGGTCAAACTGCCGGCCCGGCCGGACTGGATCGCTTTCCAGGCTTCCAGGCGGGCGGTTGTTTTGGCGGCGGGAACCGCTTCCGCAAAAGAAGGGGTCGCCAGGCCATTCGCGCCGGACAACAGCAGAAACANNCAAACATAGAGTCTGGATTCGCCGGAACATATCGGATTCCCCCTCCCGGATGTCTTTGCTGATAGTTTTCCCTGTCAGTGCTCGAATTCCTGCCGGTTTGCTTTTCGGGTTTGTTTTGGATAGAATGAATTCAGGATCGTTTTGAATTCCATTCATTTCCTAACGATTAGGAGGAAGACATGGAGAATAATCCGGCGGAATTCGTTGAAATGGTCATGGCGGCGCAACCGTGGATCAAAAGCCTGATCGAGTCGATCTATGACGGAGTGCTGATTGTGGATACGGCGGGGCAGGTCCGCTACGTGAATCAAAGCTACCTGAAAATCACCGGGCTGAACGAATCGGACATTGTCGGCCATCCACTGGCCAAGGTGCGTCCCGGCAGCGTGCTCTCCCAGATTACCAAGTCCGGCGAAGCGCGAATGGGAGTATACCGGCGGGAAGGCAACTCCGAATATGTAGTGGATATGGCACCCATCCGATATCAGGGACAAATCGTCGGCGGCATCTCGACGGTGAAGGAAATCGCCAGAATTCAGGCTCTTTCCAAGGAACTGGAGAAGTATGTCAAGAAAAACCAGGAGCTGACTTCAGTCGTAAGCCATATTTATCATGCCCGATACACTTTTCAGGATATCGTGGGCGCTTCGCCCGAAATTCGCAAAGCGGTCTCGTTCGCCGAGAAAATCGCCCAATGCGACGAAGATGTTCTGATTTGCGGCGAAAGCGGCACCGGCAAGGAAATGTTTGCCCAGGCCATTCATAATGGCAGTTCCCGCGCCCACATGCCGTTCGTTCCCGTGAACTGCCCCACATTGCATTCGACGCTGGTCGAGAGTGAGCTGTTCGGCTATGAAAACGGCGCGTTCACCGGTGCCCGCAAAGGGGGCAAGGTCGGGCTGTTTTTCGTGGCGGACAACGGGACGATCATGCTGGATGAGATCGCTGAGCTGCCTTATGATATGCAGGCCAAACTCTTGCGGGTGTTGCAGGAACGCAAAGTCCGGCGAATCGGCGAAGCTGCCGAACGGCCCCTCAATATCCGCGTGATTGCCGTAACCAACAAGAACCTGCTGGCGCTGGCCAAGGAGGGTAAGTTCCGCGAGGACTTGTATTACCGGCTGAATGCGATGACCCTGGAAGTTCCGCCGTTGAAAGCCCGCCAAGACGATCTGCATTTGTTGGCGGAACATTTCTTGAGCGAATGGTGTAAGCGAAACGGACGCTACCTTTCTTTTCATGCTTCGGCCTGGGATATGATTGACAACTATGAGTGGCCGGGCAACATTCGGGAATTGAAGCACGTGGTCGAATTTTCCGCATATCTGTGCGAGGGAGGAATCCTCCATTCCCTGCGGCTGCCGCAGCAGGCGGCGTCGACAAAATTTACGCCGGACCATGCCGCTTCGCTTCATACCGGCAGCCTGAAACGGATTGTGGAAAACACCGAACGCGCCGTGCTCCAATCCATGCTAAAAAAATATGGCGACAGTCTGGAATCGAAGAAACTGATCGCTGCGCAGCTGGGGATTTCGTTGGCGACCTTATATAATAAAACCAAATACTTGCTGGATAATGATCGGACTTGATTCTTCTAATATTTTAGAATTTGAGAGTTAATATTTTAATTGTTTAGAATAATTCTGATAATTATTTCGTGAACGGAGAGAAAAGCGCTGGATTTCAGCGCTTTTTTTAACGGGATAATGCTATATAGAGTTGGCACGAATTTTGCAAAGTAGTAAGGCGTGAGCTCACAATCACGATAGCATCGGTAACGACAACGCACAGGAGGGTTATTGGGGCGATGAGTTTTTTACACGCTGACGCCGGCGCACTCAAGGGAGTCAGGATTCTGGACCTGACCCGGGTATTGGCCGGACCGTTCTGCACCATGCTGCTTGCCGACATGGGGGCGGAAGTCATAAAGATCGAAGAGCCGGGAAAAGGTGACGATACCCGCACCTATCCGCCGTTTCTGGAGGGCTGCAGCGCCTATTTCTGCAACATGAACCGCAACAAAATGAGCATTACCCTGGACTTGAAAAAACCGGAAGCCAAGGCTGTTTTTAAGGAAATGGCCAAGAATGCGGACGTTGTTATTGAAAATTACAAGCCGGGTACTATGACGAAGCTGGGCCTGGACTACGAGGTCTTAAAGGAAATAAACCCCCGGCTGATTTTTGCTTCCATATCGGGATTCGGCCAATATGGCCCGTATCGGGAACGTCCCGGCTATGACATCATCGGTCAGGCGATGGGCGGCCTGATGAGTGTTTCCGGTTGGCCGGACTCGCCGCCGACCCGGAGCGGAACCGCGATGGGCGATATTCTGGCCGGACTTAACTGCTGCATCGGCATTTTGGCGGCTATGAAAGGCCGGGAGGTAACCGGGCGCGGCCAAAGTGTGGATGTGGCCCTGGTCGACTCCGTCGTCAGCGCCATGGAAACCATCATCCAGTTGTATCTGGTGGAGAACCGGATCCCGGGGCGGATCGGCAATCGTTACGAATTCATCTATCCGTACGACACGTTCGCGGCCTCTGACGGCTGGGCCGTGATTGCCGTGGGCAACGATGCGGTCTGGAAACGGTTCTGTCAGGTCATCGGTCGGGAAGATCTGATTGATCGGCCCGAATTTCAGAAAAACCCGGACCGGGTCAAAAATAATCATGAACTGAACGCCATCGTGACGGAATGGACCCGGCAACATACCGTGGCGGAGATCGTGGAGCTGTTGTTGGCGAACAGCGTTCCCAGCGCACCGATCAATGACGTGAAGCAATTGGTGAACGACCCGCATATTGCAGGAGCGCGGGAAATGTTCGTCGACATGTTGAGCCCCAAAGGGCAGCCGATGAAGGTGGTTGCCTGCCCCATCAAGTTTTCCGATACCAAGGCAACAGTCCGGACATCCGCTCCCAACCTGGGCGAGCACACGGATGCCGTACTACAGGAACTGGCCGGGCTGGACCGGGAACAGGTCACGGCTTTACGAAAATCAGGCGCATTAGGATAAAAGGAGGAACGACAATGAATTTTCCCAAAGAAGTTCGCATTGGCGACATTACCATCCGGGACGGGTTCCAACATGAAGAACGGTTTGTTTCCACCGATGCCAAGACGTATTATGCCGAGCAGCTGATTTTGGCGGGCGTAAAACGGATTGAGCTGACGAACCTGGGCAATTCCTTCGTCATGCCGCAGTTCAAGGACGCGGAAGAATTGCTCAAACGCGTGCGGAACAGCCGGGCTTTGGCGAAAGCCAAAATCAACTGGGACGAAATCGAACTGACGGCCGTGACGATCCGGGAAAGCGCGGTGGACCGGGCCATTGAAGCCAAAAAGAACGGCTACGGGCCGGACCGGATCCTGATGATGGTTTCCACGGACGAAGAGCATCACTTCGCCAACTCCGGTTGCACCCTGCCGGAATATTGGAAAGAGGCGGAACGTTGCATCAAAAAAGCGACTGACGTCGGCATTAAAGTCAACGGAACGGTGAGCACGATCTGGGGCAGCCCGATTTCCGGACCGACGGATTTGAAAAGCGCGATTACCTTCAGCAAACGCTGGCTGGACATTGGCGCAACGGATATCGAGCACGCGGATCATGACGGTTCGGCGCCGCCCGATCAGGTGTATCGCTACTATTCGATGGTGATGGATGCCATGCCGAATCCCGATCTGCATGTCGGTCATTTCCACGTGACGCGTGGCTGGGGCCTGGCCAATGTGCTGGCGGCGCTGCAGGCAGGCATCAACATCTTCGAAAGTACCTTGGGCGGCATCGGCGGCCAGCCGGCCAACTTTGTCGACGACACGCCGGTTCCCGGCACAGGCGCCTACTATTATAAAGACCCAAATTCCGTCGGCTTGGTGAGCACGGAAGACTTGGCGGTAATGCTCGATGAGATGGGCATCAAGACGGGAATCAACGTGGACCGTATTCTGAAACTGGGCGTATTGATGGAAAAAACCATCGGCCGCCGGCTGCGGTCTTCCTCGATTCTACACGGCAGAATCCCCAAAGCGCCCAACGAGTCCTACAAACGCAAAGGCTTGAAAGAACGCAAGGAAAAACTCGGCGAAAGCATTGGACAACTATTTCCGTAAGACCCTACAATAACATAAGGAGGAAAAACAATGCTGTCATTTCTCGGCTTTCTTACAGTTCTGGCGTTTCTGGCAGTGATCATGAGTCGGCGCATGTCGGTGACGGCGGCCTTGATCATCGTGCCGGTGATTACCGCCGCGCTGGGCGGATTCGGGCCAAGCATGGGGAAAATGATGCTGGCGGGTTTGGTCAAAGTCGCCCCGACCGGTATTATGATCGTGTTTGCGATTTTCTACTTCGGACTCATGCTGGAAGTGGGCCTGTTCGAGCCCATGGTGAACAAACTGGTCCGGCTGGTCAAGGGCGATCCGCTGAAGGTCGTTATCGCCACGGCGTTTCTAGCGATTTCCGTCGCTCTCGACGGCGATGGCGCCACCACCTTTATGATCACCATTTCGGCGATGTTGCCGCTTTATGAACGGTTAAAAATGCGGCGGTTGGTATTGTCCGGCACGATCTGTCTCGCGGCGGGGGTCATGAACATCATTCCCTGGGGCGGGCCGACCGCCCGGGCGATGACCACGTTGCACCTCAGTTCGCTGGAGTTGTTCAATCCCGTGATTCCGGCCATGTTGACCGGATTGGTCTGGGTATTCTGCGTCGCTTATTATTTTGGCTTGCAGGAACGAAAACGCTTGGGCGTGCAAAATGTCGATTACGAGCATAATCAGGAATTGTCACCGGAAGAGGCCGCCCTGCGCCGTCCCAAACTGCTCTGGTTCAACCTGATTCTGACCATCGTGTTGGTTATCGCACTGATTCAAAATCTGATGCCGCTGCCGATCCTGTTCATGATCGCCTACGCCATCGCCCTGATTGTCAATTTTCCCAATCCCAAGGATCAGATGGCCCGAATCACGGCGCAGGGAACCAATGTCGTCTTCGTTTCCTCAATGATTTTCGCCGCAGGGATTTTCACGGGGATTCTGACCGGAACCAAAATGATCGGCGCCATGTCGCAGACCCTGGTGTCGTTGATTCCCACCTCGTTGGGATCGTACCTGTCTTTGATCGTGGCGGTGACCAGTATGCCGTTTAGTCTGATCTTTACGCCGGATGCCTATTATTTCGGTGTGCTGCCGATCATCAGCCAGACGGCGGCCGCTTTCGGAATCGAACCGGCGCAGATCGGCCGGGCGGCGATTCTGGGCCAGATGACGACGGGCTTCCCGCTTAGTCCGTTGACGGCATCGACGTTCATTCTGGTCGGCATGTCCGGCGTGGAATTGGGCGATCACCAGCGTTTCATTTTCAAATGGGCGTTTGGGTCGACCCTGATCATGACAGTGATTGCCTGGGTTTCGGGCGTCATCTGAAACATTATTCCCGGATTCGTTGTAAAACAACCGGGGCCTGTGAAAACTTTCGATGAGTTTTCGCAGGCCCCGGTTGTTTTGATAGTGAAGCAATCACCGATACAGTTCTGGCGACGTTTTGGGACGATTGTTTAAAAACAGACCAGAATAATGCCGATACATAGCACGGCATAGAGAACGGCGAACCCGCCGTTTTCCTTCAGACCGACGGTGACGGGACTTTGTTGGGCTAAGCTTCCCAATAACAAATTGGCGGCGGAAAACGGTGACAACACGGTGTAGAGCATATAGCCGGCAAGGTAGGCGCCGGCCATCTGGAGCGGGGAAAGCGGCACGCTGCCCGGCGGCAGCGAGGTCGCCAGCGCGGCGATGGTGATCATCGGGTGAATGCCAATGGTGGAAAACAAACCGATCGAAAAAACCAGAATCGGCAACAGCAATTGCGGCGTGTCCAATCCGAGCTGGTTGATCAGGAGCGGGATGTACTGCGGGATTTCGGAGATGCCGAGCGCATAGCCGAAAAAGCCGATAGCGGTGAAGAGGACGATTTCATTGGTGATCAGCGGCAGACGATGTTGGAGAAAATCCCGGGCCTGGGCCAGATACGCTTCGCTCCGGCCATAGGCGAGAGCCAGCAGCAACGGACCGATGAGCGAAACCAGAGGAACGATGACCATGGCGCTCTTTTTGGTGTACTGCTCCAGCGCAACAATCAGGATAATTAACACAACCGTCTGAAAGACGAGCTTCCCAAGGCTTTTGCGGGAGGCTTCGAATCCGGGCGTAGGGTTGGGGTCCTGAACCGGCGCGGAAATTGATGACCGGCCGTATTCCAGCCACCCCAGCCCCAACAGCAGCGGGGCGCCGGCGGCAGCCAGCGAAATCCCCAGGGGCGCGAGAGCGAGCCAGGATAAATTGACATATTGCGAGATAAAGGCCACGGAAATATAGCTCGGCGACCATAAGGTGTTCGGCAGAAATCCGCGGATCAGGGCGCTGTTGAATAGTTTTTCCGGATACTGTTTCGCCAGGGGGCGGAACAGCTGGTGCACAAAATGGAAGCTGGCCAGATTGATCAAGGAGGCCAGCAGCGTAAGAATCGCCGAAACTACGGCATAAAACCGGAACGGTGAGGACACGTATTTGACCACAAAGGACGACAGATGCTGCTGATAGGGTTCGAAATACAGGATGCTGCTGAGTAGCGGCACCGTGAGCAGCAGGGAAATCAAGGAGGCATTGTAAATGCTGGCCTTGATCCAGCCGCTCATCGGAACCTGATAGGCCCACATGAAATAAAGGCCGACGGCGATCAGCAACAGCGACATATAGCGGGTACTGGGGCGAGTGGAAAAAAACGTAAGCGCGAACAATAATAACGACACCGCACCCATGACGGACGGCAGGAATGGGTGCGGGAAGAACGACTGAATGAGAAATAGGGAAATGTAAGTAATTTTTATGATATTGGTGAAGAACGCTCGGCTTGAAAGAATCTTGGTCCGCTCCTTTCACGCAGGCGGAACTTGTGGATACAAGGAAAGCATTAGGATACCCGCCATAGCATTTTATAATAAAAATTCGTCAGCGGCCGGCGGATTCCCTTTGTTGAATTTTCCGGACAATTTGTCAATGTGAAGGCGCCGTTTCCCCTGTAGTCTGCCGCAATGAATAGTGGTAAAATAATACGGTTATCGAACACCGGGTGGGGTTTATTTCGGGAGGATTTATGGATCAGGCCAAGTTATTGGGTGAAGAAAAGATATCCATACTGTTGCGGCGCTATTCCGTGCCGGCGATTATCGGCATGGTGGTAAACGCATTATATAATGTGGTGGACAGCATCTTCGTCGGACAGGGCGTCGGGGAGATCGGTCTGGTGGCGGTTACGCTGGCGTTTCCGCTGATGGTCGTCCTGATGGCGGTCGGCATGTTCGTCGGACTGGGCGCCGGCGCGCTCGTTTCGATCCGATTGGGGCAACAGGACAAGGATGGCGCCGAGCTGATTTTGGGCAATGCCGTCACGCTGATGATTATTTTGGTCCTGCTCACGACCGCCGTTTCCTTGACATTTTTGGATCCCCTGCTGGCTTTGTTGGGAGCGACGCCGGAAGTCATGCCTTATGCGCGGGATTTTTCGACCATCATTCTGACCGGCAGCATTTTCATGCACGTGAGCTTCGGCATCAATAACCTGATCCGGGCCCAGGGCGATCCCAAGACCGCCCTGAAAACGATGCTGATCGCCGCGTTGTTGAATGCGGCGTTGAATCCGTTGTTCATCTTCGGGTTTCACATGGGAATCAAGGGGTCGGCCTGGGCGACCGTCTTGGCGCAGGCCGTGGCAACAGTCTGGGTCATGGCGTATTTCATCCGCGGTGCGGGGACCATGCGCCTGCAGGCAAAGAATCTGCCACTGCGCCGCGAGATCGTCGCCGGCATTGCCCGGATCGGCATGGCGCCATTTCTGCTGCAACTGAGTGCCAGCCTGGTCATGGTGATTCTCAACTATAAGCTGTTGGCTTACGGCGGGGTGTTGGCAGTGGCGGCCTTCGGCATCGTCAACCGCGTGCTGATGCTCAGCCTGATGCCGGTCATGGGCATCAGCCAGGGCGCTCAGCCGATTATCGGCTTCAATTACGGGGCAGGAAATTACCGGCGGGTTATCGAAGTGGTAAAACTGGCGACGTTCGCGGCGACCGCGTTTTGTTGCCTGGGTTTTTTGGTGATTCTGTTGTTTGACGAACCGATCATTCGTCTGTTCAATGGCAATGCCGAACTGGTCCGGCTGGGTTCGACCGGCCTGAAGACCTTTTTGGCGTTATTGCCGATTATCGGCGTACAACTGATCGGCGCCAATTATTTTCAGGCGGTGGGCAAGGCCAAATACGCGATAGTATTCAATCTGCTGCGTCAGATTATTTTGCTCATTCCCTTGGTTTATATTTTGCCGAACTTTTTCGGGTTGATGGGAATTTGGCTGGCCGGGCCGGTTTCCGATCTGGGGGCGTCAGTCGTGACGGCCTGGTTTGTGGCCCGTGAGATCAAAAATCTGGAACGTCGCGCTGCATTACGGACGCCGGCGCAGATGCAATAGAGGAGGACCAGGAATGGACAAGCAGCGAATTCATGACATCATCGACGACAAGCAGGACTGGTTTGCCCGAGCCAGCGAGGCGATCTGGGAATATGCCGAAATGCGGTTTGAAGAAAGCCGTTCCGCAGAACTGCTTTGCGATATGCTGACGGAAGCCGGGTTCGCCGTGGAGAGGGGAATCGGTGGGATCGCCACCGCTTTTGCGGCCAGCTATGGTAATGGCGGCCCGGTAGTGGCGATTCTTGGTGAATACTNNGTGGCGATTCTTGGTGAATTAGACGCATTGGCCGGAATGAGTCAGGAACTTGGCGTGGCGGAATTCAAACCGTTGGCTGGCAGGAAAAACGGCCACGGTTGTGGCCATAACCTGCTCGGGGTGGGGGCTCTGGCAGCCGCCGTGGCCGTCAAGGAATATCTGGTGGAACACAACATCTCCGGCACAATCCGTTATTACGGCTGTCCGGGCGAAGAAGGCGGATCCGGGAAAACTTTCCTGGCCCGGGAAGGCGTCTTCGCCGGCGCCGATGTCGCATTGACCTGGCATCCGATGACGCACAATACCATCTTTTCCATGAGCACCCTGGCCAACTTCCAGGTCGCGTTCAAATTCCACGGCAAGAGCTCCCATGCCGGAACGGCACCGCATCTTGGACGTAGCGCTCTGGATGCGGTCGAGCTGATGAACGTGGGCGTGAACTACCTGCGGGAACATGTGGTGCCGGAAGCGCGGATTCATTATGCCGTGACCAATACGGGCGGGGTCTCGCCCAATGTGGTGCAGGCGGAAGCCGAGGTCCTCTACCTGATGCGGGCGCCTCAAGTGGCGCAGGTCCGGGAGATTTACGAGCGAATTTGCAAAATCGCCCAGGGAGCCGCCCTGATGACGGAGACGGAATGTGAAGTGGTTTTCGAAAAGGCCTGCTCCAACTTTATCCCCAATGCGGTGCTGGGAGAATTGTTGCTGACCCATTTCCAGGCCGTCGGTGCGCCGGTCCCGGATGAAGTCGAACTGGAGTTCGCCCGGGCCATCCAGGCCACTCTGACGGAACAGGACCGCCGCAACGATCTGCAAATGGCTGCCGATTTTCTGGGCGGGGTAAGCCAAGCAAATGTTACCGCTCTGGCCGGGACGGTCTTGTCCGACCGGATTCTGGATTGCGTGCATTCCCCCAAACTGTTGACCGGATCGACCGACGTCGGCGATGTCAGCTGGATCATGCCGACCGCCCAACTTTGCGTGGCCTGCCAGGCATTCGGAACACCGGGGCATTCCTGGCAGACGGTGGCGCAGAGCGCGACGACATTCGCGCACAAAGGCATGCTGACCGCGGCGGAGGTATTGGCGGCCACGGCGGTGGAAATCATGGAACATCCCGAACTGGCCGCGGCGGCACAGGAGGAACTGCGGTCGGGTTTGGACGGGGCTGCGTATGTATGCCCGATTCCGGCCGGAATTGCTCCCAAATTGGTGCCGCAAGGGAAATAGAATTTTTTCTGTCGCACAAATAGACAGCAGGGAGGAATGCGCAATGAACAGCCCGGTCACAGAATTGATACGGCGACGCTTCTCCTGCCGGCGTCATCCGGAACGGCCGATTCAAGCCGAGACGAAACAGAAGCTGCAGGCGTGCCTGAATGAACTAAAAGTTGGGCCGTTTGGCGCCGAAGTCCGTTTTCTGCTACTGAGTGCTACCGAACAGGACCGCCAGGAACTGAAAGGCGTCGGGACCTACGGCGTGATCAAAAATGCCGCCGGGTTCATCGTGGGCGCAGTCGGCCCGGGCCAAAAGAATCTTGAGGATTTTGGCTATTTGATGGAGCGGGCGATTTTGAGCGCAACGGATCTGGATTTAGGGACCTGCTGGCTGGGCGGCAGCTTCACCAAGAGCAGCTTTGCCAAAAGGATCGGGGCGACGGCGGCAGAACTCGTACCGGCCGTGACATCCCTCGGCTATGTGGCGGAAACCAGTCAGGCCGAAGACTGGATTCGCCGCCGGGCGGGCGGTGCGAACCGGCTGCCAGCGGAACAACTGTTTTTTGAAGAACGGTTTGGAAATCCCTTGCCAAGCGAAGCCGTGGGCGAATTTGCCGTGGCGCTGGATATGGTGCGCTGGGCGCCGTCGGCTTCGAACAAGCAACCGTGGCGGATTATCCACGCGGGAGAGCTGTGGCATTTTTATTTGCAGCGCACGCCGGGCTACGGGAAAGACAGCCTGATCGGGAAGCTGCTGGGTGTGGCGGACGTGCAGCGGGTCGATCTGGGGATTGCCATGTGTCATTTTGAGCTGACCATGCAGGAACTGGGCGTGCCGGGCGGCTGGATCATTCGGGAACCGGCGTTGACAAAACCCGACACTCATACGGAGTATGTCGCCAGTTGGGCGGCCGACCCGGCTTTGCCGGGATGAAACGCCGTCGAATCATTTCGGCCGAACCATAAAAATAAGCGGGACTCTTGCAATAGTGCGAAGAGTCCCGCGTCCTTTTTTGTACCGCTCTTAAAAAGTTTTGGTCATGCCGCCGTCCACCAGCACGGTCTGGCCGGTAATGTACGTGTTGGCTTCGGAACAGAGAAATACAGCCAATTTGGCGAATTCCTCGGGGGTGCCGTAACGGCCGAGGGGAATCGTCTTGACCATGTTTTCATAGACCTGCTCCAGCGAAATCCCGGTCTTGGCCGCCCGAATCTGGTCGAGCTGTTGGATTCTCGCCGTTTCGATCCGCCCCGGGCCCATTACGTTGACCAATATGTTTTCCTTGCCCAGTTCCTGCGACAGGGTTTTGGTGAGACCCATGACGCCGAGACGGAACGTATTGGACAGGATCAGGTTCTCCAATACTTGTTTTACCGAGGACGAGGTAAAGTTGACGATCCGTCCCATGCCCTGCTGCCGCATGGAGGGCAATACCGCCCGAATGGTCCGGATATAGGAAAGCAGATTCAATTCATAAGCCTTTTGCCAGGCCGCATCCGAAAAATCGTCGAAGGTTCCGGCAGGAGGACCGCCGGCGTTATTCACCAGAGCAAAAACCGGGCCGAATTTGTCGACAGTATTGTCCACTACCCGCTTAATGTCTTCGGGTTTCGTTACATCACCGATCGTAAAGGCCGGTTCTTTACCAGTCAGCTCCCGGATCTCGGCCTGCGTATCGCGGAGTGACTCTTCTCCCCGACTGAAGAGCATAACATTGGCGCCTTCCATGGCAAATTCCAACGCAGTCGCCTTGCCGAGCCCAGTGCTGGAGGCCATCACCAAAACCGCTTTGTTGTTCAGTCCCAGATCCATAATGCACTCACGCTCCTTGCCAATGTATTTCGGAAATAACCGAACGTAATAATTGAATTTTCTGTCTGATTATATTTTGCCTCAAATTTGACCATTTTGCAACGCGCCAGCGGGCGAACCGGGCAGGACTTTGCCGGGTGGACCGGGAAACAATGAAAGTAGGACGGGAGAGTGAACGATTCCAATGTCACGATATTTGCAGGGAGCCGCCTTGATCTTCGCCTCGGCCTTTGGCTTCGGCCTGATGCCGATTTTTGCCCTGTATGCCTATCGATGCGGGGTGAATGTACCAACCCTCTTGTTTTTCCGTTTTGGCATGGCCGCACTCATATTGTCCCTTTATATAAAACTGAACGGACTGGAGTGGCGAATGCCGCGACGGGAATTGATTGGCGTCGCCTTCCTCGGCATGGTCCTTTACACGCTGCAATCCACGCTCTACTTTTCGGCGGTTCAATATATTCCGGCATCACTGGCGGCATTGATCCTCTATGTTTATCCTGTTTTGGTCGCTTTTCTGGCAGTATTGACGGAGCACGAGCCTTTGTCCTGGCAAACCATGGCGCCGACGCTGATCTCGTTGCTGGGAGTTGCGCTGGTGCTGGGGACGCCGCTGGAAAAACCCGATCTGTTTGGATTGCTGTTGGCGTTCGGCGCGGCGGTGGTTTATTCGGTGTATATCATCCTGGGGCGGCGAATTGCCGCGCATGTTCCGCCGTTGTTGGCCAGTGCTACGATTTCGGCCTTTGCGGCGTTGAGCTTTTTGATTTATGGCGGCTCTACAGGTACTTTGCAGTTCGCGTTGCCGGGAGACGCCTGGTTGGTTGTACTGGGCGTCGTGCTGTTTTCGACGATCCTGGCCATGGGCGCGTTTTTTGCCGGAATTGACCGGATCGGCTCAACCCGGGCGTCTATTTTAAGTACGATTGAACCGGTCATCACAATTGCTTTTTCCGTGGCCCTGTTCCAGGAAAAAATGTCCTGGCTGCAGGGAATCGGCGCCCTGCTGATTCTGACCGGGACAATCCTAGTCATTGGCGGGCGGGGCAAACAACGGACGTAAATTTGGCACGGAGGGAAAGCTGATGCAGGAATATGATATCTCTTATCTGCAACTGTTAGCGGAAAAATATCCGTCCATTCCGGCGGCGTCCCATGAGATTGTCAGGTTGTCCTCATTACTGCAGCTGCCGAAAGAGACGGAACACTTTTTGTCCGACGTGCATGGCGAATATGAGGCGTTTTCCCATGTCATCCGCAATGGCGCCGGTTCCATCCGGCGGAAAATTGGGGAGCTGTTCGCCAACTCCCTGACGCGGCAGGAACAGCAGAGCCTGGCGACCCTGATCTATTATCCGGAAGAAAAATCGACGTTGTTGCTGCAGGATGCCCCGGACCCTGCGGAATGGAGCCGCCTTACCCTTGTCCGCTTGATCCGGCTTTGCCGGGTGCTCACCTCCAAATACCGGCGGGAGAGCGTGCGCGAATTGCTACCCGCGCCGGCGGCGCCGATTGTGGAGGAGCTGCTGGAGGAGCAGGAGCATGTCGCCAACAAGGAAGCGTATTATCGGGAACTCCTTGACACGATCGTCACAACGGGCAGCGCCCAGTCGTTCATCATATACCTGGCGGAGTTGATTCAACGCCTGGCCATCGCCCGGTTGCATGTGATCGGCGATATCTATGACCGGGGCCCGGGCGCGCATCTGATTCTGGATGCACTGATGAAACATCGGCACGTCGACATCCAATGGGGAAATCATGACATCCTCTGGATGGGGGCGGCCGCCGGCAGCGAGGCCTGCATCGCCAATGTGGTCCGGACCTGCCTGCGCTATGGCAACATGGAAACGCTGGAGAACGGCTATGGCGTCAGTTTGTTGCCCTTGGCTTCGTTCGCCATTGAAACCTACGGCGACGATCCCTGCGCGGTCTTTATCCCCAAAGTGTCCAAGGACAGCTCCTTTACCAGTCAGGAAATCCGGCTGATGGCGCAGATGCAAAAAGCCATCGCCATCATCCAGTTCAAGCTCGAGGGGCAGACCATCCTGCGCAACCCGTCGTTCGGGATGGACGACCGACTTCTGCTTGACAAAATTGACTTTGAGAAAAAGACCGTCCGGCTGCCCGCGGGCGAGTACCCGCTGCGCGACTGTGACTTCCCCACCATCGACCCGGCCGATCCCTACCGGCTGTCGCCCGAGGAGCATGCGCTCATGGCGCAGCTCAAAAATTCCTTCCTGCGCAGCGAGAAACTGCAGCGGCACATCAGCTTTTTATACTCCAAGGGCGGGCTGTACAAGTGCTTTAACGGCAACCTGCTGTTCCACGGCTGCATCCCGATGGACGACAAGGGCGGGTTCCTCAAATTCTCCTTTGGCGGGCAGGAGCTGTCCGGCAAGGCGCTGATGGACTGGTGCGAAACCGTCGCACGCGAGGGCTACTACGCCCGCGAAGGCACACCGGAACGCCAGTTCGGCAAGGAATTCCTGTGGTTTTTGTGGTGCGGGCGCAACTCGCCCTCGTTCGGTCGAGACCACATCGCGACCTTTGAGCGCCGCCTGATCGCAGACCAGTCCACCTGGGCGGAGCCGAAAAACCCGTACTACTCGTTCTACAACGACAGCGAGGTCTGCGTACGCATCCTGCGCGAATTCGGGCTTGAGGGCGAACACTGCCACATTGTCAACGGCCATGTGCCGGTCAAGAGCAAGGACGGCGAAAGCCCGATCAAGGCGGGCGGGAGGCTGATCGTCATCGACGGCGGCTTCTGCCGCGCCTACCAGCCGACCACGGGCATTGCGGGCTACACGCTCGTGTACGACTCGTGGGGCATCCATATCACCGCGCACGAGCCCTTCCCGGGCAAAGAAACCGCCATCCGTGACAACAAGGATATCCTGTCCACCTCGATGGCGTTCGACCGCTCGGAAAACCGCATCCGCATCCGCGAGACCGACACCGGCCATGCGCTTCAGCAGACCATCGACGACCTCAAGGAACTGCTCGCCGCTTTCCGCCGCGGCGAGATCAAGGAGGATAATTCGGACAATACCGCAGTCCGCGGCCCGGTCTCATAAGGGACGGCAAACAAACAGGCCCGCAGCCGATTGGCTGCGGGCCTTTCCATTCTTTTGTTTACTCTGCGACAGCAAAGGACAGGAAGTTGTCCGCATAGTAGTCGCCGTTCTCTTCGTCCATCACGACGCAGATCAGGTCGCCGTTGCTCTCCACACGTACCTTATCCGGATCAACGCCCACGCAGACCCACTTGAACGGGTCAACGCTCTCCGCGAGCTTCTCCTTGGCCGCCTCCGCGTCAGCGCCGTCCTTGAGGCGCAGCAGTACGACCGAATGCGCTGCCGATGTGATTGCGGATTCGGAAGCAAGGCCAGCCTCGAACTCGATGCCCGCTGTGCCGAGGTACCACTCCAAACCGCGGCTCATGCCGTCCGCACCCATGCCGTCATACAGAACGGTCTGCATGACCATGCCGCCGTACGGCTTGTCGCCGTAGACCTTTTCCATCAGGGAAACCAGCGTGGCGTCCGCCTCGGGAGCTTCCGGCTGCTCCGGCTCAGTCTGCTCGGACTTGACATAGCCCCACTCGGCCTTGCCGTACTCCTTCATAAACAGGTCATAGTTCTCGCCATAGCGCGCCGCATATACGCTTTCGATCTGCGGGTCAAAGGTATAGGCCACGCCGTCGATCGTGATCTCGGTCCAGGCGTGTACGGACTCGCTGCCCTTGGGGGAAACACCCGTGCCCGCGATCGCATGCGCGTCAAAGCCGACCTGGCGCGCCAGATAGGTAAACACGCTCGACCACGAATAGCAGTTGCCGCGCTTATTCTTCAGCATGCTGGTCGCCTGTTCGATCTCCCAGCCTTCCTTGCTGGTATCGACCTCGCCGATACCCAGATAGCCGAAGGTCTCCTTGGCGTAGTCATAGACCGCGCGCAGCTTTTCCATCTGGGTCATGTCGTCAGTGACCACACCCGCGACTGCATCCGCCAGCAGGCTGTCCAGTTCCTCGGAGCCGGTGGTGTAGCGGCCGTTGCGGTCGAGCTCAAGGCCGTCCACCGTGGTGTTGCGGTCAAACTGGCTGTCCGCATTCACATGGAACAGCAGGCCGTTAATGTTGTGCCAGCCCTCGGCAAGCTCGGTGGTCTCCTTATCGTAGCTGGTCCAGCTTTCCACGCCGTTCGCCTTGTCGTACTCGTGGTCAGTGGTCGCCTCGAGCATATCCAGATACGCCCAGTGGGTATCCGGCACGTCCGGCATCACGCGGATGCCCTCGCCGGAAGCTGCCATCGCCGCGTCAGCCGAACGGTCGAGCACGCGGTTAAGGATGGTCACGACCTCCGCGCGGGTGATCGCCTCATCCGGACGGAAGGTGCTGTCTGCATCATCCGCCGAGACCCACCCCTGCGCCAGCGCAGTCTGCACAGCGCTGTACGCCCAGTGCGCCGCCGGAACATCGGCAAAGGACTGCTCGGTACCGATATCATCATGCGGGAAACGGGTCAGGATCGTAACAAACTCCGCGCGGGTGATGGTATCCTCCGGGCGGAAGCTCCCGTCCTCATAGCCGTTTACCAGAGAAAAGCCGGTCATTTCACCGACCGCAGCCGCGTACCACGCGTTCGCCGGTACGTCAATGAACGTATAATCTCCGCCGCCGGATTTCTCCACCAGCAGGCCGGTCAGCAGCTGACAGGCTTCGGCGCGGGTAATGGTCGCGTCCGGGCGGAAGGTGCCGTCCTCGTATCCATTCATATACTGCATGTGCTCAGTGGNNGCGTACGTACCGGCGCCTGATCCCCGGCCTCTGCTGCGCAGGCCGAGATCGGCATCGCGCCTGCAGCGATCAGCGCGGCAAGTGCCGCGGCAGTCACTTGTCTTTTCATTGTTGTTTTTCTCCCCTCATTGGATGTTCTGCGCGGTTAGACGGGATCAGCCGTCGTTTGGTTCCCCTTTAGGCGGAGTTTTTTCAATTTCTTTTTCCGCTTCCTCCGGTTTGTCTTCCGGATCAAGCACAATGGGAATCAGCGATGCTGCAAGCTTGCCTTTGCCGCGGTTTTTGACATAAAAGAACCCGATCACCGAGAATGCAACTGCACCGATAAAGTTGACTTGCAGATCCTTCATCGTATCAATCAGGCCGACATCCAGATAGCCGCCCGGGAATTCCATCCAGTCCTCCCCGTTAACGACCAAGCTTTCGATCGGCTCATGGATGACCGTATTCAGTCCCGAAGGATTCAGGGTAACCGAATTGACTTGGTGGACGATGAAATCCTTCTGCATATCTGTGCCAAGGAACTGGTCGGCGCCGAACTCAAAGAACTCCCAAAGCACGCCGACCGTCATAGAAAAGCAGAACGCAACAATCGCCAGGAACAGCGGCGACAGCTTGAAGGAAAAGCGTTCGCTTCGGTCAAACAAGTCGACCAGGCAGAAACCCACCGCCGCGACCAAAAAACCGTTGATCGTATGCAGCATCGTATCCCAGCCTGGGATAATGGTATAAAACGAGTTGATTTCACCCAGGATCTCCGCAGCAAAGATAAAGCAGTAAATAATGGCTTCCATCAGCGGCGGAATGTCGATCGCCAAGCTGCGCTCGATCAGCATAGGGACGCAAAACAGCACCAGCGACAGGACGCAGACAAACACATTCTCATACCGCTGCATGAAGATCGAGCGGATCAGCGTCAGGATAATGAAGAAGGACAGCGTGCCGCGGATGGTCAGACGGCGCGTGCGGCGGCGCGCTTCAATTGGCTTGCCCGATTTTGTTTTTTTGAACATAGCAACTCCATTCCGAATTTGTCAATTATTCTTCCAGTATAGAGTATAGCATAGCGTACCACAAAAGAAAAGGACGCATACAGCGTCCTTTGTTGATTATCCTGCCTTGGGATACACACGGGCAGAGAGAGCTGGGGCAAGCCGCACCGCTGCCCCGGCTGCCAGCGCCGCCTTAAGCACATCCACGCCGATAGTCGGCACAAAGCAGGTCACAAACAGCGTCCACATGCCGATAGGGTCATTTAAGTAAAACGCTTTGACGCACCAAAACCACGCCATGCCGATGACATAGACCACCGCCGTGTCTGCCAGTGCGGCCAGCAGGAACAAGCGGAAACCACGTGCCCTGCCCCGCCGCACGATCATACCGGCAAACCATGCGCCAACAGCAAAGCCGACAATGCAGCCGAATGTTGGCTGGAAGATGTACTGCGGACCGCCGCCGCCCGTAAAAACCGGCAGTCCTGCGAGCCCAAGCACCATATAGGCTACGCACGACAGCGTGCCGTAACGCGGGCCAAGCAGCAAACCCGCCAGTGTGGTAAACAAAGTCTGCAAGGTAAACGGCCACATCGGCACCGGGATACGGATAAACGCGCCCACCGCGATCAGTGCGGTGAACAGCGCACTGACTGTAAGCATGCGAATATTGGCCGGTTTGTTTTGCTCCATTTGGAATCCCCCCTGTTTCCGGTTTCGCTGGATGCAGTATACCATGCTTCTTTTGCATTGTCAACCATTTTATTAATTATAGTTTACATTATCTTTTGCTTGACAAACCACGCTCCTGCCAGTAAAATAGATACTGTTATCTGCGGGTGTAGTTCATCGGTAGAACGGCAGCTTCCCAAGCTGCATAGGTGGGTTCGACTCCCATCATCCGCTCCAAAAGAGCCTGTCTGACGACAGGCTCTTTTTTTGTTCCCTCATCATAAAAAGCGTTTGAGCCGTCACATTTTACAGTCTCTCTGCATAAGCTGGCATTGAGACCACGATCCGAGGTGATGACCCATGACCTTGTATGCCACTGTGCTGGCTGTCCTGGACGGCGCTCTGCTCGTCTGCGACAGCTGCACCCATCGGCAGGTGCTGGTCCATACCCAGGGGACGCGCTGTTTCCGTCCGGGCGACCGTGCCCGCATCCGTTACAGCAGTTCCTCCACTATGCGTATTCCTCCACAGATTACCGCTATCGAGGTATGCCGTATCTGCCGGTAGGCAAAATGCTGCTTTGGTCAAAATTGAAACAACAAAAGGGAGCGGCGCATCTTTCACGCGCTGCTCCCTTTTGCTTTCTGCGGTCTATAAACCGTTTATCCGTCCGAATGTTCCTGTGGCACGAACCTGCATTCCCCCACGCGTTAGGCTGTCGCTCCAGTCAGGTAAGCGGTAAAATCCTTATCCCACTCATATCGCGTCAGCTGTTCCGCTGAAACATTAAAGTAATTAAACCAATAATCCGCCCGTCCGCGGTCACTTGTTGCATCGAAATAGCGCCACCGGTCATCCAAATATGCGATATCCCACATGTGGTATTCGCTGCCCATGCTGCCGCTGACCGTGTAGCACGGGATCCCGGCCTTGTCAAACAACGTCTGCAGCGCCTGCGCATACCCGCCGCAAATCGCAAGCTGATCGTGGAACGCACCATATGCCGTGCGCGAGTCGTACGGCATATGGTTGGGATCACTGTAATAACGGTGGTCGTAGAGCACATTCTCTGTCAGATAGGTGTACAGCGCCTCCGCCTTCTCGTAATCCGACATGCTGCTGTCGGTGCAATCTGCAATAATTGCATCCGCCAATCGATCAATCTCATCCAGCCGGGCAACGCAATCCGTATAAGACGCATTATTTGCCGGCGTATAGGTTATGGCTGTTCCGTCCTGGTTCAGCTGGCAGAGGATATAGCTTCCGCCTACCTGCTGCAATGCTTTATTCATGTTATCCACGGTCAGTTCCCGGTCTGTAATATATATCGGCGTATCCTCCTGTGTCCGGATATTTTTCCGGGTAACTTCCAGTAAATCCCTGATGCCGGATACAGTTTCCCCATCAAACCCGGCCGGATAATTCCCCGTTCGATACGGCATATAGGAAAAAGTACAGGTAACCAGCCCATTGCCTGCATCGCTGACCTCCAGGTCGTATGCATATTTCAAGGCCGGCTGCTCACTGAGAAGGGCGTTATAAAGATTTTGTATATCTATTTTCAGATCCGTACTGCCCGTCAGCGCCCCAACGTCAAAAACCGGCGGCTGCTCCGCTGCCTGCATGGCCTGCCGCAGCTGCGTTTTGATCTCCTCCAGGCTGGAAACCGAAACCGTTCCCTCCTCTGCAGCGCCGGTATCTGCACGCTGCAGCATCAGCGCCGCTTCCGCTACCATGATCGTATCGCGCGGCGCGAGCATGTTATCCGCTTTCCCGTTCATCAGGCCGGTACCGACGCACCAGCGCATGCCATCCCGCGCCCAGCCGGAAACGCTGCCGACATCTGCAAAATCTTCCAAAGTATATGCATAGGGATCGGGCGAGCCCGCTCCGCGGTACAAAATCACTGCAAATTCCTGGCGGGTTACCAGTGCCCAGGGTGCATATTTTTCATCTCCGATCCCCTTTACATACCCGTTTTCCGCCGCCCAGGTCACCGCATCCGCATACTCCTCCGGGATATCCACAAATGGGATTTCACCGGAAACGTACGGGCTGCCGGCTGCCTCATAGATCATCTGCGCCGCGCTGCCGCGCGTAACGTCCAAAAACGGCTGCGCAGTAAAGGTTTCGCTCAAGCCCTTCTGCTCCGCCCATTGTTCCGCCTGCTCCGCCCATTGCGGCCATGAAGCTGCTCCGGCGGTACCGGTCAGCAGGGTTACGCCCAATGCAAGTGAGATCAGTCTTTTCCTCATTTCCATCACTATCGCTCCCAAAACAAACCGTTCAGTTTGTTTCCATGTTACACCAGCCGAACCGGGCGGTCAATATCTTCTTGCTGAAATATCAAAATTTTGCTATACTGTAACCTGAGAGGGGTACTATGCATGAAACGGACGGAGAGAAATAAAAAAAGCCGTGATTTTATTCTGATGCATGCGTTTGCTGAATTCTCTGCACACGGATATGCCGGCAGCCGTTTGAATCAGATCTGCGCACGGGGGAACATTTCAAAGGGTTTGCTGTATCATTACTATACGGACAAGGATGCGCTGTATCTTTCCTGTGTCGCCATGCTGTTTCAGGATATGGTGGATTATCTGCAGGAACGGATCGATCTTGCTTCGCTGACCGTCGACCAATACTTTTCCGTCCGGCTGCAGTTTTTTCAGCAGCATCCGCTCCATCGTCAGATGTTTTACGATGTGCTGATGTACCCGCANNCCCGCAGAGCCATCTTGCCGAGCAAATCGAGCAGTGCCGGGCGGCATTTGACCAGTTCAACAATACGGCGCTGCGCACCATACTCGAAAAGGAGCAGCTGGCAGATTCTGTCACGCTTGACCAGGCGATCAAACAGTTCCGGGCATTCGTCAATTTTCTCGGCGTTTACATTCGGGAAGATTCTGCAGCTGACGCCGAGCAGAAAGCAGGCGAACTGCTGCATACGATGCTGTATGGATTGATCGCGCGATAACCAGGAATGTATCTATCCGCCTGTTTTCACCGGCAGGCTCGCCTGCGAAATACATCATGCTGTAATGAAAAGCGGAGAAAGGAAAAGGTTTCTCCGCTTTTTCCGTGTTCTGCCCGCACCACATAAAAGTGTGATGCGGTTTCAGACAAAGATGTAATCTGCCATCACAGGCTGCAGGCCGTGCTCCTGAATGGCTGTATACACTTCGTCAACCGAGCGTCCGTCCGAGATTTCGAACTGCTCGTCTCCCTTTTCTTCGCCGGAGTGGCCGCCGATGCCGACGTCCACGCCCGCGGAAATCTTGGTCGCGGCAATGCCGATAATATTATCGCGGAAACCTGCGCGCTCGCGCGTCGAGATCGTGATGGACGCGAACGGCATGAAAATGCGGTATGCGCACACAACCTGCAGCAGCTGCGGCTCNNGTCCTTGGGATTGATTTTATCATTGTTGATGATCGGCCGCAGACGCGGGCAGGAGAACGCAATCTCCGCGTGCGGGTATTTGCGCTGGATCAGATAGGCGTGCATACCAGTTGCGAACGCATCCTTGCGGAAGTCGGACAGGCCGAGCAGCGCTGCAAAGCCCACGCCGCGCATGCCGCCCATCAGGGCGCGCTCCTGTGCGTTTAAGCGGTACGGGAAAATGCGCTTGTGCCCGCCGAGGTGCAGGGTCTTGTACTTGTCTGCGTCGTAGGTCTCCTGGAACACGGTGACATAGTCCACGCCGCACTCGTGCAGGTAAGCGTATTCATCCACATTGAGCGGGTAGATTTCAATGCCGATCACGCGGAAATACTTGCGCGCCAGCTTGACCGCTTCGCCGATGTAGCTGACCGGCGACATCGAGCGGCTTTCGCCGGTCAGGAGCAGGATCTCCTGCAAGCCGGTCTCCGCAATCGCTTTGAGCTCCTGCTCAATTTCGTCCATGTCGAGCTTGGCGCGGCGGATCTTGTTATGGCAGTTAAAACCGCAGTAGATGCAGTAATTCTCGCAATAATTGGCAATATACAGCGGCGTAAACATCTGCACCGAGTTG
>DCTI01000155.1:0-9959 GCA_002329525.1 Negativicutes bacterium UBA1444
TTGACAATTGTTGAAAGAAAGAGAGGGAAACTCATGGGGGAACCGGATAGAGGAATAGGAACCGGCATGGCAAAGTTTGCCGCCCAGCTCCGATACGATGATTTGCCGGCCAATGTCGTACACGATGCGAAGTTTCGGATTTTGGACTGGATCGGCTGCGCCCTGGCCGGGACACGGACCGAGCCGGTCCGCATCGCGGCGGGGATTGCCCGGGAAATGGGCGGTACACCGCAAGCTACGGCGATCCGGCAGGGAGAGAAACTGCCGATGGCGCAGGCAGCCTGGATCAATGGCCTGGCGGGGCATGTGGTGGAATTCGACGACGGACACCGTTTGGCGGTCGCCCATCCCGGCGCGGTAACCGTGCCGGTGGCGCTTGCCCTGGGGGAATATCTGGGCCGGAGCGGCAAGGAAATCATCGCGGCAGTGGTTGTCGGCTATGAAATTCTCATTCGCCTGGGCATCGCCGTCAGCCCATCGCATTATAAATACTGGCATACGACCTCGACTTGCGGCGCGTTTGCGGCGGAAGGAGTTGCGGCCTCGCTGCTGCAACTGGACCTGCCGACGGCGCAGATGGCGCTGGGCATCGTCGGGACGTTGGCCTCGGGACTGCAGGAAACATTCGGCACGCATGCCAAGCCGCTCAATATCGGCCATGCCTGTCACAGCGGCATTCAGGCGGCGCTGTTGGCGAAGGCCGGATTCACCGGGCCTCATACCATTGTCATGGGCAAAAAAGGGTTCGTGGCCGCGACTTCGACCGACCGCGAGCTGACGCTTCTGGAACGGATCAACAATAAAGAGTTCCTTTCCCACACGGCGTTCTATAAAATGTATTCTTCCTGCGGCCACACCCATTCGCCGCTGGACGCGACATTCAGCCTGCTGCAGGAGAATGAAATTTCTGTGCCGGCCATCCGCAATATCCGGATCGATACCTATAAAACGTCCGTGGACTTGACGGGGCAGCTGAAAAATCAAACGGAAGAGGAAGCCAAATTTTCGTTGCCGTATTGTATTGCCTGCGCCTTGCTTTATAAGAGTGTCACGCTCGAGGAGTTCACGCCGGCCCGGTTGCGGGATCCGGAATTGCTGGAGTTGGCGCGCAAAATCCACATCGTCGAGGACGAGACGGCGACCAAGGCTTTCCCGGCGCGACACGCCAATGTCCGGATCGAATTCACCGATGGCCGGGTATTGGAAAAGAAGGTGGAAGGGGCCAATGACACGCCGCAGTACGAGAGCCTCAAAAACAAGTTCGTTTCCCTGGCCGTACCGGCTGTGGATGCGGCAACCGCGCTGCGGATTCAGGAAATGGTTCTGAATCTGGAACAAACGGACGATATTGCGTCACTGATGCAGGAATTGGCGTAAATCAACGCCATCATATAAAAAACAAAAACAGGGGAGGAAAAACAAATGAAAATTACCAGCGTAGACATTATCGATGTGGCCAATGATCTTCAGTCGTCGACCAGCAAATGGCGTCCGGTGGTCGTCAAAATCAACACGGACGAAGGAATCTGCGGGTACGGCGAAGTCGGCATGGCCTATGGCGTTGGCGCTTCCGCCGGTCTCGGCATGGCGAAGGATCTGGCGAAGCTGACGATCGGCATGGACCCGATGAAAAACGAAGCGATCTGGGATAAAATGCAGAAGAAAACTTTCTGGGGCCAGGGCGGCGGCACCGTCGTTTCCGCCGGCATGAGCGCCATCGACATCGCCCTCTGGGATATCAAGGGCAAAGCGCTGAATGTTCCGGTCTATCAACTGCTCGGCGGCAAATGCCGGGACACGGTGCGGACGTATGCCAGCCAGTTGCAGTTCGGCTGGGGCAAGGCCAAAACCAAATCGATCCTGGTCGAGCCGAAACAATATGCCGATGCGGCGCTGCAGGCTCTCGCCGACGGCTATGATTCCATCAAGGTCGACGTCAACGAAATGGACGAGTTCGGCAATGTGAAAAAGCGCAATCTGTGCGGGCCGCAACCCCAGAAAGTGCTGCGGGTCGGCTATGACCGCCTGAAAGCCATAAGGGAAGCCGTCGGCCCGGATGTGGACATCATCGTCGAAGCCCACGCGCTCACCGATACGACCTCGGCGATCCAATTCGGCAAAATGATCGAAGAGCTGGGCGTCTTCTTCTACGAAGAGCCAGTCATGCCGCTGAACCCGAAACAGATGAAAAAAGTCGCCGACAATGTGAACATCCCGATCGCTGCCGGCGAACGCGTTTACACCCGCTGGGGCTTCCGACCGTTCTTCGAAGACGGTTCCCTGTCGGTCATCCAGCCGGATCTCGGCACCTGCGGCGGCATCACGGAGTGCAAGAAGATTTGCGACATGGCCCATGTCTACGACATGACCTGCCAGGTACATGTGTGCGGCGGCCCGATCATGACGGCGGCGTCCCTGCACCTCGAAGCGGCGATCCCGAATTTCGCCATCCATGAACTGCACCGCTACGCACTGCTGGAAGCGAACACCTCGACCTGCAAGTATGATTACCTGCCGAAGAACGGCCTGTATGAAATCCCGAACCTCCCCGGCATTGGCCAGGAGCTGACCGACGAATGCATCAAGGCCTCCATCGTGGAAACGGTAAAGTAAGGAGCTGAACCGAGTTGGCGAATTTCAATATCACCTATGAAGAAGTGCTCGGCTGGATCCGGCAAAGCTGCACCCATGTTTCCGCCGACAGCCTGGAATTGCTGACAAAGGCGCGGGATGCCGAAACCAATCCCGGCGCCGTGGCCATGTTATCCTCCATGCTGGAGAATGTCCAGCTGGCGGATCAACAGGACAAACCGGTCTGTCAGTCGCCGGGCTTCCCTACCGTCTACATCAGCTTCGGCAGTGAGGAAGGCGTGGACCTCCTGAGCGAATACATTCCGAAAGCGCTGGTGGAAGCGACCGGCAAAGGTTATGCCCGCCCCAGCATCGTCCATTCGCTCACGCGTCACAATCCGGGCAACAACGCCGGCGACGGCGTACCCAATTTCGAGTACAAATACAAGCCGGGTCAAAAGTTCATTGAAATGATTCTCAGCTTCAAGGGCTGCGGCGCCGAACTGGGCAATATCTATAAAACCATGACGACCGCCCAGCTGGGCGACAACCTGAAAGGCCTGAAAGATCTCGTCTATGAGACCGTGATCAATGCCGGCGGCATGCCTTGCCCGCCGTCGGCTATTGGCATTGGCATCGGCGGACAGATGGACGTCGCCGCCAAATTGAGCCGGGAAGCGATCAGTACCCGCGACTGGCGGGACAAAAATCCGGACCCCCAGCTGAACCAGTTGGAAGAAGAGTTGCTGGCGAACATCAATCGCCTCGGGATCGGGCCGGCCGGCATCGGCGGCAAGACCACCTGCCTGGCGGTGAAAATCGGCCTGGCGGCGACTCATACGGCGATCTGCCCGGTGGCGATCAACTTCCACTGTTGGGTGGCGAGAAGGATTGGCATCCGGCTTTATCCGGACGGCCGGCGTGAATTTTTGTTTGCAAAGGAGCAATAAGCATGGCAAGCTATGAATTGAACGTGCCGCTGACGGATCAGGATGTCGAGCAGTTGCAGGTTGGCGACACCGTCTATCTTACCGGCGCGGTGTTCACCTCCCGGGATATGGGGCATCTGGAAGTGAAGAAGACGCTGCAGGCCGGCGGGCAGTTGCCGGTGGATTTCGCCGGCAGCGTGGTGTTCCATGCCGGGCCGGTGCTACGAAAAAACGGCGAAGGCTGGGATATGGTGGTGGTCGGTCCGACCACCAGCTTCCGGATGGAACCCTATGCCGAAATGGTGGGGCAGTTGGGTGTCAAGGCCATCATCGGCAAAGGCGGCATGCGGGAAGGCAGTGTGAAAGCCTATCAAAAATATAAACAGGTCTACTTGCAAGCGGCGCCGGGGTGCGCCGTGAAGCTGGCGTCCGCCGTCAAGTCCGTGGGTGGCGGCTATTGGCTGGAAAAAGGAATGCCGGAAGCGCTCTGGATCCTGAACGTGGAAAAGTTCGGACCGTTCGCGGTGACGATGGATTCGCACGGTCGGAGCGTGTATCAGGATATCAAGGATGAAGCGCTGAAAATCATGCAGACGTTCTGAGCAATAAATATCCGCTGCAAGGAGGATTACAGATGCTTGGCTTATTCATCGCCACCATCGTTATTGTCTGGGTGGCCTACATGTTATCCAAAAAATACAAACCGCAGGGGGTTCTGCTGACCGCGGGCCTGATGCTGCTGTTTTGCACCGTAGCCTTCGGTATTGGTCCGGTTCTGCCCGCCAAACAGTCGACCGGCTTCATCTGGTTCGATATTTTTGATGCGGTACGGCGCTTGATGAGCGACCGGCTGGCCGGTCTGGGCCTGACCATCATGTCGATCGGCGGCTTCGTCCGCTACATGGAACAGTGCGGTGCCAACCGGGCGATGGCGGATTTATCGACCTATCCGCTGAAATTGATCCATTCGCCGATGCTGGTCATGATGGGCGGCTACATTGTCGGTCATGTAGTGGATATTTTCATTCCCAGTCATGCGGGCTTGGGACTGCTGCTCATGCTGACCCTGTATCCCATTCTGATCAAGGCCGGGATCAGCAAACTGACTGCCGTCGCGATCATCGTGACCGCGAAATTCACCGATATCGGCCCGATTTCCTCGAACGCGATTCTGGCCGCCCATACGGCGGGCCTGGACCCTGTCGCCTNNGGGTATCGCCCACTATTTCGTCCAGCCTTGGTGGGATAGGAAAGAGGCGTTGACCGCGCCGGTGGAAGCGGTGAAATTGGCGGAAAAGAAAACCAACGAAGAGCTTCCGCCCCGAATTTACGCGATTCTGCCCACGATACCTCTGATTTTGGTTATTGTGTTTTGCCCCTTCTTCATCAAGTCCATCAAGATGAATGTGATTTCGGCGATGCTGATTTCCACAGTGATCGCGATGGGATTTGAACTCGTCCGCTATCGCAAAATCCGGCCGGTGCTGGATAATGTCGTGACATTTTTCGACGGCATGGGCAAACAATTCATGATCGTGGTGTCGCTCATCATCTGCGCCGAAACGTTCGGCATGGGCCTCGTGAAAATCGGCGCCGTCGACAAACTGATCCAGTTGGCGCAATCCGCAGGCTTTGGCCTGAGGTCCACCGTGCTGGTGATCAGCGTCATCATGGTGGTCTGTTCGTTCCTCATGGGATCGGGCAATGCCTCGTTCTTCGCCTTTGCCAGCCTGGCGCCGNNACGAAGATCGCCGCCAATCTCAAAGTCGAGCCGGTTCTGATTCTGATGCCGATGGAATTGACCTCCGGGTTTGGCCGGTGCCTGTCGCCGATCACCGCGGCGATCGTCGCGATGGCCGGCGTAGCCGAGGTGTCGCCGTTCCAGGTCGCCAAGCGGGTGGCGATCCCGGTCATACTGGGGTTAATCACCCACATCATAACCTTGTTCATACTTTTCCTGTAAGCCAAAGCAAAATCGATTTTCTCAGGTAACGCGGAAATAGCGGGTGGAATGGGAGGCGACACGTCCTACCTGTTCCACCCGCTCCTTATTTCACGACAAATGCATTGCCAGGTTGCGATGAATAATGGAGGGGATATTATGCCGGTGTTATTGGAAGAAGATTTAAAAATGCAACTGCCCCGAATGGTCAAAGTGCGACAAAATTTTGAGGCCGCCTGCATTACTGACGTTGAGCAGGCAGTACGGCAGGAACTTTNNCTCTTTGATCGAACCGGGACAAACAGTTGCGGTTGCTGTCGGTAGCCGGGGAATAAACAGCATCCGGCAAATTGTGAAGACCACTGTTGACTTTCTTAAACAACGAGGCGCCGAGCCGTTCATTGTCCCGGCCATGGGCAGCCATGGCGGCGCAACGGCGGAGGGCCAGCGGGAAGTGTTGGCCGGATATGGGATTACGGAAGAAACCATGGGCGTACCGGTCCAATCATCCATGGAGGTTGAGGTGATTGGATTCACTGCTGCAGGGATTCCTGTTCATGTTGATAAAAACGCTTTATCAGCCGACAAAGTGGTCCTGATCAACCGGGTCAAGCCACACACCGGATTTCGGGGATCGATTGAGAGCGGCATTTGTAAAATGATCGCCATTGGTCTTGGCAAGCATGTAGGTTGCTCGCGCCTGCATCAGGAAGAACGGGCCGTGTTCAGCAATGTGCTCGCGTCAGTGGCCGAGGTTTTCCTGGATAATGGGAATTTCGCATTCGGGTTGGCTGTTGTGGAAAACGCGTTCGATCAGACCTATCTGGTCAAGGCCTTAGTGAAAGAAGAGTTGCTGGAACGCGAAAAAGAGCTGCTTGTTCAGGCAAAATCCTTGCTGCCCGCCCTGCTGCTGCCGAAAATAGATGTTTTGTTGGTCGAACAGGTGGGAAAAGATATCAGTGGACCCGGCATGGATCCCAATATTATCGGCCGTCATTCCGCATTTTCCGAGGTGGTCGGTTACACCGGGCCGTCGATCGAGCGGATCATTGTGCTGGATTTGTCGGCAGGAACGCATGGAAACGCGACCGGTATCGGTACTGCCGACTTTATTACCCGTAAGGTGTTGGACAAGATTGACTTTACCTCAACGTCTGCGAATCAGATTGCCGCCCGTAACCCAGCCGGCGCCCGAATCCCGATTACTTTGGACACGGAGCGGGAAGCGGTGATTGCGGCGATTAAATGTTGTCGTCACATTGACCGGAACGGACCCTGTATTGTGCGAATCAAAGATACACTACATTTAGGCGAAATTTGGGTTTCCGAAAACATGTTGCCGTTGCTGGCGGAAAATAAATTGCTGGAAATCATCGATTAACGTTTTTCGGGCAGCGATGAACATAACAAAAGCTTTTTGGCAGAGCCTTCCGCTCTGCATTTTTTTGGGCAAAAAATAATTTGCAAAAATTTTTTGGAGCAGCAGGAATTTAATATCGAATACAGAAAATTATAACCTGTAACATGTATTACAAGTACAGGGTGGTGTGTATGTCGGTGACATCCGCACCAGAACGGGATTTGCAAGGAGAAGATGGATGGAGATCGTTCCAATCAGCCGGCGGAATATCAGCCGGCAGGTGTATGACCAAATGCTCGACAATATTTTGAACGGTGTTTGGCCGCCGGGGACCAAGCTGCCCTCGGAAAACGAATTGACCCAGATGTTCGGCGTCAGTCGCGTGCCGATCCGGGAGGCACTGAAAAAATTGAGCACCATGGGCATCACGCAGACTCGGCAGGGCGAAGGCAGCTTTGTCCAGATGATGACGCCGGGGATGTTCATGAATTCGTTGCTGCCGATGCTGGTGTGGAATCGCAAGAGCATGATGGATATTCTCGAATACCGGCGCATCGTCGAGCCGGAAAACGCAGCGCTGGCGGCGGTCAACGCGGNNTGAGGACGATTTGGCCTGCATTCTGGCTACAATCAGGGATATTGAGCGAATCGGCGCCCCGGTCCTGGAGTTCGCGATCGCCGACATGAAGTTCCATCTCGATATCGCCCGGGCTACGAAAAACTCTTTGTTGTTTAACGTTTCCAATGTCATTCGCGATGTGCTGGTCAGCTACTACCGAAAGATCAATGAACTGATGGGGATCGACCGGGCGATCCGCTATCANNCCGGGCGCGGCACTGGATGCAGGAACACATCCTGACCACGATCGACGATGTTTCACTGAAATTTCCGGAAGACGGCGCGGCAACGGAGCCGGACCATATGATAAGGAGAGGAATGAGAACATGAAAACAATGAAGGCGGTCGTCAAGTACGACAACGTGGCCGGGGCCACGGAAGTGCGGGAAGTGCCGGTGCCGTCGATCGGCCCGGACGATGTCCTGGTGGAAACCGCGTATATCGGCATCTGCGGCAGCGATCCCCACATGCATCACAACAAGGTGTCCTACAAGGTCAACGTGCCGCTCATCCTGGGTCACGAATTCGCCGGCGTCATTGCCGAAGTCGGTGCCAACGTGACCGGGTGGAAGGTCGGCGACCGGGTGACTTCCGAAACCCATGCCGATTACTGCGGCAAGTGCGTCATGTGCCGGACCAACAACTATCATGTGTGTCGGGAGCGCAAAGGCTACGGCTTCCAGATCGACGGCGCGTTCGCGAAGTATGTCCGGGTGCCGAGCCGCATCCTGCACAAGGTCCCCGACAACGTCAGCCTGAAGGAAGCGGCGCTGACCGAACCGCTGTGCGTGGCGTATAATTCCCTGGTCAAACATTCCCCACTGAAACCGGGCGATCTGGCGGTCATCATCGGTCCCGGCCCGATCGGCCTGCTTTGCACCAAAATCGCCTCGATTCTCGGTGCGTCGGATATTGTCGTGGTGGGAACCGACGGCGACGACGCCCGCATGGAAATCGCCAAGAAATTGGGCGCGACCATGACCATCAACAGTTCCCGGCAGGATCCCGTGCCAATCATCATGGGCATGCGCGACGGCTACGGCGCGAACCTGGTGGTCGACGCCGCCGGCTTCTCGCCGACGCTGAAACTGTCGCTCGACGTGGTCCGGCCCTGCGGTCAGATCAACAAGATCGGCTGGGGTCCCGGCCCGGTGGGATTTTCCCTGGACCAGCTCATTTCCAAGGCGGTGGCGCTGCAAGGCACCTTCAGCCACAACTGGGATGTCTGGGAGAAATGCCTGGTGCTGATGAGCGAGCGGACCGTCGATCTCGGCGAGGTCATCACCCACGAATTGCCGTTGGATCAGTGGCAAAAAGGGTTTGACCTGATGGAAAGCAAGGAAGGCCTAAAAATTGTTCTGACGCCGATCGACTGATCGCGTGCGAGAGAATGAAGGGGAGGTTCCAATGATAGCAACAGATACTATCCGGGCGATCGAGGACAAGGCGCTGACCTTGCGCGAACTGATCGTGCGCGATCTCATCGGCGAAGGGAAAGTCGGCCATCTCGGCGGCTCCTGCTCGGCGGCGGAGATCGTGGCAACGCTCTATTTCCACAAAATGAAACTTGATCCGACCAATCCGAAGAATCCGGACCGGGACCGGTTTTTGCTCAGCAAGGGCCATGCCGCGCTCGTGCAATATGCGGCGCTGGCATTGGCGGGGTATTTTCCGGTCAGCGAACTGAAAAAGGTGAAATCGCTCGGTGCCATGCTCCAGGGCCATCCGGACATGACCAAAACGCCGGGTATTGAAGCCAATACCGGCTCGCTCGGCCAGGGCCTGTCCGTGGCCAACGGGATGGCGCTGGGGTTGCGTCTCGACGGCAGCCCCCGCCGCGTCTACGTGATCGTCGGCGACGGCGAGCAGGCGGAAGGACAGATCTGGGAAGCGGCCATGGCGNNCGACAACCTGACGGCGATCGTCGATTGCAACCGGCTGCAGGCCACCGGCCCCATCGTCGACCGGTTCAACCTGAACCCGATCCGGCCCAAATGGGAAGCATTCGGCTGGAATGTCATCGAAGCGGACGGCCACGACGTGGCGAACCTGATCGGCGCCTTCGAGGCGGCCGAACGGACCAAGGGCAAGCCCAGCGTAATTTTGGCGCAGACCGTAAAGGGGAAATGCATCTCGTTCGCGGAAAACAACCCGGCTTTCCATAACGGGATGATGACGGCGGAACAATGCAAAACCGCCCTGTGCGATCTGGAAACTATCCGGAAGGGGAGGGCGTAACATGGCGACGAAAAGCTTGCGCACCGCCTACGGCGAAGCCTTGGTGGCGCTGGGGCGGGACAACAAAAATATCGTGGTGCTGGAAGCGGACCTGGGTAAATCCACCATGTCCAGCTTGTTCCAGGCAGCCTATCCCGAACGCTACTTTGAAATGAGCATCGCCGAGGCGAACATGGCGTCGACCGCCGCCGGTCTGGCGTTGACAGGAAAAATTCCCTTCATCAACTCGTTCGCGGTGTTTTCCACCGGCCGCTGCTACGATCAATTGCGACAGACGATTTCCATCGCCGGCCTCAACGT
>DCTI01000155.1:9973-19134 GCA_002329525.1 Negativicutes bacterium UBA1444
CTCTCAGATTTCGGCGACGGTTCGACCCACCAGTCCATCGAGGACATGGGCCTGATGCGGGGAATTCCCGGCATGACCGTGCTGGTGCCGGCCGACGCGGTGGAGACGACGAAAATGGTGGCGGCGATGGTCGATCACCCCGGGCCGATGTACATCCGGATCAACCGTAACGATCTGCCGATTCTGACACCGGCCGAAACTCCGTTCGAAATCGGCAAACTGTATACCATCAAGGAAGGCGGCGACGTCGTCGTATTCGCCAACGGCGTCATGGTCTCCCGGGCCCTCGCGGCGGCGGAAGAACTGGCGGCGGAGGGAATCTCGGTGAAAGTCGTCAATGTCAGCACGATCAAGCCGCTCGACCGGCAGGGAGTCATCGACGCCGCCAAAGGAATGAAAGCGGTGGTGACGGCCGAAGAACACAGCGTGATCGGCGGCCTGGGCAGTGCCATCGCCGAAGCGCTCCGGCGTGAACCCCATGCCCCGCTCGATTTCGTCGGCGTGGCGGATGTTTTCGGTACGTCGGCATACAACTACGAAGAACTGCTGGCCTATTACGGCCTGACTTCGCAGGCCATCGCGGCGAAAGTCCGCGAGCTTCTGAAATCAAAATAAACCATCGTTCATCAATAGTTTAGGAGGGGGATTCAAATGAAAAAAGTCGGTTTTATCGGATTGGGCATCATGGGGAAACCCATGGCCAAAAATTTGCTCAAGGCGGGTTATGAACTGGTTGTGTACGATATCAACCAGGAGGCGGTGAAGGAAGTGGTGGCGGCCGGAGCCAAATCGGCGCCGACTTCCAAAGACGTGGCCGCGCAATCCGAAGTCGTCATCACCATGCTGCCGAACTCGCCGCACGTGAAAGCGGCCGTTCTCGGCGAGAATGGCGTCCTCGAAGGAGCCAAGCCGGGCCTGGTTCTCGTCGATATGAGCTCGATCGCCCCGCTGGCCTCGCAGGAAATTGCGGCGGCAGTGGCGAAAAAAGGTGTCGAAATGCTTGACGCGCCGGTCAGCGGCGGCGAACCCAAAGCGATCGACGGCAGCCTGTCGATCATGGTCGGCGGCACAAAGGAACTGTTCGACCGTTGCACCGAACTGTTGTCGAAGATGGGCAAATCCGTGGTGCTGTGCGGCGATATCGGCGCCGGATACACGACCAAACTGGCGAACCAGATCATCGTCGCCCTGAACATCGCCGCGGTGTCCGAAGCCTTCGTGCTGGCGACCAAAGCCGGCGTCAACCCCGAACTGGTGTTCAACGCCATCCGCGGCGGTCTGGCCGGCAGCACGGTCATGGAAGCGAAAGCGCCGATGATCATGGCCGGCAACTTCAAGCCCGGCTTCAAGATCGACCTGCATATCAAGGATTTGGCCAATGCCATCGAAACCGGCCACGACGTAGGCGTGCCGCTGCCGCTCACCGCATCCGTCATGGAAATCCTGCAGGCGCTGAAAGTCGACGGCAAGGGGCAGAACGATCATTCCGGCATCGCCCTGTACTACGAAAAACTGGCCAAAGTCGAGGCCCGCAAAAAATAGAACCGCGGAAAGGCAGGTGAGCTGATGAGAAAGATCATTGACGCGGTATACTCGGCGATTGAACGGGTTATGCGCTATTTGACCATGATTTTATTGGTGTTGATGGTAATCATCGTGTTTGCGAATGTTGTCAGTCGTTACTACCTGCACGCCTCGCTGGCCTGGTCGGAGGAAGTAGCCCGGTTCATGCTGGTCTGGCTGGTTTTTATCGGCTCGTTTCTGGCGTATATCCATGATGAGCATCTCGGATTGGACATCCTGGTGACAAAATTTCCGCCGACGCTCCGCAAAATTGTTGGGTTCTTCACCAATTTACTGATCATCTTTGCCCTGTACGCCGTGATGGAAGGCGGTTATCTGCTGATGCGGGATAACTTCGACTGGCTGTCGCCGGCGGCGGAAATTCCCCAAGGCTATGTTTACTTTGTCGTTCCTTTCGTCTGCGGCTTGATGATCGTCCAGGCTGTTCTGAAAACCTACTATCTATTGGCAGGCACGAACCAGCGTCAGGGGGGATCATCATGTTAAGCGCGTTTTTGTCCAGTCTGTTCGGGTTCATTTTCCTCAATATCCCGATCGCGTTCAGTCTGATTCTGACGACGATTGTCCTGATGCTGTTTGCGAACGAGCTGTCGTCGGCGAATATCGCCTCGAGCGTATACCGTGGAATCGATAACTTCCCGTTGATGGCGATCCCGTTCTTCATGCTGGCCGGCGAAATCATGAATGTCGGCGGCATGTCGAGAAGAATCGTCAATTTCGCCAACGCCCTCGTTGGGCATGTCACCGGCGGCCTGGGGTATGTTTCGGTTGTGGCCAGCATGATCTTCGCCGGCGTGTCCGGGTCGGCGGTAGCCGATACTTCGGCCATCGGCTCGATTTTGCTGCCGATCATGAAAAAGGAAGGCTACGATGTCCCGAAGAGTACGGCCCTCATTTCCGCGGCCGGCACCATCGGGCCGATCATCCCGCCGAGCATCCCAATGATCCTGTTCGGCGTGGTGGCCGGGGTTTCCATCGTCAAACTGTTCCTGGGCGGGATCGTTCCCGGACTGTTGATTGGCCTGGGCTTGATGACCGTGTGGTATTTCCATGCGAAAAAACACGGTTACAAGGCTGTCAGCCATCGTCAGACCCGCGCTGAAATGATGACGGCCATCAAAGAAGCCGGCTGGGCGCTCATGTTGCCGATCATCATCCTCGGTGGGATCGTGACCGGCATCTACACGCCGACGGAAGCCGCCGTGGTCGCGGTCGTCTACGCGTTCTTCATCGGCATGTTTATTTACAAAGAGCTTAAATTGTCGGCGATGCCGGAAATCCTGGTGATGGCCTCCAAGGGGACTGCGGTTGTCCTGCTCGTCTGCGGAGCGGCGACGGCAGCCGGCTACATGATCACCACGGCCCAGGTGCCGGAAATGCTGATGAAGACCTTGACCGACCTATCCGGAGGCAATGTATTATTGGCCATGTTCTGGATCAACATCCTGCTCCTGATTGTCGGCTGCGTCATGGACCTGACGCCGGCATTGCTGATCCTGGCGCCGATGCTGCTGCCGGTCGCCGAAAGCTACGGCTTGGACCCCGTCTATTTCGGCGTGGTCATGTGCGTCAACCTCTGCATCGGTCTGATCACCCCGCCCGTCGGAACTGTCCTGTATGTCGGCTGCGGGTTATCGAAGATTTCGATGGGGCAAATCACCAAACCCCTGCTGCCTTTCATCGGCGTCATGATCGTTGTGCTGATGCTGATTACCTACATTCCCGGCTTGATCACCTTTATTCCGAACATGGTGAATCGCTGACGGCGATTAATGTCTTTTCCTAAGGGTTATGGCGGCAAATGTCGCTATGATAGACCAACACAAGAAAAGAGGGGGAAAAAGAGTGAGTAAGAAATGGTTCGTTCTGGCAATGGTCATGGTGATGGCCACCACCCTGCTGACAGGTTGCTTGTCGTCGGACAAGAAACCGGCGGCAAAACCCGACGCCGCAAAAACGGAAACCGCCGGCAAGAAAGTCATCCGCATCAGTATCGGTCTGAATGAAGTCCATCCGGAATACCTCGGCCTGAAGAAATTCAAGGAAGAAATCGACAAGAAACTGCCCGGCAAATATGATATCCAGCTGTACGCCAACGCCCAGCTCGGCGACGACGTGAAAACGACCGAAGCGGCCCGGATGGGCAACCTCGAGATGACCGGCCCGTCGTCCTCGCCGTTGACCGGCATTGTGAAGGAACTCGGCGTATTCGACCTGCCGTTCCTGTTCCCGAACACGACCGTCGCCTACACCGTCATGGACGGTCCGGCCGGCCAGAAGCTGCTCGACCTGATGGAAGCCAAAGGCCTGAAAGGCCTGGCTTACTGGGAAAACGGCTTCCGTCACCTGACCAACAGCGCGCATGAAGTGAAAACCCCGGAAGACGTCAAGGGTCTGAAGATCCGCGTCATGCAGAACCCGATCCATCTGGCGACGTGGAAAGCGCTCGGCGCCAACCCGACCCCGATGCCGTTCAGCGAACTGTTCACCGCCATGCAGCAAAAGACGGTGGACGGCCAGGAAAACCCGATCCCGACCATTTATCTGTCCAAGTATAACGAAGTCCAGAAATATGTCACCCTCACCGGCCATGTCTACACCCCGCATATCCTGATCATCAGCAAGAAGGTCTGGGATGGCATGCCGAAGGAAGATCAGAAGGTATTCCAGGATGCCGCCTACGTGGCCCGCGACTATGTCCGCAAGATCAGCAAGGAAATGAACGATTCGCAGACCGCCAAGCTGAAAGAAGCCGGCATGACCGTCACCGTGCTGACCCCGGAACAACAGAAGGCTTTCCAGGATGCTGTCAAGTCCGTTTATGCCGAGTACACCGACAAGATCGGCAAGGACACCGTGGAATCGATCGTCGCCGAAGTGAAGAAGGCATCGGCGAAAAAATAAGTCCGGTTTTATATGACCAAGCAAAAGGCTTCCCGGTGATTGTGCCGGGAGCCTTTTGCTTTTTCCTGCCGAATTGAGGGCTTTACTCGTCTACCCGGATTCGCTATACTTACAATGGCGAAGAGCTGCCGGGGATGCGGCGGCCACGTCTGCAAACGAAGGATATACTGAAGGGAAGGTCCCTGTTGATACGACGCGTTTTTCTCCTAAGTCTCGTCATATTGATCAGCTGGTCGGGTCTGGCGGCGGCCGCGCCTGCGTTCCCGAATGTGTCGGCGAAGTCGGCCATTTTGATTGAGGCGGCTACCGGCAAGATTCTTTATGAAAAAAAAGCGGCGCAAGCCATGTATCCGGCCAGTACCACCAAAATAATGACCCTGATCGCCGCCCTGGAGCAGGGGAACCTGGAGGATGTCCTGTCGGTCAGCGCCAACGCCGCCAACACGGAAGGCTCTTCGATCTATCTGGAGCCGGGCGAGCGGCTGAAACTCTNNTCACCCTTTATGGGGTCATGCTGCATTCCGGCAATGACGCCACCGTGGCCGTCGCCGAACATATTTCGGGGTCCGTGGAAAAATTCGCCCGGCTCATGACCGACAAAGCCCGTGCCATCGGCGCCGTCCATACCAATTTCACCAACCCCAACGGGCTGCCGGACCCGAACCATTATACGACCGCCCAGGATTTGGCGAAGATCACTGCCTACGGCTACAAAAATCCCCTGTTTCGCAAAATAGTCGGTGCACGGCACAAAACGATACCCTGGAATAACAAAGGCTATGAGCGGGACCTGTATAACGAAAACAAGCTGCTCTGGAACTACGAAGGCGCCGACGGCGTAAAAACGGGCTACACGGATGCCGCCGGACAATGCCTGGTATCCAGCGCCGTTCGGAATAACATCCGCCTGATCGCGGTAGTGCTGGATTCCGATCAGATGTGGGATGATTCGAAGGCTCTGCTGAATTTCGGATTCAGTAAACTGCGGCCGGTCGAACTGTTCAAACAGGGCGATATTTTGAAAACATCCCCGGTTGCCGACGGCAAGAGCGACAGCGTGCAACTCGCCGCCGCGTCCAATCTGATTGTCCCGGTTTCCGACGATGATCTGGGTAAATTTCAAATCGTCGTCGATGTCCCCGACAAAATCGCCGCTCCCGTCCAAGCCGGCCAAACTGTCGGGACGGCGCGGATTCTGTATCGGGGATCCGAGATGGGAAAAGTCGGCCTGATTGCCACCACAACTGTCGAACGGGACTATTCTCCCGTCAAGATGCTCGGCTATTTTTCGGTGATGGTCGCGGCGGGTGGGCTCGCGGAGTCGCGTCTGCACAAGCGGCGTTCGGCGGCCCGGCGAGCCAAACGAAAACAGGCGGCGGCGATCACCAATCTCGAGGAAAAATAGAACGGGCCGGCCGGGGGATTCCCCCGGCCGGTTTTTTAATGGGAAATAAAGAACTTGACGGTAAATCGCAATATTTATTAAAAATGACAGCTTCAAATCCAATATAATAGAATCAGTCATTTTTCCAACCGGGTTCACGGAATAACGGGAAGGAGGTCCCATGAACAGCTTGGAGACGGTGATCGCCGCAATCCACTATATCGAAACACATCTGTCGAGCGAAAAAATCGATATGGATATAGTGGCGGCGGCTGTACACTACTCGAAATACCATCTGCACCGAATCTTTGTTGATACGGTGGGACTGTCGATCCATGAGTATGCGCAACGGCGGCAACTGACGGAGGCAGCCAAGTTACTGGTCTTTTCAAACAAACCGATTCTTGACATCGCCCTACTGGCCGGTTATGACACGCAACAGGCTTTTAGCAGCATTTTTAAAGCGATGTACAAACAATCTCCCCGTCAATTTCGCAAAAACGAGGTGTTCTATCCATTGCAGCTCGAATTCAACTTTGCCGATCAGCGAACAGCGCTCGGAAACATTCGGAAAGGTTGTGCGCGAGAAATCCGTTTTGTCAACGAACCGGATATTCCCAGCTGGATGGAGTTAGTGCATCTCGCCGTTGACGGTTTTCCGCATTTGGCGGAGGAGGAACATCTGGCGGTTTTGCGGCGCTATATCGCCCAAAAAAGCGCGCTAATGCTGACCGAGGGCACCATCGCCATCGGCGGCATGATGATCAATTATGAAACGGGCAGTATAGACTTCTTGGCAATCCATCCGCTGTTTCGGAAAATGAACATTTCGCGGGATTTTTTGGCGGTTGCGGTCAAAGAGTTGCTGCGAGACCGAGAAGTCAGCATTACCACCTTCCGGGAAGGCGACAAGGCGGATACGGGGCATCGTAAAACGCTCAAGGAACTGGGCTTCGCCGAGGCGGCGCTGCTGACGGAGTTTGGTTATCCTACGCAGAAAATGGTTTTTTCCAGGGAGGATTCAAATGGAGACCGCACAGCAAAGCAATGAAACGGCTGAAAAAACGCTTTTTCCCGACGAAGCCGATCACCTGGCGATGATTCGCGACAAACTGGTTGACGCTATCGAACGGGCCAATGAATCGGTCGAGCAAACCGATAGGGAATATATGGCTGTCAAGCGTTACATGGCGCAATATTGCGGCGAGATCGATCCGCATGAAATGTTCCAAAATGAACTTTCACTAAGGCAAATGGACAAATGGGGCGTCTTTGCGGTAGATAGCCGCGACAAACTCGTCAAACTGCTGGACTCTCCGTACTTTGCCCGGGTCGACTTTCGCGAAGCGGCGTCGCCGAACCCGCCGGCTGCCTTTTACATTGGCAGATTCGCCTTTACTGCCGACGGACGGGTACTGATCTCGGACTGGCGGTCGCCGGTGGCGGGCATGTTTTACGATTGCGAGATCGGACCGGCGGGGTACGATGCGCCGGCCCGGCGGATTACGGGCGAACTGACCCGAAAGCGGCAATTCAAAATAAAAGGCGGCACACTCGAATATGTGCTGGAGACTTCCGTCGCGATCGACGATGCCGTTCTGCAACGGGAATTAAGCCGCACTGCCGACGAGAAGATGAAATCCATTATCGCCACGATCCAAAAGGAGCAGAATCGGCTCATTCGGAACGAACAAGCCGGGACACTCCTGATCCAAGGGGTCGCAGGCTCCGGCAAAACATCCGTCGCGCTGCATCGGGTCGCTTATTTGCTGTATCGTCACCGGGGCCGGTTATTGGCGAAAAACGTGGCCATTCTATCCCCCAGCAAGGTTTTTGCGGACTACATCTCGCAAGTTTTGCCGGAATTAGGCGAAGAACCGGTCGGCGTAGGAAGCTTTGCCGATATCGCGGCGGAGCAGCTCGACGGCATCATCCGTTTCGAGTCGGAGCCAGATCCTCTGGAAACCGCAGAGACAAAATGGGCGGACCGGGTGCGTTTCAAATCCACCCTGGAATTTAAGGAACAGATGGATGCATATCTGGAACGGATGCCTGAGACCATTTTTGCACCGGCCGATTATACTTATGACCGCTTCATCGCGACAAGCGAATGGATCGGCAGCCGCTTCGCCGCTTATCGGCGGCATCCGGTCAAGCGCCGCCTGCAGTTGCTGGCCGAGGATATTCGTAACCGCTTTGAAACAGAGAATTTCCTGGGCGATTCTTTGCCCACTTCGCGCAGCATCTTAAAAAGCCTGCTCACACGGTTAACCATCAAAAACACACTGTCGCTCTATAAGGACTTCTATAAGCAAATGAACAGCGCGGACAAATTTGTGATGCCGGCGAAGAACACTTTGGAATGGGCGGATGTTTATCCGTTCATTTACTTTCTCGCCGCCTTTGAGGGGATCAGGGAGCATCCGCTGATCCAGCACCTGGTTATCGACGAAATGCAAGATTACACACCGACGCAACACGCGGTGATCACACTGTTGTTTTCCTGCCGGAAAACGATTCTGGGAGACTTCGGACAGTCGATCCATATCCGGCATCGACACACGCTAAACGACTTGCGCCAGATATATAAAGAGGCGGAGTGCGTTGAACTGAACAAGAGCTACCGGTCCACTTATGAAATTATCACTTTTGCCGGACGTATTCTCAAGGCGGCTTCGATCGAGGCTGTAGAACGCCATGGAGAGGCTCCGGAACTGCTCTGTTGCCGCGACGGACAAGCAGAAATCGACCAGATAGAGCAAGAAATCGAGAAATTTGGGAACAGTGGCCATGGAACTCTCGGAATCATCGTGAAAACAAACGCCGCCGCCCAGACTCTTTTTGACGTATTGGCCTCGAAACAGAATGTGAATTTGATTTTACCGGCCAGCGCGACTTTTTCGGAAGGGGTCTCCATTGCTTCGATTCAGATGGCAAAAGGGCTGGAATTCGATCGGGTAATCATTCCTGCGGCCAATCACGAAACCTATTCCAGCGAGCATGACCGGAGCCTGCTTTATATTGCCTGTACGCGAGCCATGCACCGCCTGACTTTGACCTATACCGGCGAAATAACCCGGTTGCTGGGAGCATAACGCGCGCCTGCATTGGCTGACAGATCCGGCAGGATTCGTCCAGCTGAGTAAAAGCGCTGCCGGCGGCCAGGGGAAGCATAGTCCCGCTGGCGCCGCCTTGTGTTTTTTCGCCGCTTCGGGTATAATCTACTCGCAATTAAATAAATCCATAGGAAACAGGCGCCCGATTTGGGCTTAATAGGGAAGTCCGGTGC
>DCTI01000155.1:19187-24909 GCA_002329525.1 Negativicutes bacterium UBA1444
GAACTGCCTGTTTGACAATCACCGTTGGCACCCACGAGCGATGGGAAGGGGATTTGAAATGTTGCATTTCAGATAGGATCTCGGCTCTTTGGGGCGGAGATCTTTTTTTGTGGCGAAAGAGGAGGATACGCATGGCATCTGGAAAATTCACCGGCATCGGCGTCGGCCCCGGCGATCCCGAATTATTGACATTGAAGGCGGTCCGGGCTCTGGCTGCGGCGGATGTGGTCATTGCACCCCGCGCGGAGAAGCGGGACGACAGCATTGCCCTGTCGATCGCCCGACCGCATCTGCGCAGAGACGTGGAAATCCTGGAACTGGTGTTTCCCATGGTCTACCACGCCGGCGAACTGACCGAGGCCTGGCGGGAAAACCGCGACATCATCCAACAGCGCCTGGAAGCGGGGCAAAATGTCGTGTTTTTGACGCTCGGCGACCCGATGTTTTACAGCACTTACATCTATGTCTTCGAACTGTTGTCGGACTGCGGCCTGCCCATTGAGACCATTCCCGGCGTGACCGCGTTCTGCGCCATCGCCAGTCACCACGGGACGCCGGTTGTGGAAGGCGATGACGTCCTCAGCGTCGTTCCCGCGACCATCAGCCCCGAGAAACTGGAGCAGGTGCTGGCGGTATCCGACCGGTTGGTGCTGATGAAAGTCTCGCGCCATTTCGAGCAACTGCGGGAAAGTCTGCACCGGCACGGGTTCGCCGATAAGGCGCTGATGGTGGCCAAATGCGGTCACGCCGACGAGACGGTGCATGACGACCTGATGGCGGTATCGCCGCAGGAAGTCACCTACCTGTCGACGATTTTGACCCGGAAAACTAAACCGGCTGCTCCGGCCGACGCATAAGGATGAGATTTTGATGAACCAAGCCAAACGGGCGATTCTGGTCGTCAGCTTCGGCACCACGATTCGCGAGACCCGGCAAGCCAATATTGATGTGCTGGAGACCGAAATCCAGCGGCAGTATCCGCAATGGGAAATCCGCCGCGCCTTTACCTCCGGCATGGTGCGGGCCCGGATCCTGGAAGAAGAAGGCGTGCGGATCGAACCGCCGGCCACGGCCCTGGAAAACCTGCGTCGGGAAGGCTTCACCGAAGTGATTGTCCAGCCGACCCACATCATTCCCGGCGACGAGTACGACCGCCTGACGGCAGCGATGGAACCGTTCCGGACCGCCGGAGCCTTTTCCTCCTTCCGGCTGGGACGGCCGCTGCTCTGCTGCGCCGGACCGGAGCCGGAGCGGCCGGACGACTACCGGATCGCGGTCGCGGCGCTGCAAGCTCAGCTGCCGGATTTTACGGCCGAGGACGATTGCCGGGTGATCCTGATGGGACACGGGACGGGGCACCAGTCCGACCATTGCTATGATTTGCTGCAGTCGCGGCTCGATGCGGCGGGCCTGCCGGTATTCACGGCGACCGTCGAAGGCAGCCGCACGTTTGCGGAGGCGCTGGCCTGGCTGGAGCGCGGCCGGGCGGGCAAGGTCGTGCTGATGCCGTTCATGCTGGTGGCCGGCGATCACGCCCTGAACGACATGGCCGGCGAGGAGCCCGACTCCTGGCGGAGCCGGCTGCAATCGCTCGGCTACCGGGTGGAATCCTGCCTGCACGGCCTGGGCGAGAACCCGGCGTTCCGGCGAATTTATCTGCAACATGTCGCCGAAGCCGGCGACTACTGCGGTTGTGACTGAGTGATTTGACAGAACGGATAGGTTTTGCTACGATGATTAATAGTAATAGTTCCTATTAGGAGGACGCATGAAGACAATTACTTGCCTGGCGATCGCGGCGTCGGCCTGGTTGCTGCCGAATCTGGCCCAGGCCATGCATATCATGGAAGGATTTTTGCCGCAACAGCATGCTCTGTTTTGGCTGGCGGTCATCGCGCCGTTCCTGTTGCTGGGAATCTGGAAAATCAACCGATTGTTGAAAGAACACCCAGAACGCAAATTGTTGCTGGGACTCGTGACAGCCTTCGTGTTCGTCCTGTCGGCGCTGAAAATGCCGTCGGTGACGGGCTCCAGCTCCCATGCCACCGGCATCGGCCTGGCGGCGATCCTGTTCGGTCCATGGGTGGCCGGGATCTGCGCCGGGATCGTCCTGACATTCCAGGCGTTGCTGCTGGCCCACGGCGGCCTGACCACCTGGGGGGCCAACACCTTCTCGATGGGGATCGCCGGCGGCGTGACGGCCTATCTGGTTTTCCGGGGCGCCCGGGCGGTGGGACTGTCGGACAAGGTGGCGGTGTTTGCCGCCGCGGCATTGGGGGATCTGGCGACGTACATGGTAACGGCATTGCAACTGAGCCTGGCGTTTCCGGACCCGGTGGGCGGCCTGGCGACCTCGTTCGCGAAATTCGCCGGCGTGTTCGCGTTGACGCAGGTGCCGCTGGCGATCAGCGAAGGACTGCTCAGCGTCGTGGTGTATAACACCCTGTTGCGTTACAACGACCAGGGGTTGATCCATCTTTGGTGGAAAGGGCGGGAGAACAAGGCATGAAGAAGCATGAGAATCTGATTCTGATTCTGCTGGTGGTCGCCATCGCGGCCTTCCCGCTCATCTGGAAAGCGGGCGCCGAATTCGGCGGCGCCGACGACCAGGTCAAGGATGTCGTGGCCGAAATCAATCCGGAGTACAAACCGTGGTTTAAATCGATCTGGTCGCCGCCCTCGGCGGAAGTGGAGTCCTTTCTGTTCGCAGTGCAGGCAGCGCTCGGCGCCGGTGTCATCGGCTACTGGATCGGCTATCAGCGGGGACGGCGCTCGACCCGGGCCGCCTGAATCCAATGCTGTTTTTGGATTATTTGTCCTACCACAACCGGTTTTCCCATATCAGCATCGCCGAAAAACTGGCCGTCGGGCTGGGCGGGCTAATGCTGGCCGTCAGTTCCGGTTCGCCGGCGGTGAACCTGACGGTGTTTCTGTTTATGTCGGCGCTCCTATGGCGGGCGGGCATGCCCCTCCTCTACTGGCTGCGACTGTGGGGGACGTTGTTGCCGTTTTTGTTGACCGCGGTCGCGACGATTCTGTTCAGCTTCGCGTTGCAGCCCTTCCCGGCGCTTTGGAGCTGGCAGGCCGGCCCGTTGTTTGTCGGGATCACGGCCGCCGGGAGGCAGGCGATGGAAGCGGCCTTGCTGCGTTCGCTGGCGGCGGCGGCTTGTTTGCTCTTTCTGGCGGGAACGACCCCGGTCAGCTATCTGGTGGCCTGGGGTTCGCGGATCGCCTTTCTGCGGCCGGTGCTGGAAGTCGCGCTCCTGGCCTACCGCTTCATCTTTGTGATTTTGCATACGGCGGCGCAGATTTATACGGCGCAGCAGTCTCGACTCGGCTACTCGACCCTGTCACGTTCGCTGCGATCCATCGGTATGCTGGCGGGTAATCTCGGCCGCAAATCTTTCCTCACGGCCCGGGATCTGTTCATCGGCCTTTCCTCGCGCAACTATTCCGAGCGGCTGGTGTTCCGCTATCCGCCGCAGCAGGTATCTTCATTGCGGTTGACATTGATTATCGCGGTATTCGGGTTGTCCATCTGGCGGTTTCATTGAACGGAGGCAGGACTTTCATGACAGCGGTTCCCATACTGGAAGCAAAAAATGTCTGTTTCAATTACCAGACCGGCAAACCGGTCTTGCGCGACCTGAATCTGGCCATTCCGGCCGGCGCCCGGGTCGCCCTGGTCGGCCCGAACGGAGCCGGCAAATCCACGCTGTTCCTGCATTTCAACGCGATCTTGCGGCCGACGGGCGGTGCCCTGTATTACCAGGGGAAACCCTATGACTATTCGCGGCAGTCGGTGAACCGCCTGCGGCAGAAAATCGGCCTGGTCTTCCAGGACCAGGACATGCAGTTGTTCGCGCCGACGGTGCTGGACGATGTCCTGTTCGGGCCGATGAACATGGGCCTGACGCTGGCGGAAGCCGAGCGGGCGGCGCGAGCGGCGGTGGAAACAGTGGAGATGACCGATTATCTGGCGGACCCGGTCCATTTTCTCAGCCCCGGTCAGAAGAAACGGGTCGCGCTGGCCGGTGTGCTGGCGATGGAACCGGACGTGCTGGTCATGGACGAACCGACGGCGGGGCTCGATTACGCCGGCAGCGTGAACCTGTGCGAAATCATGGGCCGACTGCATAAAGCCGGCAAGACCCTGGTAATCTCGACGCACGACATGGACTGGGTGATGGAATGGGCCGACCTGGTGGTGGCGATGTTCGACGGCCAGGTGTCGGCCTGTGGAACGGCGGCGGAAGTATTGCTGCGGCCGGACCACGCGGAACTGGGATTTGCCCGGCCGACGGGATATGGCAAGCCGGACGGCTGGAAGAGGTGCGGCGAATGAACGGGATCAAGTCCGGCAAGTATCGGCATTTCAAGGGCGGCGAGTATGAAGTGTACGGACTGGCCACCCATTCGGAAACCGGCGAACAGCTGGTGGTGTACCGGGCGCTGTATGGCGAGCGGGGCCTATGGGTCCGGCCGGTCGCCATGTTTTTGGAAACGATGGAGCGGGACGGACAGATCCGGCCACGTTTCGAATATATCGGCGAATAACTCAATCGCCAGGAATGCAAAAAGCTCTGCGTCCATCATAACGCAGGGCTTTTACTGTGCCTGAAAATTTGGGAAAAACAACGGAAAGACGCTGGCAAGAGCCGATTTCCCATAGTAAAATAAGGATGATAATTTTTTACAGGGGAGTGAAACAATGAGAAAGTATGAAATGAACTCGTCCTGCCTAAAGGCGGTCCTGCTGTTGGCCGTGTTTGTCGTGAGCCTGGCACTAACGGGAGTTGCTCCGGCGCAGGCCGCCGAACCAACGGCGCCGGTCCAGTGCCCGGCGCCGAAAGTCAAGGATCTGGGAATCGCCGATCCGGCCTCAATCATTTTCATCGGCAATAGTTTTTTCTATTACAACAACAGCATGCACAACCAAGTGCTCCAGCTCGTGAAGGCGGCAATGCCCGCGCACAAAATTCGCGCCACTTCGGTGACCATCAGCGGCTCCGGCTGGGACTGGCACGATGTCAATTCCTATTTCCGTCCCAAAGGGATTGCGGCGTATTCGTTTGCGGCGGGCAATAAGGTTGTGTTCAACGATCCCAAAGAAAAACTGTTCGATGTGGCGATCATGATGGACTGCAGCCAATGCCCGGTTCATCCGACATTGAAGACCATCTTTACCGAATATGCGCAAAAGCACAGCGCAACGGTACGGCAACATAACGCTACGCCGGTTTTCTTCATGTCCTGGGCCTACGCCGATAAACCGGAAATGACGCAACAACTGGCGGCAGCCTACACGCAAGCCGGCAACGACAACAACGTGCTGGTGATTCCGGCCGGCTTGGCTTTTGCCAAATCCATCGCCCAGCGCCCCGACCTCAATCTGTATGTGTCGGACAAGCGGCACCCCAGCCCGGCCGGGACCTATCTGGCCGCCGCTACCACCTATGCCACGTTGTTCAAACAGTCGCCGGTGGGGCTCAGCTACAAGGCGGGATTGGACGCGGAAACCGCCCAGTTTTTGCAGGAAGTGGCCTGGGAAACCGTGCAGGAGTTTTTCAACCCCTGATATAGCTGGGTAACTTGGCGGCGTGTCCTTGTCGAACCCGCATTTTTCGTGTAGAATAAGAGCACGTGGGGGCGAATGAGGCCTGGTGGTCTCCCCGGTCTTCAAAACCGTGTGTGGGGCGGTGACCCCGTCCTGGGTGGGTTC
>DCTI01000248.1:0-5402 GCA_002329525.1 Negativicutes bacterium UBA1444
TACTGCATCAACAGCGCGGCGCTGCGGTTCATCCCACTGGAACAGATGGCCGGAATGGGCTATGCGGAGTGGATCCCGCAGGTCAAGTAAATCCATGCGGGAACTAGGAAAGAAATGCCGGGATGACGTAAAAGTCGTCCCGGTTTTTGGTCATGGGTCTGGTTGCGAAGTCATTCCGGGCAACATCTGGGCGTGGTGTGATATAATTTCCACGAGGGGGCCTGGCAGCGTTGCCCGGCGAAAAGTTTTGGGCGGTTGTGTCTGGAACGCACTCGACAAAGGAGCAGCGAACGCATGAACAAAGGTCGGATATGGCTGGTGGCGCTGATTTTCCTCTTCGGCGGGTTAGGGGCCGAAAGTTCGGCCGGCGCGGCGGCGCCGGAACTGCAAATCGTCCGGGAACAAGTGGGCGACGGCAAACTGTTCCTGCCGCAGTTGGCGGGGTTGACCGACCCGGAAAGACAGGCGACACTCAACACGACTCTGCGGGATGCGGTGCTGGCCTTCAACAATCCTTCGCCGGAGAGCACGTTGCAGGGCGATTTCACCGTCAGTTTTTACAACGGGGAGCTTTTGGGGATCCATTTCCGGGGCTACAGCTATACCCGGGGCACGGCCCGTCCCAACAAGATCGACCGGGGCATCCATCTGAACCTGACCACCGGGCAAATCTACGACCTGAAGGACCTGTTTCTGCCGGACACCGATTTTGCCGCCGCGATCCGGCAGCTGTGCGACAGGAATCGCGAAGCTTACCGCCTGCGGATCGCCGGGCTCTGGGACGAGTGGCGGCATGAGGAGTTTGTCCGGTCCTGGCGCGGCGCCGATGCGGCCTTTTTGTTGTCGGCCGACGCGGTGAGGGTGTATTCGATCCCCCGTTACGCCACGGGGGCCATCAGCGGCTACCGGGTGCCGTATGCGGACTTGCGGGAGATGATCGACCAAAGCGGCAGCCTGTGGCAAAAGCTCCAGGCGCAGCCGAACCGGCCCATTTCCGTGCGGCAGTGACGGGTGGACCGACTGTCTGGTACGATGATTGATCAATAAATAAAAGAGGTGAAGACAGATGAAAGTGTTGGCAATCAACGGGAGCGCCCGGCCGAACGGGAACACGGCCATCCTGATCCGGACCATTTTTGCCGAGTTGGAGAAACAGGGGATCGAGACCGAGCTGGTCCAACTGGCGGGAAGCCAGCTGCGGGGTTGCGCCGCCTGCTACGGTTGTTTTCGGACCAAGAACAACAAGTGCGTGATTTCGGAGGATATCCTGAACGAATGCGTGGCGAAGATGATGGCCGCCGACGGTATCATTCTGGCGTCGCCCACGTATTTCGCCGACGTCTCGGCGGAGATGAAGGCGCTGATCGACCGGGCCGGACTCGTGTCCAGCGCCAACGGCGGTCTGTTCAAGCACAAAGTGGCGGTGGCGGTTTCCGCGGTGCGCCGGGGTGGTGCGATCCACGCCGTGGATACCATGAATCATTTCTTCCAGTACGGGCAGATGTTCATTGTAGGCTCTACCTACTGGAACATGGTGTATGGCCGTGAAATCGGCGAAGTGGAAAAGGACGCGGAAGGTTTGGCCAATATGCGGAATATTGGCGAGAACATGGCCTTCTTGCTGAAAAAACTCCATAACTCGTGAGGCCTTGACAGGCGAAGGAGGAAAACCCGATGAAAAAAGTCGTGGCATTTATCGGCAGTCCGCGCAAAAACGGCAACACGGCGACACTGGTGTTGGAAGTCGTCAAGGGAGCCGAGGCGGCGGGCGCGCAGGTGAAAGTCTTCCCGATCAACGAGATGAACATTCGGCCGTGCCAGAGCTGCTTTAGTTGTCGGAAACAATATGGCTGCCCGATCGACGATGACATGAAGTCGGTGTATGAAGAGATCAAACAGGCCGATGCAGTCGTAATCGGCTCCCCGGTGTACATGTTGCAGGTATCGGGTCAGGTGAAGGTTTTGTTCGACCGCCTGTTCCCGTTGATGGATGCCGATTTCAGCCCGCGTTGCGGAATTAAGAAAACCGTGATGATCTATTCGCAGGGGCAGACCGGCGCGGATTCGTTCAAGGCATCCTTTGATCTGAACGCGTCCGTGTTGCAGGTTATGGGTCTGCAGATTGCCGAAACCATCGTGTGCACGGGCGCCAACCGACCGGATACCGCCGCCGGCGACGCCAAGCTGCTGCAACGGGCATTCGAGGTCGGCCGGAAGCTGGCGGAATAAAACCTTGAACTTGGTTTCTTGCCGGGCCTGACCCGGCTTTTTTTATTTTGACGGGCATAATCCATTGTTCGAGAATAACTTGAGAAGATTGTCGCACCGAAACGGGAATAAAAAGAAGGAATTTTAAAAATAATGGCGAAAAATAAACAACAATTATTTGGGATACCGGATACGATTCTTTGATGAATAGTATGGCGACATTGTGATGGACGGAACAGGGGGAGAAAGAATGCCCGAGTTTTTAACGATCCCGCCGGAGTTGACCAGCACCAAACCGATTCGCGGAGTCATTTATGAATTTTTGCGCGAAGCGATCCTGGACGGGCGCATTAAGCCGGGGGAGCGGTTGATTGAACGGGACTTGGCCGAAAAGTTCAGGGCCAGCCGGACGCCAATTCGGGAAGCGCTGCGTAAATTGGAGACGGAAGAGTTTCTGGAGTATATCCCCCGGCGGGGCGATGTCGTGAAAGACATCAATTTGGAAGATATCGAGGAAGTATATATATTGCGGGAACTGTTGGAGGCGTTGTCGATCCGTCACAGCGTGGCGAAGCTCACCGAGGCGGAGCTGGAGGAACTTCGCCGCGTAGTGGAGAAAACCCGGCTGGCCGAGCAAGAGGACCGGGTGGATGAAGTCATTCAGGGGTTGCGTGAATTTGACGCGATGCTTCTCAATGCCAGCAAAATGAAACGGGTCAAATCGTTTGTAAATTTATTGCAGGAATCCCTGCGCAGTTATCGCAAACTGAACATTTTGGATCCCCGGCGGCGTGAACAAGCTGTCCGGGAGCACCAGGAAATCTTTGCGGCGATTGTCGCCCGCGATGCCGACCGGGCGGAAGGGCTGGTTCGCCGACATATTCAAACGGCTCGCGACGCCTTGCTGAACCGACTGGAACACAATCGCAACGTTCACCAGGAATAACTGTCACTCCAAAATGGAAGCAATTTATTATGAGTATTTTTGGGATACCGGATGCCAAAGTAACGGAAAGAGGAGTAGAATCACAAAAAATACATGGAGGGGAGAATTATGGGGACAGTATCATTGAAGGGCGTCATTGACATGCATGTGCATTCGGCGCCGGATATCCGGGAACGGGCGTATACGGACTTCGAGCTGATGGAGGCCGGAATCCGGGTGGGGGCCAGGGCGATCGTCATCAAGTCGCATCACGGCACGACCATGAACCGTGCATTTTTGGCCAACGAGTACAACAAGATTGTCCATCAAGGCGACAATAACTTTACGATGTTCGGCAGCGTTACGTTGAACAATGCGATTGGCGGCTTAAATCCCGTTGCCGTTGAAACCGGCCTGAAGATGGGCGCAAAAGTGGTTTGGCTGCCGACAACGCATGCGGCCAACCAGATCCGGAAAAACGGCAAGAGTGGCGGGATTGAATGTTTGGATCAGGGGAAGGTTGTAGAGCCGCTGAAAGAAATTTTCCGGCTGATCAAGGAATACGACGCTGTTTTGGGAACCGGACATCTGGCGCCCGAAGAAATATTCCCGGTTGTCGATCAGGCAAAAACCATGGGGTTGAAAAAAATCGTCGTTACCCACCCAGAGTTCTGGGTCGTCGGGATGTCCCACGAGGATCAGGCCAGAATTGTGCGGGATTATGATGTGATTCTCGAACGCTGCTACGCCCAGCCGATGGGCGGTGGCGTATACAAGAGCAATTTGGCGGACAATCTGGCGATTATTCGGGAAGTCGGCTACGAACATGTAATGGTCAACACCGATGGCGGGCAGGTGGAAAATCCGCTATGGGAACTGGCCCTGGCGGAGTATATGCAATATTTGGCGGATCATGGCATCACCGAAGAGCAGCTGACCATGATGACCCGGACGATCCCGGCCCGGCTACTGGGTTTGGAATAAAATCCTTACCATCATAATGTAAAGGAGAAACGATATGATCAGCTTGATTGTTGTTCTGGCAATTGCGGTTTCCATAGGTCTCGGCTACCGGACAAAAATTAATACCGGTTTTTTTGCCATGGCCTTTGCGTACATCATTGGCTGTTTCGTCCTGAACCTGAAACCGGCGGAAGTGATCCGCATGTGGCCGGTCAGTATCTTTTACGTGATCTTTGCGGTGTCCTTGTTTTACAATTTTGCCTTGGTCAACGGAACGTTGGAAAAGCTGGCGGCTCATCTGCTCTATGGCTGTCGTAAATTTCCGCATATGCTGCCGTTGGCGATTTTTTTCGCCGCCACCCTGATTGCGGGTCTGGGGGCTGGATTCTTCACGGTTATGGCCTTCATGGCGCCGATTTCCCTGATGCTTTGCGACAAAACCGGCATCAGCAAAATGACTGGCGCGATGGCGGTCAACTATGGTGCGCTGGCGGGCGCCAATTTTATGACCAGCCAAAGCGGCATCATTTTTCGCAGTTTGATCAAAGGGGCCGGTTATTCCGATTCCGCCGCCTTTGCGTACACAACCTCCATCTTTGCGGCCACCATGGTGATTCCGCTGGTCGTCCTCTCCGCCCTGATCCTGTTTAGCCGGCGTCAGGCAACAACCGGCGGCGTGCTGCAGATTGAAAAACCAGTCGCTTTTGATCAAAAACAGCGGACAACCCTGTATCTGATCGTTTTCATGATGGTGATCGTGCTGGCGGCTCCCATCCTGCAATCGGTTCTGCCCGGCAACAAGACCATCGGCTGGGTTAACTCGAAAATGGACATTGGCCTGTTGGCCATTTTGTTGTCGGTAGTCGCGCTGATGTTAAAGCTGGGCGACGAGAAAAAAGTGATCGCCAGCGTTCCCTGGAGTACCCTGATCATGATTTGCGGCGTGGGAATGCTGATTTCGGTGGCGATCAAAGCCGGGACCATCAAAATCCTGGCCAGTTGGATCGGCGTAAATGTACCGAGTTTTCTGGTACCGATTGCGATGTGCATCGTTGGCGGGATCATGTCTTTCTTTAGCAGTACGCTAGGCGTCGTAACCCCGGCCTTGTTCCCGATCGTTCCGTCGATTGTGAATGCCACCGGGATCAATCCGATGCTGTTGTTCACCTGCATTGTCATCGGCGCGCAAGCTACCGCGATTTCACCGTTTTCCTCCGGCGGCAGCATGTCGTTGGGCGCCTGTCCGAATGACGAAGACCGTGCCCACCTTTTCCCGCAGTTGATCTTCCGCGCGGTTCCGCTCTGC